>JAFSKG010000008.1 GCA_017449075.1 Lachnospiraceae bacterium
CGCCGCCACCACCGCCACCGCCGCCGCCTCCGCCGCCGCCGTATCCGCCGCCGTTGATAGCTTTCTGATTACCGCCAGATCCACCTGTGCCACCTCCTGAACCTGAGTTACCTGCCCAAGCTACATAGAGATCTAATCGTCTAATTCCTGATTCTGCTGAAATTGTAATTGTTCCACTTATTTTATATGTAGTACCACCACCACCTGGTTCAGTACTCCAATAACTCATAACTAAGTTTGGATTATTAGCATTTGTCCAGTTGAATGCTGGTATATAAGTTATACCATTAAGTGCTAAAGAATCTGTATAAGTAACTCCAGAACCATCGTTCTTATGGTATGTAATTGCAACTGTTCCTAATTCCCAGAATGCAGTTATAGTGATACCGCCTGGTGATAATGCTCCTGCTCCAGTTGGTATAGTAATATCTGAGTGAGTTGCTGTAGGGTCACCCCATGAATACTTCCAACCTAAGAAGTTATATCCTGATCTTACAGGTATAGTAGTTACATGGCTTCTACCACCTTCAACATCACCGTCTACAGTGTACCATGTTGGGAATATGTTTGTATCAACTGTAAGTGTTGTTCCATCATCATTTACATAGTTGATAGGATAATGTGCTGAGTCAAATTGTGAGTAAAGTTGTATACGACTAGTAGTAGGGTCTACTGCTATATCCTTGCTAAGTCTTGTGAATGCAACTTTGCCACTTACCAAATTATAATGTATAGCTGAACCAACTGTTGAACCTATACTTA
This sequence comes from Lachnospiraceae bacterium, assembly GCA_017449075.1. Taxonomy (GTDB): domain Bacteria; phylum Bacillota; class Clostridia; order Lachnospirales; family Lachnospiraceae; genus UBA3633. The sequence continues at coordinate 763 of JAFSKG010000008.1, forward strand.
ATCCTTTAAACTCTTTACCAGCTGCTTCTACAGCATCACCTGATAATACTTCGCTCCAAAGATCATTGTATCCAATATCATCAATTTCCAATCTCTTTGATGTATCAGTCGAATTAATAATTAATACATTGTAATTAACTGGTTCCCACTGAGCATAAAGATTAATTGTATCACCGCTTATATAGTTCTTTCTTGAATTGTCAAGTCTATCAGTTGCACTATAGATATTTGTATTATTTGCATCATATGTGAATCTTGTAAAGTTAAATCCGCTATAGTATGGAGCTCCTGCCTCATAATCTGTATATAAGTGTATAGTTGCTGGATCAGATGGTATACTTGCTGAAGCTGATATTACTCCATCAAATGGAACTGTGAATGTAGTTCCTTTACCATCATCTCTTATCATGGTTTCTCTATCGTTATTATGATCAGCAGCATTGGTATACTGACTACCTATAGTTGGTGCCTTATATCTTGCATTATTATCACTTAATACAAGATTATAATTATTTGGTGTCCATATAGCTAAGATTGTAGCTGTAGTAGTTCCTGCAGATGTGTCTAATGGTTTAAATTGAGTGTCTGCATCACATACTGTAGCAGTCTTAAGACCATTACCTACTAAGTTCCAGCCCTTGAATGTATAACCAAATCTTGAAGCAGTTGGAAGTGGAGATCTTGTCTCACCCTTCTCATTTACTCCGATTGGTAATCCGTAGTATGCTGTACCAAATGCACTGTATCCAGATACTGATACATCTGTAGAACCATTAGCTGGATCTGTTGTGCCGTTAAATTTATTTCCGTCCCAAGTTAATGAATATTTCTTTCTCTCCCACTTAGCGAAGAGCGTTATGTCTCTTGTTACATTTACAAGGTCTGCACTAGTTCCGCCTGAAGTTCCATTCCAACTATATCCATTTGCTATACTATCAAGTTTCAAGTCGTACTTAGTAGTTCCAGCTTGAACTTCTTTACCCCATGTTCCTGTAGAATCCATGAGACCTGCGTTTGCACCGTTTCTTGTGTACCAGCCCTTGAATGTATATCCTGCTGGAGCAGTAACTGTTGGAAGAGTTATAAGTTCTCCCATAGTTGCTATACCTACAAGACTTGTTGGATCTGTATAGTCTGTGCCATTTAATGTGAATGTAGCACCCTCTATATCATAGTATGACTTACCACTCTTAGTGTCGCCACCGTTGTTATTCTTTGTGTTAGTCATAAATGTTATGTTGAATTCATTTGCATCAAACTGTGGATAGAGATTTACTACTGGGTTGTTGCCATCTAAGAAGTTAAATACTGTATCATTAGCAACAGTCACTCCACTACCATCAGCCTTTGTGTTATAACCCTTAAATGTATATCCTTCTTTCAAAGTATATGTATCTTGTCTCAATGTACCTGCCTGTGACTCTGGGTATGCATGTTGATCAGGATCATTTGCATTTTCACTATAGATATTTCCTGACACTCTAACTGATGGGATAATTGATGGTACACCGTCAGCGATAGCGCCTACTTCTCTTTCTACAGCAAGTTGATCATCAAATACAAGTTTCTGATTGATTCTTGCTGATGTAGGGTGTGCATTGCCTACAAATGTATTGTTTCTATCATCATAGTTAAATACTAAAGTTGCTTCTGTTGGAACCCAAAGTGCATAGAGTCTTACATTGTTTACATCTTGAGGTCCTACTCCAGTGTTATCTGCTACAAATGTAGTTCCTGGCTCTACTTTATAGTTATAGCCATGGTTACCTTCTGGAGTCCAAGCACCTGTAGATGGGTCATTCCAGAATGCTCCATTTGCACCGAACCAACCTGCAAATTTATATCCAGGTCTTGTAAGTTCTGGCATCTTTCTATTAGTAAATGCTGTGGTAAATTGTTTCTTATATGTAACTGATGATGTAACTATATCGTATTGTTGTCCTTGATTATATGTTATACCATCTGCATTTGTTATAGTAGTTGCGATTGATGGAGTTGTACTTCCATAGCCCTTATATCCGCCCCACAAATCCCAAGTAACTGTATATGAAGCACCTTCCCAATATGCATAGAGCTCTGTGGTGTTATTATCAATATCCATAGTCCACTCACCATCTGCACTATATTGTTTTGGTGAAGCGTCAGCAGTCTTCCAGTACAAGAACTTGTAGCCTGGTTTCTGTGGTACAGGTATACTTGTTGATGCAACTACTGAATCATATGTATATGTCATTGGATGAGTTTTTCCTGAAGCTGGATGAGGTCTGCTTGCATCCCAAGTAATCTCTCCTACATCTCCAGTCTTGTCAACATTTATATTATATGTAACTGTATATTGTTTTGGTCTCCATACTGCATATGCTGTCGCGCTGTGGATTGTATCCCAGTAAGGAGTAGTGCTTGTAATCTCTACATCATTATCTGGATCTGCTGGATATGGATCTCCAATATGTGCATATGACATCCACTTCTCTAATTCATAGCCCTTTCTCGTTGGAGTTGGAAGTGGTCCAATTGGTTGAGTATATGTAACTTCTCTATTTCCGTGTCTTGTAATTACATTTGAATAAGTAGATACGAAGTAGAGACGAACTACACCAGTTTGCCAGAATGCATAGAGTGTCATAGTTAAGTTACCAGCACCGTCAGCTTTTACCATACTGTAGTCACTTAACAATGTAGTGCCGTCTGTAATAGGTAAGAATTTATTTGTATCAACACTTGATTCTTTTGCATAAGTAGACCAAGATGCGATTGGGTTTGGCTCATTTGGATTCTTAGCTGCGAACCAACGAGCCATATCAAATCCTGTTGCATTTGCTGTCTCAAGAGCAGTTGTCTCAAGACCAGTTGCATCTGAGTAACCATAAGGCATATCAAAGTAAATTGTATGATCTATAGGAGTATCTGTTACAGCACCGCCGCCTACCCAAGTTGCTGATAATCCATTTCTAGTAAGTGCGTAAAGTTTTGCAGTTACTGCCTTTGGTTTATATTGTGCATATACTGTGAGAGTATTAGTTGATTCAAATCTTGCATCAGTTGGTATCAACTTACTTGTTCTCTCACTATATGGTATTGTTTGCTCAAGTGACCATCCAAGGAACTCATAGCCATCACGAACTGCCATTACACGATCTGCTGATCCTGCAAACATAGCTCTTGGATATAATTCACCATAAGTAGCCTTGATAGTAATTCTCTCTTGTCCTCTATCTACGCCAGCTACACTTATAGATGCTATAGTAGAACCTGCACCTGCATTCTTATCATTTCTTATAAATAATATGTCATAAGTCTTTGGCTCCCAGACAGCTTTTAATGTAACAACTTGATTATCGCCTGCTTCGCCATACTTCTCACCTGCAAGTGGTGAAGTTATCATTTGTCTATCTGTGAACTTTCTTGAAGAATCATTTGTATCTACCCAACCCTTGAAGTCATAACCAACGATAGCATACTTATTGGCAATGAGTGCCTTTGAGTCAGTATACTTAAATGTCATATCAGTCATAGTACCACTTACTTTTTGAGTATCTGAAGTTGTACCTGGGTCAAACTTAACAGTATAAACGTGCTCTTTCCAATTTGGAGTAAGTATTGCTGTACTGCCTGAAGCTTCTCTAATTCTTGAAATAGTAGCTTCATTTACATAAGTATTTTTTACATCTTCTTTAGATAAGTTGTTGTAATACTTAGCTTCTTTATTTGTATAAGTCCAGTTAACAAATGTGTAACCTTTCTTCTTAAATGTAGTTGAAATGCTTGACTCTACAACTTTTGTAAGTTGTTGCTTCTCTCCATAGATGAAGTTTTGTACATCCATAGTTCCTTCTACTTCAGTATCTCCACCCTTAGAGTACTCTACCTTAAATGGTATTGGCTTATACTGAGCATAGATAGTGTAATTATCTGCTGCGAAGTTATAAATTGTATCTCCATCTACCTTGGCATAACCAGTCTGCCACTCAGATGCAGTAGCATAGTATGTCATCTCATAGCCACCTAAGTATGAGTTAGGAAGTGCTGCGATAGAATTAATCTTTTGATCATACTTAACCTTTATAGTAGTGCTGTTTGCACCAGTTTGAGTCTTAGTATGTCCAGGTTGACCATCTATAGTATTTGCATTGATAGCAAGAGTATATTGTAATGGTTGCCACCATGCATAGTATGTAGTTACATACTCAGCTTCTAAATCCCAAGTATTATCTCTAAATATCTCTGTAGCACCAATCTTAGTACCTGTCTCTGTAGGTCCTACTGGAGTCTTGGTCCATCCTACAAACTTATAGCCAGGTCTTGAAGGAGCCTTTGCTCCACCTGCTATAATCTCTTTAAATGGATCGCCGAGTCTTGCATCATAAGTAAATGATATTGAACTAATTACTGGCACTGCCTTAGTATCTGAGTTGCCATCATTCATATCAAGTTTAACTTTATATTTATTTGCTTCCCACAATAAGTAAAGATTTAATGTCTCTCCATCCTTTGCAGAGCCCGCAAGCTCTTTTATAGTCTCACTTGCTGTAACTACTATAGTAGATTTAGCTTTTGAAGACTTATTTCCAAAGTAAGAAGACTTATAACCTCTTATAGCATAACCTGGAGTTCCGATATCATATGGCTTGTCGTAGTCAAGGTTATTCATAGAAAGTTTTTCACCAGTTACAACATTTTCTTCACCTGATGGTGATATTGGAGCATTTGAATTAAATGTAATGTTGTATTTATTTGCCTTCCAAACTGCTGAGAGTGTGGCTGTCTTATTTGCCTCTGTTCTCAAGTTATATACAGTCTGAGTATTTGAATAAGTAGCTAAAGTCTCATCGTCTATCCAGTAATCAAACTCATGTCCTACATACTCAAGTTTAGTTCCTGCTACTCTTGTAGGTTTTGTAGCACTATAGAGTGTAACTGCATCACCAACATAAACTGATTGGTCGTTAAGTCCTCCAGTTACTTTTGCTTTCTCCTCTTCAGTTCTAGCATTTTCATAATGGATATTGTATCTATTCTTATCCCATTGACCTACTAATGTAACAGTAAGTCCTGTCTTAGTTATTACTTCACTAATAGTTGCACCGTAAATCAAGTCATCATAGTCAAATGCGATACCCTTATCTCCTACGAAGCCTAAGAACTCATATCCATCTACTACGTATTTCTTACCACCGTGAACTTCTGTCATATAGTCAAGAATTCTCTTCTTGTCACTATACTTAATCTTTCTTGTGATAGACTCTGTAGCACCTTGTACAAGTGTTGGGATAGCTCCAGCCACTTCAAGTGCTTCGTGACCTGACTTAATAATTAAGTCAAACTCAAACTCTGACCAAGAAGCAGTAAGTACTATAGTAGATCCAGAAGCTATATCGCTTAATCCTAAATTATATCTCTCAGTTCCTCTAGTCAACGAAACTTTTGAAACTGTATTATTGATAGTTGCCTTATGTCCATCATACTCGCCAAATAATCCTAAGTAATCAAATCCTTCTCTCTTATATTGTTTAGCAGGGAATGTTGGAACTGTCTTTGATACGCCTACAAAGTTATTGTAGTAGTCAAATGCTGTATCATAACTTACATCGTCACCAGTTACTGGAAGCTCATCATCATCAGGAACGCCGCTTGAAGTCTTGATAGTTACTAAGTTAGACTCCCATCTAGCAACTAATGTACAATTTTGCATGTTGTATACGCCTTGTGAATATACCCAAGGTTTAAACTCACCATATACTGGAAGTGTCTCATCAAATACTGTGTCATTTGTAATCAAGTATTGTGAATCAGGACTTGTGACATTTGCTGCCTTAGTTGATACATACCAACCACCGAATGTATAACCAGGTCTTGTAGGTACAGGTATGCTTTCAAACTTCTTACCATAAGTTACAGACATAGTAGCCTGGCTTATAGTTCCCTTAGTAGTTTGTCCTGTCACAAAGTTAAGGTTAAATGAAATCTCTCTAACTTGAGCAGCAAATCTTGCTTCCATAATAACTTCAGCGCCAGACATAGTTGCCAAGTTAAATACCTTCTCTTCTTTATCTTTATAAATTACAGGTGTACCAGTTGTTGAGTCTGTTGATACCCAATACATGAAGTCTTTACCTGATACTTTGTATTTATTTGTAGCAAGTGAAGTTGTAGCGTCAAATGCGAATGTTGAATCATCCATATTTCCGATTGCACTATCACCAGCTTGTACTGTATAAACTACTCTATATTCATTTGCTTCCCACTCTGCATAGAATGTCATATCTTTAGCCCAGCTATAGATAGTCTCACCAGCTTTTACGACATTAGCAGGAGCGAACTCAGACTCAGAAGCTGAGTGCCAATTTATAAATGTATATCCATCACGAGTTGGAGTTGGAAGATCATATTGTACAGTTCCAACCTTACCAACTTTATCATTGAAGTAAGATATTGTTGCCTTACCAGTCATGTCTACAAGTGCACGAGTTGTTCCCTCTGTGTCATTCAAGTCGTAACTCAACTTGTACTCGGCACCTCTCCAGCCAACGAATAAGTTTCCACTCTTAAGGTCGAAATCTGATTTATCTTCATCAACGAACCACTCTGACTCATTTATAATCCATTCATTGCCCCAGTCGCCATCATTAGAGCCACTGTTCCATCCATTCATGTCATAAATTCCAGTCATAGTTAGACCTTCTCTTGTATAACCAGTTGCAGTAGTCCAACCAGCAATTTCTGAACCATCAGCCTTATATGCTTTTATCTTAGAAGCGTCTGTTACATCACTTATCTTTCCGCCCATTGGAAGTGTATAAACTACTTTATAAGGTTCTGTATCGCCAAAACTCTTAGTTGGGTCTGATACTGGGTGTCCACCACTATTACCCCAAACTGAAAGTTTAATTTCTTTATCCCACTTAGCATACACTACACTTCTTGTAGCATCGTAAAGCTTATAATCGTCTGAATCGCTTGTGAAATCATATCTTATATATTTATTTGGTGTATCTTTATCTGCTATATACCAACCTAAGAAGTCACGACCAGCTGCACTTATAGGATCTGCAGGTTCATCTACGAAAGTACCATCAGCGATGTATTGTTCAGTTACTACATCAGCTGGGTTAGATATATTCTCGCCGTTTAAGTCAAATGTGATAGTAGTAAATACATCAACAGCGTTATTACGTGAAACTTTAAGTGAGTTGCCGTCTCTATAAATTACATAGTAAGTATTTCTACCACTATCTATCATAGTAAATATTCTCTCTGTTGCATGGTCATGTACTGCTGGTAACCAAGAATTATATGCTATGAGTGAACCATTTGTGATAGGTGTTGGTCTATAGAATGCTATCTCTGAAGTAGATGAGATAGGCATAGTAGTACTAAACTTGATGACATCATCTTTATCTGTCAAATTATCAAAGTATGGTATATAGATATCACCTGAAGCATTTGTACTTACGTTAAATCTATTGTTCTTAATTACTATGTTGCCTGCAAACTCATATGATGGTACAGTTGCATTAGCTGAATACATATCTATAGAGTAGAGAGCAAACATAACTTTGTTATTTGTTATAGTAACATTTGTGAACTTATCAGTTGCATCGTTTGCCTTTCTTCTCATGATAAGTTGTCCAAAGCTCTTATTTGTCAATGTATTATTATTGAATGTAGATCCAGTAGCTATGAGAACTGCCTTCTTTCTAAATGCCTCTTGCTTAATCAAGTTAAGAACTGCACCTATATTATCCATATGCGTATTCTTGATTATCAAGTTAGTCTCATATGCATCTATGATAGAACCATAGTATGGGTTATATGTTGTATCAAATGTTACATTATCAAGTTCAATGCTACCTATTACATCAGTGTCACTATTTGCATGAATAGACTTGATGATTGATGAGTAATCTCCACCAAGTACAGGGCTCTGTGGAGCTTTTTCCTGCTTACCAGACTTACCAACTGCAAATTCTGTATTAGTGATTACAAGTTTTTGGTCAAATGTTGATAAAGATTGCTCAGTCATGATTACTGAATAGATGTAAGAGTTTTCAGTAAATTCACAATCATTTATTATTCCATCATTTGCATTTGATGGTGTGGTCAAATAGATGAGTGGGAAATCTTCTCTTGGGAAGAGAGATGATCCTGACTGCTTAGCACTATTTTCAGCAAAAATAGTATCATTAAACTTAATCTGATTTGATCTTGCCATCAATGTAAGTCTTTCATTATATTCAAATACTGAAGACTCTAACTCTAATGTAGTTCCAGTTGTGTCTGTGCTCTTTGATGTATCCACAAAGATATCATTCATCACAAAGTCACGAACTTGAACACCGCTGAATTTTACGCTCTTAGCTACGATGAATGGTTGATCCTTTGCTGCTGTTCCCACATAAGAAATCATGTTAGCAGCAGGATTTGTCGTATCACCCACCACAACAACTTCAGACTTGTATTCTCTATCTACAAATCCTTGTATATCAGCGTAAACTTTAAACTTGTGATTATTCATATGTAATGTAGTCTTGCCTGTTCTGCCAAATGGTGCAAGAGCCTCTGCGACGCTTCTTGTAGCTTCTAAGTCACTATGCAATATGAATTCAACATCATCTGCAGGGTTTCCATTGTTCTTCCAGAATAATTGATCGTAATTCTCTACATCAATCTTTCCTGAACCATCAGCCCAGATAGCACGAACAATAATTTCTGTCTGAGGTGATGGCAAGTAAGCCTGACTATTGTCAAAGTTAAAGTTATCTATAGCATAAGTCTTTGAGTCACTTGCAAATACAGTTGTCACCCAACCCTTGAAAGTATATCCTGTTCTTGAAGGTACAGCACCAGGATTCATGATAGGGTCAAGCTCTGCACCTGAATCAAATGGTATAGTTTGAGGTATAGTTGCAAGCATCTGATCTCTTGTCAAATTATATATAGCTGCACCACGCTTATATGGTATCATAGCATCAGAACCTATATCAAAGCGAACATTACCTTGCTTATTTCCGATATGTATAGTTCTATATGTCTTAGTTCCTGAACGGTAAACAACATAATCATCTGGATAAGAACCATCTTTGAAGAATATATCTACAAGTGGTACTGTCTCATTCTTAGTGTATCCTTCTATAACAACATCATCAGCAAGTTCTGTTGTAGTGTAGATTTTACTTTCAGCAGTGTCATATGCGAAATTAGACTCTATCTTACGAACGAGTTTAGCAGTATTGACTCTCAAATCTGCAACGCCACCATTAAATAAGTACAATCCTTTAATTTCATCATTATTATAACCTATCTTTATAGAACCATCTAATGTAAGGTCTGAATATGGACCAACAGCTATGAATGACTTACCAGCATTACTTGTACCATCACTCGTAGATTGAATATTCTTTAAGCTTACTCCGTCTTCGTGTGTAGATATGCCTGCTTCATTGCTTTCGCCCTTAGAGTAGATATTTACACCTTCTCCATTATCATATGACAATTCATTAGCTGAGAAATCAATAGTACCATCATCAGATGTTACACTGATTCTTGACTTTTCAAGATAGAATACTCCACCATAGTTCTTAGCTTTATTACTATCAAAAGTCAATTGGCTATTAGTTTTATTGATTATATTAACATTAGTATTCTTTGCATAGATAAATCCACCGTTTGAACTCTCGGCTTCATTTCCTGTGAAAGTATTGTTAGCATAGCTATGTATCTCTTTATAATCATTATATACGATGTTGATTTCATTCTTCTCTGTCTCTTTAACATCGTTACTATAGAATGCAATAGCACCACCACCATAAGTATTACCATTTGCAATATTACTATGGATTGCTGAATCAACTATGTTGAGAGTCAACTTATCTCCAGCAGTAGTGTTTGCATAGTATATAGCACCACCATTACTGTTTGCACTGATTGCTTGGTTTCCTTTCAATACTACATCATACAAATGTATAGTAGATGCACTGCTTAAGTTAGCTATGTTGAATGCTGCACCACTACCATTGGTTTTATTTTCTTCAAAATAAGTATTTGAGAATGAAGCATATGTCACATAATTTCTAAAGTAAAGTGCTGCACCAGAAAGTGACGAAGCGTTTTCGTTATTGATAAATCTACTATTGTCTACTTCAATTGAACCCATCTTATCAAAATAGATAAGTCCGTTACCGCCAGTCATTCTTGTTTCGCTAACTTCTACATTGTCCATCTTCACAGTACCACCAGTAAAGCTCATGAGTCCTGCTGTACCAGTATAGTAGCTTGTACCAAAATTATATGCGTATTCATCTCTAAAGAGCTCATCACCCTTTATGATAACATCTGACTCTTCAAAGTTATATATTGCCCTGTTGATTACTTCTGTCCTTCCTACTTTTACCATATCAAGTGTAACATCTGCAGATTTTGCATTTATTATAGAACCTGCATAACTTCCACCATACTTGATATTATTTACTGCTACATTCTTAACTAATATCTTTGGATCATCAGCATCGTCTGATACTGCTTCTACATTTATAAGTGGAAGTGGAGAACGAACAGAACCAGCAAATTGTACACCACCAACATCTTCACAGTTTACAAGGTTGATACCTGACTGTGTTGCAGCGCTTGTGATATTGATTAAGTTATATCTATAATCTCTAGTAAGTGTGTGACCATTTAAGCATATAGAGTAACCTACATGTGGGTTTGTAATTGCTCTTGAGAGTGTGACATCTTCAGAAAGTATGAAGTTTCCATCTTTTATTATGTCAAATACTGACTCCCTAAATGCTACAACCCAAGTCTCATTGTCAGGAGTACCATGTGTACAAGTTGTGCTGCCCTTTGAACATCCACAAGACTTGTGTGGGTGATTATTAGTTGTCCAGTATGCATCAAGAGAAATTGTATCATCTACATTGATCTTTGTCTTACCATATGTAAGTTTCTCGTAAACACCTTGTGAATTCTTTATAATCCAACCACCGAATGTATAATTTCTAAACTCTGGATTCTTTGCATACAAATCAGCGAAGTCCGCATCAGATGGAGTAGTAAAGTTATCCATGTATACATCCTTAGCGCCCTTCTTTGTAAGCATCTTATTGATAGTACTTATGGTAGAAGTCATATAACCTCTTATCTCTATGATATCAGTCTTTCTACCAATATATACTGTATAAGGTCTTTGGTCAGTCTTATATATTACGAATTGTGTAACTGATCTATCTGTCTTTAAGTGATCTTCAAGGAAGAGACCAGGAGCATCAAAGTTTTCAACAGTGGAATCTTCCCATTCACATATTGGTCTATCTGTATCTGTAGAGAAGTAAAGAAGTGAATTGATACCATCAATCTTCTTTCCTTTTACTATATTAGTTTGAATTCTGTCACTTAAGTAAATGTTTGCATCTCTAGAACCATCACTCCACATATTCTCTGATACAGTAGCTATACCAGCAAATTGTACATTGATAGCACAAGCCTTAGCTGCATAGATTGTGTATGATGTTCCAGTTAAATTATTCTTAATTAAAGTATTGTCTATAAATTGTATATAACCATTATTTGTAGTTGTAGCAGAGTTGTTGATAGACATAACTGGTCCACCAACGTTTTGAGTCATAATTGTAGTACCTTTAAATAATACAAGGTTCATCTGAGTTGTAGACTCTACAAGTTCAGGTACAGGTTGGTCAGTATAGAGTTTATCAACATAGATTACTGATGTAGCACCCTTATTGCCTACTGCATACAAATCTTCAAATGTCAAATTAGTTGCATAAGCCTCATTTGGCATCTTTACATAGTAAGTTCCCTTTGAGTTATATGTTCCACCAAGCGCTGCATTGAGACCATTCTCGCTAAATGTAGCACGGATGACATTTACATTACCCTGTCTTCTATCAGGTGCTGTGAACTCTTGATAGATAGCAGAACCAACATTTGCCTTGTTGCGTAAGAACAAGTTATCAATTATATCAGTATCAGGTACATCTTTAAGATAGATTGCACCACCATTGTCTCCTATACAATTTATAAATGTGTTGTTGTTTATTGTAATAGGATTTTCAGTATGAGTCTTTGTAACAGTCTTGGTATTTGTACACTCGCCAATGTAGATTGCACCACCTTTGAGTGCTTTTATATAATTGATATCTGACTCTTTAACACCGCAGTTCTCAAAATAGTTGTCAGTTATAGTAAGTTTTCCATAATTTTCAGAAGTATAAATTGCTCCACCCATATAACCCTGAGTATTGCTCATCAATTCAGGATTTAAGTTAGAGAATGTGCTGTTTGTGATAGTTGCACTTCCGAGATATTGTGAACCACCTTGGCTCAAAGCAATTACACCACGACCAGCGATTTTTGAATTTGTAAATTCTGAATCACTTACTGTAAGTGTTGATGTCTCTTTAGTGTGATAAGCAACTATGACACCACTATATTGTTTATTAGTTGATAAATTATCAAACTTAACATTTCTAAATTCTTGTGTAACTGTACCACTTGAGTTTGCATCACTAAGTCTTACTATACCTTGACCTGTCACGTGCTCTATAACGCTTGGATTGATAGTCAAAGTCTGTGCAATATTTGCAAATGATACTGTAGATATGTATGCACTACATGGTATGTCAAGAAGTGAAGCAGCGAGTAAGCTATTTGCGTCTTGTCCTATATTCTTGAAGTCAACATAAGCCATACTAAACTTGTCATCTGCGCCGAGATTAATAAATGTGTTGCTCTTTGCAGTTGGCATATATAACTCATCAATTACTATATGTCCATCTTCATTTCCGTAAATATTTACATTTGAACTATTGCCAGTTGATCCTGATGGATATGCAAGTGATAATACGCTTGATCTAGAATAGTAATTGTGTCCATCTTCATCATTTCTATTGTAGTGAATCTTTGTCTCAACTGGTTGACAATTACATATGTAACAATCTGGTCCGAAGAACGCTGCCAAATCTCTGTCATCATTAATATAAATGTTATGTCCATTTAAGCAAAGCTTTAAGTTCTCTATTGGAGCAGTAGTGTCATTGATTACGCCATTTACTGCTCTGTTCCATATTTTGCTATCTATAATCAAATCATTTGTCAATACATACATATACTCTGGATGTTGACGAACATACATAAGTTGTGAAAGCGTAGAAACTTCTATAGAAAGGTTGTCACCAATTCTATCAGCTGGGTCAGTTGCCCACTTTCTACCAATCTTACCCAAGTTGTCTGTACCATCATCACCATAGTAATACTTATCTAGATCATGACTAGAACCATCTGGGTGATTACATGGCACTCCAATTGGAGTACCACAAATCTTATGTCTATGGTTAGTCATCGCATTTATCGCATAAAGAGTTTGGATATTATAAGTATCAAAGTCTCCAGGAATATTTATTTCTTTGTTGCCATCTAAGATGCGGGCTGTGTTATCGCCTTTAGTTACTTGGTAGCGATCGAAATCCCATACATCAAATCTCTCATCATTGCCAGTACCTGAGTAACCAACTATATCTATAAGTCTTATCGATGAATCTGTACTAAACTTCATAGTCTCTTTTGTATCAGAAAGAGGACTTTGAACTTTAGAACCTTGAGAGAAGTATTGAGTTTCAAGTTGTGATTCAAATCTATGTTTTCCTTCTTTATCTAAATCATATAATTCAAATTTCATGGCAATCAAATTATTTGGATTTTCAAGATAAATCTGTCCGAAATCAGGAGTGTAATTTGTAACGTTGTTTGCAAAATTTGTCTTAGTATAGATTACACGACCATCAAGTGGGTCATCTGCCAAGTCATTCTTAAATATATTTTGTACAACGGCGCCATCATCAAGTCCTTCTACCCATTCATCAGACCAGAGACCATGGTTGCTCCACTTGTCGTAATCTCCTGCCGTTCTTCTTGCCTCTAACTCTTCTTCCCAAGTATTTTGAGAGTTACCAAATACTTGGTATGTAAGTTGATTTCCTTTAAGAGGAGTTAAGTATATTTCTGCATTCTTGTGAAGTTTGCTTACAGTTGATAATTCAAACTTGTAGTTTCTATTTTCAGCACCTTCCTCAAGACCTAAGTTATATACTTTATCGCCTTGTTTGTTGTCTTTTATCATGATGTTACCACCAAGAACGATAGACCTCTCTTCTGCTTTTCTATATGTAGAAAGTGGACGAGCAGTATAAACTTCATAAGCTTTATTTCCTACATACTGTATCTCGTTATCTATATAATTATACTTTGCATCTGAAGTGAACTTCTCATCAAGATTATTATTTACAATCTTACCACCGTAGAATTGGAATTTTGCCTTGAATGTTGAGAAGTGACCAAATACATATTGTCCTCTATTATCCTCAAATGTTATTTCTTCTTCTTTTGTATTCAAATCATGGTTGCTTGTCTGTCTTGTAAGTATAGTAGAACCAGCTATACTATAAAGAGTGTTGACATTCTTTGCTACATAAGCACCTGTGTCAAACTTAACCTGTGATGCATAAGTATAGATAGCACCACCAGCGTTAAATGCTTCACTAGAAGTTGTCTTCATAAGCGTAGTCCAGTTTGACTTGTCACTCTTTGCATATAATGTATGTCTTGCTTCATTGTTGATGTCAAGATATACGTGACCATCAGTTTTTATCTGTCCTTTGTCGCCAACAACTTCTGAAGCACCACCATCAGTAAAATAAGAATAATTGTAATTTTCTTTTGGCACAGTATAGTTTTCATAAGGAGTCTTATCATCTTCTGTTAAGAATCCGTTGTCAACTACATCAGTTTTATAGATATAAAGCTCTGATTCTTCTTCTTTATATTTCTTATCAGGGTCAGTAAATGTAAATATAGCTCCACCTTGCTCTGCATGGTTCTTAGTTACATTTACATATGATAAACTTGCTCTTGTATTTTCAATCATCATAAAGCCACCAGATCTACCAGCTAAGTTGCCACTTAATTCTGATCTAGTTGCTTCTGTTCCATATATTCTAATTATTCCTTTTTCTGTGTTGGCATAGAGTGCACCACCAGTATATGAAGAAATATTATCAACTAAGTCACAGTTATCAAATATAACTTCAGTGTCTTTTGCACTCATGAGTGCGAGGGCTCCACCCTTACCCATGTTGGCAAGTTCTCCACCGATAGCACCTTTACCTTGATCATAAGTTGCTACTGTCTGAGGCCAGAACATAGAGTCTATAGTTTCAGTACTTCCTCTCTTTACATATACGCCTTTTCCGCTATCTCCGAAAAGATATGGTTCTACAAATCCTCTTGCTGCTGATGCTCTTGTCTCATCATAATAAGTCCAAGCATCATCAAGTTGAGTCCATTGATACTCTGTAGTACTGCCTGATTTAAGTGCACACTTGTATGTTGCGTCTTCGTCTTTTACATAATAATATTTACCATCATATGTACTTGAAGCAAATGGTAATTCAATAAATGTGTCCACTTCTACCCAGTTTTCTTCCGAATATCCTTCAGGATAATTTTTTCTAAGTGTTCCTTGCTTATATCCGTAGAACCAGTTAGTATAGTAGTCAACAAGTCCCATAGTTGTTACCCATCTTGTACCAGATAATAAATAGTTATTCTTAAAGTCTACATTTGTAAACTTGATTGTATTTGAATCTGAAGCATATACTGCTCCACCAAATGTTCTAGCATAGTTATTTCTAAATACTACTGTTGGATTTTCTTTTGTTCCTTCATTTATAAACTCTATATCTCTTTCACCATTTATGGCTACTGCACCACCTTTGGTGATTGAGTTATTATTTTCAAATATTGTATTATAAACTCTGGTCTTTCCATTTCTAAAGAAGTCATATGCTGCACCGCCACCAGCAGTAAAGTTATTTTGTACTATTTTTGTTTCATTACCATAAGTAAGTCTTGATGCTGTCTTATTGATGTCAACCTTATACATATTTCTTATAGAAATAGAACCTGGGTTTGGAGAGTTATTGTAATTGTAATTAATCTTATTATTATAGAAATCAAGTATGCCTGCTACACCATACTCACCATTTTTATATACGGCTTTCTTATAAGGAATAGCTTCAGAATTAGTTCCCATCTTATATGCATCTTCATAAGTAATATCAACGTGTTTTGCAAAACTCCAAGGAGCTATAGATATAGTCATACCTGCTGCTACATCACCTTCATTCTTAGAAGACTTGTATTGGCAGTTATCTTCTATAGTATTCTTATAAACTTCTATCTTTACTTTATCTACATATGTGTTGCCATTTACACTATCTGCAAGAGCATTGTTAAACGAAAGATGGAATGTACCACAGAGGTCGTATGGCATATTGTGTGTAATTTCGTTGTCATGAATTGGTATATCAAGAGTTCCACCACCAGCTGGTATACCAACATTGTCTATAAGTATAAGACCATTAGCTATATAGCCATCATAGTTATATGTAGTTTTTTCATATCCAAGATTTTGATATTGGTAACTTGCATGTGCTGTGCCATATCCTGGCTTTGCTTGGTCAGCCGCCTTATATCCAGAAGTTGCCTTTGTGCCGCCATCGTCAGTATCATTAAATCCTGATGTGATTCTCTCATCAAATACACCAGTATCATTTACTTTGAAGTATTCAGTCTTTTCAAATGGATATCTACCAAATGTATATGGGTTTTCATCATCGTAATCAAAGAATGCATATGCATTGTATTTGAATGTATTTTCCGTTATGCTCAATCCATCAGTCGTTCCAACTGTCTCTGACTCTGGATCTTTGAACTTTATGTTGAAGCAGGCACCCATAAATGCCTTGTTGTAATAGAATTCATTTTGATAAACCTGTGCAAACTTAGCTTCTTCAACTTTCATAAGTCCGCCCTTAGCACCTACTAAGTTATGGACATAGTTGTTTCTTATATACACTTTACTTGCAGTTGCATTGATAAATGCTGCTGCATCGTCATTATATCCAGTGAATTGAATTTTATCGTGAACATTTGACCAGATGTAACCTACATTAAGATGAGTTACTATACTGTATTCACCTTTTCCTTCTATGGCAGATATTGATTTGTATGAATTTGAAGCTGTAGAATAAACTTTTCTGTCATAAGGAACATTTTTAGAACTATCTAAACCTGACACACCACCATTATTAGTTGGATCTGTGTGGCAGTTACTAATTACTATAGAACCAGCATTGGTAATTCTACCTGGCTCATATATATTTGTCTTAGTATTCTCTGTCTCTGCAAATGTCAATGTATGACCATTTACACAGAAATAGAAATTCTTCTTCTTAAAATCGATATCCTTTATAACTTTAACATTATTTGCCAATGTTAAAATCCAACTATCTTTAGCTGTGTCATTTGCATAATCAACCAAATCAGAATCTGATGCAATGACATAGTTATTTGCAGGAGTAAATGTTGGTCCAACACCTGAGATATTTGAAACATAATTGTCTGTATGTCCTGTATGTGGTGCTCCTGGTCCTGCACCTAAAAGTCCATCACCAAATGCTGTAAGTTGTACAGGTTTTCCCTTTGGTATAAGAACTACTGAATCATCGCCAAGCTCTTTAGCAAGTTCTCCTAAAGCAGCGTCAAGATTGAGTTCTCCACCTACGGCAAAATTCGCGCTATTTGGATCCATAACACCATTTGCAAGATTACCTTGAAGACCTTTATCATTTACAAGTTCTTGACCAGATACTATTTCTACTTTGCTAGTCTCATATACAGTCTCTATCTTATATGAATTAACTACTTCTGCATCATTACCCTTTTCAACAACAGTATTTGTAGGCTCAGCTCCTTCCTCAACCTTTTCCTCTGCAGCTTTTTCGTCTGAACTTTCTTCTTTGCTTGCTTCTGTAGAAGCCTCAGTAGTACTTTCTTCGCCCTCATCAGACAACACAAAACCTGCTACTGTTGGCTCTGTAAGCTCTTCAATAGTAGTTTCTTCTACAACTATAACTTCTGTAGTCTCCTCAGTAGTTGTTGTCTCTTCATAAGTTTCAGCTGTCTCTGCTGTTTCTGTTGTTTCTACTGCCTCTGTCTCCACATCATCTGCCTTTTCATCATCAGTTGAAACTTTTGTAGACTCAGACTTTACTAAAGTTGGTTCAACAGTCTCATCATCCAACTCAAACTCATCTGTAACTTTATCTACATTCTGGCTATCTTTATTTAATTCATTGTAATAATTATTTATGCCTTTCTGTACTTGCTCATTATACTTGATATTCTCTAATTTCTCGGCAACGTTTACAGTCTTTTCATCGAAAGTTCCTTGTTCAACATTGACTTTTAGTCCTGCACTCTGAAGTTTTGAAGGGATATATGCACGGGTAGCCTTTGGAGTAGTGTCAACTCTTCTTCCTGATTGTTGATTAACTCTTATTCTATCCCATCTAGCATTGATCTCTATAACTCTTTGATTTCCAAGTTGATCTTCTACAAGTACACGAACCTTCTTAGGTAGATACTTTTCATTCATCTCTTGTTCAGATGGAATTTGGCCATTGAATGAACCAAATGTATCGTCTACCAAGAACTTCTTAACTTGCCAAATACTTGTAGTGGCTATTTTTGATCTTGTAGCTACTATATACTTTACAACTTTGATTACACTCTTAGTAGCAGTAGATGCAGTAGCTACTTCTACATCATCTTTAAACTCTATCTCACTTGCAGTTGACTTCAAATCCTCAATAGCATCTATAACATCAGATGTGGTTGCTGCTAAAGTTTTCTCTTCTATCGCATCTGACTCTGTAGCCTTCTCACTGTCAGTTTCTTCGTCAACTACAACTACAGTTTCACTTTCACTTGCAACTGTCTCTTTCTCAGCAGTCTCTTCAGCAACTGTCTCAGTAGTAGTCTCACTTGTCTCTGTAGTTTCAGAACTCTCCACTGTAGTAGACTCACTTGTCTCTGTTTCACTTGTCTCTGTCACATTTGTCTCAGTTGTTGTTTCTGTCTCACTTGTCTCTTGTGCTTCTATGGTTGTTGTTGTTTCATCTATATTATTAGTTGTTGTTGTTTGGTTTTCATCAGAAGACTCTGTTGTTGGCGCAACAGTTGTAGTTGTCTCTTCTTCACTTACTGTAGTCTCATTTTCATCAGAAGACTCTGTTGATTGCTCAACAGTTGTAGTTTCTTCGTCTTCACTGTCTTTTGCTTTTGTAGTCTCATCGTCTTCTGGTTCTTCTTCGTAAGAAGATTTTTCATCTGAGTCATCAGAACCATCATCAGAACCTTCTGGTTCAGTAATTCCTGAATCAGTTTTCTTATCTTCGTTCTGATTTTTGTTCTCTAACTTTTCAGAAGAATCTCCTTCTCCTTTCTCACCAGAATCTTCGCCAAATGTATTAGTATTAATCACAGTTGTAGTCTGCTCATAATACTCCTCCTCATACATCAGCTTATAATAATTTTTTTGTTCCTCCTGCTCCGACTTGATCGCAGCATCAGTAACTAAATCATCAACACTCGACGCAAGTGTTGTAAATCCGTTTCCAGTTAACACCATGCCAAAAATAAGTGCAACTGAAATCGCTTTTTTCATTTTCTCACCAAACATAACAAACCTCTTAAATTTTTTTCAAATAAAACATGTTGCGTTTCCACGCAAAAAATGTCAAACGGGTGCAAAAACCCATTTTCAATATTATACATAAAATCGCCCTATTTTTCAACTAAAATTAATATTTTTATAAAATCTTAATACTATTTTAATACTTTTTAACAATAAAAAAGGGCGGTTTCCCGCCCTTTTTATCATTATTTTATAGCCGCATTATATTGATTAATTGCATTTTGGAAGGCTGCTCTTTGCTTAACTTCCTTAGCTCCAGATGTCTCTCTATCTACCATAGCTGGGTTTGATGACTGATAAGCTACCATCGCAGCTTCATCGCCTACATTGAACATAAGCTTTCCGTCTTCGCCAAAGTACATAAGCTGTCCACCTACATTCTGCCATCCTATAAGCATCTCACCTGTTGTCTCTGAGAAGTAATAAGTAGCTCCTGCATATTGTTGAAGTCCTGTAAGCATATTTCCTGCCTCATCAAATAAGTATATTCCTGCTCCGCCCAAGCCATTTGGTAATGTGAATAAGCCATTTGATGCAAGCATATGCAAGTCTGCCTTTGTAGTTCCTACTTGGACTTGAGTATTTGGAAGTGATACTGAATACTGCCATTTATTAGTATTCTGATCATATACCCATGCACCATTTGATGCAAGCAATGAATTATTTGTGATAGCAAGTGTGAGTCTAAGTGGCAAGTTGAGTGCTGCTGCGTAATCAAGATTTGCTTGGTTAAACTGTGGCAAGTTAGTTACGCCGCCGGCTCCACCGCCGCCACCGCCACCGCCGCCTCCTCCGCCTCCGCCACCGCCACCGAAGGATCTTATCTTAGCGCCTTGGCTCTTCTTTCCATCATTTCTTACAGAGTTACCGTTATTCTCTGTATTAATTGGTGACTTCCAAATTGCATAAACTATAAAGTCATCCATTACATTTTCTCTATATATGCCAGTAACTATACTATCAAATACTATACCATTTGAATCGTTAGGGTCTGTAGACCAGTGATCTATATACTTATCACCAAATGTGAATGACACGTTTGGTATTGGATAAGATGTAGTGTAATCATCTATGTCTATCATTACTCTATTACCTTCTCCACCATTTGGATCAAAGATAAGCATTCCTGTTAGTACTCTCCACTTAGCTGTCATTCTGAGTGACTGACCTTTTCCTACCATGAAGCTATGGTTAATTGCTGTTGAAGAAGTACCTACATTTGCATTTGGTGAAGTAAAGTCTTTATTGTCATAGAATTGGTAATCCCATCCTAAGAACTCTGCTCCTGATCTCTGTGGTGCACCTGGATCACCGATACCTGGTATATCTAAGTTTCTATCTGTAGTATCTGCGTCAAACCAATATGGCACATCTGCTGTTATAGTAGACCAAGCTATAGCTGAGTTATCATTTACGTAGTCAATTGGATATCTTGTCTTTCTCCAATGAGCATAAAGTGTAACTGTAGTACCAGCAGTTTGAGCATCTGCAAGAAGTCTTGTCACATCAATCTCTCCGCTTGTATATGGATACTCAGGATATTCATTTGATGTGAGTGGTGCAGCTGTTGTGCTCCAACCAGTAAACTCTATAAGTCCTCCGATACCTGAATAACCTGCATCTGGTGAAAGTGGAGTTGTAGATGGAACTATTGGATGAGCTATGTGCTTTAACTCATTGTATGAAGCAGTTACTTGTGGGAATGATTCACTATCATAAGCTGGATCATATCCTGTTGAGTAGCTATCATAGTTATTGTCAAATACTATTGTATAGTCTTTCTCAGTAAATGTTGGATACAATGTAAGAGTCTTATTAGTCTCATCCTTAGTGATGTTTGCAGTCTTAAGTAAATCATCAGTAATCTTTATATAACCATCTGCTGCATAAGTAATCTTAGTCAAGTCATAAGATTTATCAAGACACCACTTATTAAAGTCGTAACCTACTGTAATACCTGTAGCACCTGAATCTTCACTTGAAAGCACTGCAGCTCTATCGATAAGTGTGTCTGTGTCAAACTCTGCAGAAACTTCAGTTAGATGAGCAATGCTATCTATGTCACTTGTATGTACCATTGGCTTTATAGCTGCCTGAGCTGCCTTTGCTGCTTTTGGTCTCAAAGAACTTTGAACTGTTGTATCAAATATTACTGTCCAAGTATCTTTATCCCATTTTGCAAAATAGTTTGTATCTCTATCTACTTGATATAAATCATTGTAGAAATCTACACCATCTGTACCTGTAGGAGAATCTTTTACCCAAGGTGTTGATGGATTTATAGTATATCCAAGTCTCTTTAAGTGATCAGAGTCACCAAGAGGCATCTCTGTAGCTGATCTAAGTGCATTTGTCTTATAATCTTTTACTTGTAATGTATGGTCAAAGTAAACTGGAGTCAAGTTATATGGAGATGCAAGCACTCCCTTATAAGTTGTTCCATTTACTATGAGTGAACCTTCAGTAGAACCATTTCCAGCTCCCTTATCATTTATATAGAAGTGAACTGTATAAGTCTTTGGTGCCCACTTAGCATATACCTCAAGCACATATGGAGCGTTTGCTGGGTCCTTAAATAAATTCTTATCATCAACTGATATATCTTTAAGTGCTCCACTAAAGTCATACTTCACATCTTTCTTTATCTCAGTACCCCAATCTCCGTTCCAAGTACCACCTGCATTACCATCCTTAGTAAACCATCCTAAGAAGTCGTAACCAGATCTTGTTGCAACTTGAAGTTCTGGAAGAGCATCGTCAAACTTAACTATAGTTTCAGTTGGCATAGAAGATACAGCAGTAGAACCATAAGCATCATCGCCAGTTGAACTATCATTTGCGTTATAACGTATCTTGTGCTCTACTTGTTCCCACTTAGCATATACACTAAAGTCGGCAACCGATGGAGTAGAGCTTCCTACTATATCAGCACCAGTTCCATCTGCATTAGTATTCCATCCAAGTAATCTATAACCTTGTTTATAAGTATTATTTTCGTCAAATGCATATATCTCACCGTCATTAGCTTTTGCTGAATCATATGCACTTGTATCTATTATATTTGAACTTCTGTCATAATCAAATGTATCATCATAGAGCATCCATTTTTCAAATGAATTATCTCTACCATTAATCTTAGGAACAGTTGACTCTGTAGACTTCTTATTACCATTCCAAGTTACTTTTACTTCTTTTGGATACCACATAGCATTTACTGTAACTACGCCAGTAAAGTTGTTGATAGTGTCTGCTGTATCATCATATCCGTCAAAGTCTCTTATCAAGTCAAAGTCATACTTAGTAGTTCCACGAGTTATCTTTCTGAACCAACCTTCCTCTAAGTTTGTCCAATCAGCTGGCCAGATACCCTTTACAGCATAAGCGCCTTTAAATGTATAGCCATCTCTACTAAAGTCACCATCTGCTGGGTAATCTGCTTCAGGTATTACTGTATCAAATGTTACAGAAATAGTTGCAACTTTATTTGTATACGTAGTTCCGCCAAGTGTAAACTTAGGATCAGTTGTTCCTCTTCCCTTGTTGCCATTGATTACAAGTTTATATGTATTTGCTGTCCACTTAGCATACATTCTAACTGGAACAGTTGTATATCCACCTATATGGTTATTACTTACGATAGCTTTTGGATCTGTACCATCAACTTTAGTGAACTTATCCTCTTCTGCAAAGTTCCAAATCATAGAACCAGCATCAACTCTTATACCAGCTGTATTTCCTTCTGGATAGATATACCAGCCTTCAAATGTATATCCAGGAAGTACTGGGTTTGAGAATGTAGCTACATTTCCAGGATCAGGACCAAGAACTCTATCATAAGTTACTGTCTTATTATCTATTGGCTTATCTGGAACAAGTGACGTTGGATCCACAGGATCTGTCCATTGCAATAAATCTTTTGTTGATGGGTTACCATCATTTGGCAAGTTTTCATCATACTCAAGTTCATAAACTCTTGCTTGCCAATTTGCTTCTACATAAGCATTTTGTGCATCTGACCAGAACTCTGTATCACCATGAACTTCATCTGGATAAGTTGCACCTTCAGTTGTTGTAGTCCATTTAGTAAAGTTATATCCTTTCTTATATACTGCGTCGTAACCAGATTCTTTACTTGTATAATCGCCAGGCTTAAAGTTAGTTGGTTGATTTGGCCAAGTATATTCATTCTCTGGCAAGTAATCAGCGCCGCCTTCATTTATCTTCACATCTTTAGAAACTTCTATACTAAATGCTGTATTTGAATCAGTAGCAGCATATCTCTTACCTTTTGTAGTAGTATCTGTTCTACCACCAAACCAGAGTTCACCGCCCTTAGGATTGATGTAAAGTATTCTTCCCTTACCTGCACACCAAGCGTTTAATCTAAATGTATCTGTTCCGTACCAAGTGAAGTAATCTTTTACATAATTATATACATCAAAGTTAAATGATGGAGTATCCTTTACAACCTTCATTGTCTCAGTTGGTGTAGCTGCATCACGTATGCCACCTGTTGGACTAGTAGGGTCTGCTAAGTAATATGTCTGGTCATAGTACCAGCCCTTGAATGCAAACTGTCCGCCAGTTACTGATGCAAGTTCGTGTATAGTTCCATCTGCATCATTGAGTTCACCGTTGCTTCCAAATGCACAGTCAAAGTATATAGTGTCTTGTACTTTATCAACAACTGGTTTATCTGATTCTGAACTATAATTTCTTGTTTCTATATTATAGAGTACTGTATAAGTCTTATTATCCCATAAAGCATAAAGTGTAGTATTTGAAGTTGCTCTATAGAGAGTGTTTGCAGCGATTGCTGCAGCTGATCTTTCACTTCTTACTATAGCCTTAGGGTCAGCATAACTCATAGTTGATACCCAACCTAAGAAGTCATAACCGATTCTGTTACCAGCCTTTATAGTTTGACCTACACCTGTACCAATAGCACTTCCATATGGAGCATCAAATGTTACTTCATATTCATCCTTCCATGATGGATTTGGAGCTATGAAGCTTGCTGTAGTAGTTCCCCATTTATTCTCTGTGACATCATTCAAATTGAATTTAACTTTATATGTATTTGCTTTCCATACAGCATAAAGTGTAAATACATCTGCCTCGCCATCACTGCCATAACCCTGACCTGCAAGTCTAGAAACTTCTTGCTCATCAGTATAGTCAGGCACTGTTACGTTTGACTTACTTGCCCAACCGATAAATGTATATCCATCAACTTTCAAAGTATTCTTAGAAAGTTTCTTAAGCTCAGTATATTTGAACTTTTGATTATCCATAGAGCCTTGTACATAGTTTGGAAGACCCTGTGTATTTGTTGGAGCATTGCCGTCAAACTCTACTTCGTACTCGTGCTCTTTCCAATGTGCCTTCATAGTAACAGTCTTGCCGTTTACTTCAGTCAAGTTTGCTATCTCTTCAGCATTTGCATAAGTAGCTTTTACAAGTGCAATACTATTTAAGTTCTTGAGTGTTTCTACATTCTTATTTGTATTTTCCCAATAGTCAAATGAGAATCCAGCTCTACTAAATGTATTTGCAGAACCATCTTCTACAACTTCTGTAAATGTAGTATCGTTTGTATCAAATGCTATATTGTTTTGACTTGCTATTCTACCTACGACATCAGTAGCACCTGCGTCATATTGTACATTAAATGTATTTGCTTCCCACTCTGCTGTGATAACTTGATTATTGTCATATGCCCAGAACAATGTATCTTTCTTTACATCGTCTCCATCAGCATTTGTATATCCTATGAAATGATATCCTGCAAGTTCTGGTGTCTCAAGATCTGACATAGCACCAGGTACGCCCTTCTCTCCTACAGGTCTCTCATATCTTGCAATTATAGAACTTGTACTTCTATTTGTTGATGACATAGTACCTTTTTGAACTATGTTTGCAACACCATTCATAGTATTTGCATAGAGTGTAAGAGTATAGTCATTGTGGCTCCAGTGTGCATATAGAGTCTGAACTGGGTCGCCTTCTATTCCACTACTTGGAGTTGCATGACGAACTATATCGCTATCGACCACTACTTCGTTTGGAGCTACAACTATCTCATAAGGAGTTGCAGGCATAGTTGTCCACTCAACAAATGTATATCCATTTCTTGTTGGAGTTGGAAGTGCTGTGATAGAACTATATGATGCGTCAAAGTATGTTGTGAACTCTGTCTCATTTTCACTATCATTGTGATCAAGAAGTATGATAACTTGTGCTTTCTTCCAATGATAAGTGAGTGTTATATGTTCTGCATTTGACCAAGTTGAAGCCATACGAGTTATAGTGCCATCTTCATTGTAGACATTGCCATATGGATCTGTCCAGTAGTCAAATTCATATCCAGCAACTTTTACTACTGCTTCTCCAAGATCTTGCTCTTCTGTATAAGTTGTAGTGATACTATTCTTTGTACCATCTACATAGTTTACTTCACCTGTCTTTGGTGATACAGGTGGGTTGTAATCAAAGTCTACAGTGTATGTATGTTCTGTCCACATACCTTGGAACTCTGCTTCTATCTCATCTTCGCTATCACCAATACGTATATTCTTTCCTACAGGTATAACTTCAGCATCACTATATGTAGCTTTCCAACCTTGTGCTGGAGGAGTTGGTCCTGGTCTATAGCCAAGATCTTTCCATCCATCAAATGTAAATCCAGGAACTTTGAATCCAAGTGCAGTCAATTGTTGATCTGCATCTGCATCTGTCTCAAATGTCTGTCTTGCTATTGATGGAGTTGCTGACTCATCATTATTTACATCATATACTACGAAGTAAGGATTCTTCATCCAGAATGCATAGAGCTTATAGAGCTCATTGTCATTCTCAGCACCTATTACGCCTTCCTTCTTAGATGCAAGTTTGCTGAGTCCAGAGTAAGAATCATAATAATGATATACTACATCTTCTTCTCTTGTAGGGTTACTGATTGTTGCCCAACCCATAAACTTGTATCCGTCAATCGCAAGTGCAGTTGAATCTGGTATTTCTACTTCAGTTTCTTCTGTATAAAGTATATTGTCAGTAGTTGACTTAGTTGCACCTCTTCTAAGTGTCTTGCCAGCAGGAACATTTGCGTTGTACTCTATCTTGTAATTATGCTCTTGCCAATTAGCAACTACTTGAATTACTGCAGCATCGTCTATATTTCCAAGTTTTAAGTTATAGAACTCAGAATTTGGGTCACTTATAATTATAGACTGTGTTGCATTTGGTATCTTCACACTATAAGTCTTGCCATCATAGTCTTCGTAATCTATGCTAGCACCTGTATATGTGTAACCATCTATAGTCCATACGAATGAATCTTCGCCAAGTTTAATCTTTGGAATCTCTATAACTGAAGTTGTAGTTATGTCAAATTCCATGTTGATGCTTGCTATGCTGCCTGAAGGAGTATCCATCTCTTGCTCATCTGTTGGTTTAGCAAGGAATTCAATAGTATATTTATTCTTGCTCCACTTAGCATATACCTTTGCATCTTTAGCACCTGTGTATGTAGTCCAATCGTGCTCGTCGTATGATATTTCTTCCCAATTATACTCAGTATCGCCTGTTACCTTCTTAGCATCTTCTGTTGAATCCTGTCTCATGAACCAGCCATCAAAAGTATATCCTGCACGAACTGGGTTTGGTAATTCACTTATATCGCCAGAGTTAAGCTTCTCACCATATACTGCATTCATCCAGTACAAATTCTTTGTAGCATCATAATTAAAGTCATCAAATGCATCTGTCTTAGAGCCTGTTGCTACATAAGTTGTACCTACATATGTATTTGTATTTCCCCATTGACCATCATTTAAGTCAAAATAAAGTTTATAATCATTTGGAGTCCATATTACATTAAGTTCTGTAGGATCTCCTTCTTTCTCATCCCACTTCTTAGTAGTTGGATCTTGTTCTGTTTGTGCATTATAGAAGTTTCTAGCACCAACTAATTCAGTAGCTTCAATCTCTAAGTCTCTTTCTCCGCGGATAGGAAGATCATACTTATATCCATAGAAAGTATATCCGTTTCTATTAAATGGAACATAGCTCATAGTAAAGCTTGGACTTGAAAGACCTATATCAAACTTAAGAGTTGATGCAGATCTTGTCGCAGTCACTGGATGACCATGTCCATCATCTATCTCACCATCTTTAGCTACATACACAACCTTGTATTCTTTTGGTTTCCACTCTGCATATGCAGTTATGTTTTCACTCCATAGATAAGCAGTAGTTGCTTTAATTACATTATCCTTTGAGAAGATCTCAGAAGGTGAACTATGCCAATCTTTAAACTCATATCCATGACGAACAGGAGTAAACACTTCCTTAACTTGAGTATTGTAGTTTTGAATTGAATACTCGTATCCTTCTGGACTTAAATATTTATTATCGACTATAGTTGAACCAGAAGCAGGTATTGAATCTAAATCGTAGTACTCATAATACATACGATACTCTTCACCGAGCCAACTTACATAAAGTGTCATATCCTTTACTACAGCATGCCCAACACCATCAGTATATGTCCACTCTTCGCCCCAATCGCCATCACCTTTACCGCCATTGAAGCCATTCTTAGTATGCCAATTTGCACCAGGCGTCATACCTGCTCTTGCAAATATTGGTTGAGTTTCAAGACCAGTAAGTTTAGTTACTACTGTTCCTGTATCTAAATCAACATACTTAAATGATGTGCTTTCGCTTAATGGTTTACCCATGCGAACTGTAAATGAACCAGATGCTACATTGTCTCCATCAAACATTACAGGTGGAAGTGTGCTTCCATCAAGACCTACACCACCATTATTTGTAACAACTGTAACTTTTATGTCTTTTCTCCAGAGAGCATAGATAGTCGCAATCCTTGGACTTCCTTCGCCTTCAACTGGAGTTCCACTATCATTAAATAAATATGGGCTTATCAAGTTCTTATCTTGACACCAGTGATCAAATACTGCACTTGGGTCTATGCTACTTACTGGGCTCATAGGTTCATCAGCTACAGTGTCTATACCATACATGATATACTGTGGTCTTATACTTACACTGTCATCGTAAGGCTCAAACATAGTAGTTATATATTTATCTGTCTCTGATTTTTTCATGAGCACTATACTGCTTCCGCTCTTAGCAACTATATAATCATTGTGATCAGACTCAAACATCTGGAATGTAGCTCCAATTGGTCTTTCGTCAAATGTCCAAGAGTTGTATGCTATATACTTAGCTACATCTGTACTTACCCAATTAGCATCTACACTTACACCGATAGTTGATCTAGATGAAATATAACCTGCTATATCAAAATAATCACTACCTGTCTTTACAAATGTAACTGTATGTGCATCATCATAGTCATCACCTTGATGTGAATCTTTAACAACAAAGTTCACTTCTTGGTTATCCCTATCTGTATTTCCTGTTATGTTGACAAGTCCACCAAAAGCATAGCCCATTGACTTGCCTGAGCCTATTACATCTTTGTTATATACTGCGGCATTTGTCTTATTGCCAGTGATACTTGTAGAACCAATCAAGTTAATAGATCTTGCATTTACTCCCATCAGTCCTTGATCAGCATAATCTTGATAGAGAACTATACCTTTTGCGAAGTCTTTAGTTGTAGTACTATAAGTAAGTTCGTTGTTCTCGATCACTGTATTCATGAGCATATATCTCATCATAGCAAGACCATCAGCTTTGTACTGTGATAAGATGTATTCTTGAACTTTATTATCTTTTATAGTTACGCCATCTAAGTAAACTGCATGTCCATAAGACTTTATTATAGAATGATAATATGTCTCCCAAGTCTCTCTAGCGTCATCATTATTGTTTACAAATCTTGTATCTTTAATATTTACAATTTGCTCAAGATTAGTGTTGCTATTCAAAATCTTTATCATGGCACTATCTGTAGCTGTCTCATAAACATGGTTTTCTGTAAATAATGATGACTCAATTGTAAGAATGCCCTCTGAAATAGTATTATTGTAATCGCCACCCAACTCTATAATAGTATTTAACATATTGGTTTCAAATGTAGTTCTCTTAATTAAAGCTGTACCAATATTTGGATTCATTGGATCAGGGCTAGCAAAATAAATCAACGCATTGTTATATGCTCCGACTTGAATTGGGTTTTTATTCTCATCAAATGTTGCATCAATTATATATGTTGAACCATTTTTACCCGGTTTTAATCTCAAGTTACTGTTATTTACAAACTTGACATCTCCAAGTACATAGAATCCACCATCAGACTCTGAAGTATTAACAACTGCAGAATCTACAAAATCTGAAACTAAATTCTCTACTTGAATGTTACCGATAAACTCAGCATTTTTAGCCTTTATAAAGTCTTGTGTCATCACTTCATAATCTTCAGTAACATCTGTTTTGATTAGTGAATCCATTGTTTCATGGTTAAAGAATCCTATAGTACCTGCTGTATTCTCATAGAATGGAGTATCCCATTGCTTATAAATGTCATACTCATCCATGTAAATATATTCTGTAGCATTTGTAATAGGTTCAGCTATAGAACCACTTGCTTTTACAGTATAACCACTTGTGTTATCGCCACTATCTATAACTGTCCAGCCATCATATAAATCTTGCTCTAACTTATATCCAAGTGACAATGAGCTATCATCAAAGTATAATTGCTCTATAAATTCTGCCTTTACCCAAGTAGTTGGATTTGTATGTATTAATCCTGTCTCAGCAGAATAAGTTCCATCAGCAAATGTTATATCTGCTGCTCCTGTTGTGTCTTTCCATACAGCTATTACATAATTTTCTGGGTTTGCAACATATAGGAATGCCTGTGGATTTGGGTCTGTAGGATCATCAGGAACATAATTCCTTATCTCTTTTACTGTTCCTTGTGAGTTACTCTGATATGCTACAAAGCCTAAGAATTCAGATTCAGGCTTACCACTTGCAGTAATTGCTTGGCTCTTAAGGTCATCATATGTTACAGTCAATAACTTTGTAGAACCCATACTAACACCGACATCGTCTCTAAATGTCTTAACTATAGACGAATCGCCATCGACTGTAGTTATAAATCTTATCTTAGCATCAGTATATCCTATATGTATATTTGCATGTGCTGCAGCACCTGAATCATATACATTCATTTCTTTACTAGTATCGCCCTCATAGAATTTTGATGAAGGAGCTATAGTGTTCTTATAATTAGGATGAGTAGTTACATTCCATCCACTAAAGAGGATTTTATCCATTCTCTCTACTTTTCCGTAAATATAAGAATTAATAGATGTCAAATCATCTGTAGGCACGAAATTGCTAAGAACTTCTCTTCTCACACCATAATTAGACAAAGTCTCTGCATCAAGACCTTCTCCACGAACATAGAGAACTTCTGTGTCATCTGTGTGGCTGTCATAGTTTTCGCCATCCCACATCTTAACATTTCCGCCAAGGAAAAAATCTGAGTATGTTCCTATAACTACTATACCTTTATTATTAGTAGATTTATTTTCTTTAATAATGTTAACACCATCAAGAGTAATAGAGTCGTGTTTCTGTGTCAATTGATCTGTAGTATCTCCAATCACTCCGTCACTTCCATCTACATAGATAGCGGCACCTGCTCCTGTTGATTTAGCATATTTGATTTGCAAATATTTGAATGTTGTAATAGATCTCTTTTGCCATAAGAAGCCACCTTCTTCTCCTGCAGTAATTGGATTTAAAGTAGCAGCATAAATAATTCCACCAGTTGCATCAAAAATAGTATCGGTTATGTAGAATACTCCACCATTCTTTCCTGCTGAACCAGTAAGAATATACAATTGTCCATCATGACTTGATGTACGTATACTTAATTTATTCTTCCTCTTGTAACTCTCATTCCAATTCTCTTGGTTGATATATACAAATCCACCGCTTCCAGTTTCTGAAACATTTCCTCCTGCATCATCAGTACCAAAATCTATATTTAAATTAAGTCTTGCATCATATTCGCCAGTAGTATTAAAGTAGAATGCACCTCCATCATACTTAGCCTTTGTTGTTAACATTCTACCTTTGACATTAAGGTTAAAGTAGCCATCTTTTAAATTACTCTTAAAATCTTCTACATATACAAATGAACCATAGCCTTGTGTTTCAGATTTTATTATATAATTATCTATTCTATTTAAATTAAATGTCCTTTCTGTTGTGCCATCATCATGTGGGAATGACAAATAGAAGAGACCACCTTTTGCCTTATCCTTTTGGTTACTTACAGAAGGTATATCATCAGTCACACCATCAAATCCCACATACACATTTACTGCGCCGTCACTTGCTCCATATACATCTTCAAGATTAAAGAATGCCTTATCAGAAACAAATTTATTATTTAATACATTTTGAATTCTTACATCTCCAAGGAACTTATTTCTAATCTCTTGTCTTGATGTTTCTTGATTATAGAAGGTCTCACTACCATACATATAGAAGAAACCATTTGCTCCAATATCAGGAACGCTACTATCACCTACATTCTTGACTATAAGTCCACCAGAAGTTGAATCAAATCCTCTTACTGCTACATTAGAATTCCCAAGCATGATAGGAGTCTTAGCATTAAAAGTTGATGTTGCTCCATCAATAGTTGTATTTATAAAATGAACATTTGAATAAGATGCTTTTACTATAGAGCCATCTTCATCTCCAGTATAATTGATACGTCCAACTTCCAAATTTTCAAGGTAAAGAGTTGCTTCATTTGATGGAGCTATCTCAGAACCACCTATCAAATTGAAGAGAGGATTATGAGTTTCACCACTAAATCCTTGAACTCCACCAGATGTTTGACAATTCATAAGTGCCAACACCTTAGAAGTACCTGTATCAATATTGTCTCCTTCTGCACTTTCAAGTCTTACCAAGTTGTCATTTTCTGGAGCATATATTACATTACTATTAAGGCAAATATTCATGCCTTCTGTATTTGTTATTGCTTTTTTAAGTTCAATTGTTCTCTTATCAGTAAGTACTATATCGACTGATGTTACACCTGGTTCATTCAAGTCGCTTAAACCATACGATGATGGATAAGTGCTGTGTAAGAAACTCTCATCATAAGCTACTATCCAATATGTGTCAAATGCACCATGTGCGCTGACATAATTTGTATGACCTGTATGTGTTGTGTACCAAGTATAGTCAAGGTGTTCTAATTCACTATCAGTTCCAACTTTATAAGTATTTGTTACAAAGTCATCAGTATTGTCGATGAATCCCCAAGTTTTATATTCACCAGTGTATGTCTTACCGACATAATTCTTATAGCCATCTCTAGCTTCCCAAGTTGTGCCAGATGGAGGAGCACCCCACTTCTCAAATCCGTTAAACACTTTAGTTCTATTGTCTCTTGACCCAAGGTCTGCTAAAGTATATTGATCAAATTGTATCTCTGCACCTTTTTGCCCATAGAGTGCTAGAGAATTTTTCTTTACCTCTTCCTTTTCAGAATCAGTACCATTAAAGATGAGGTAGTTACCTACAGCATAGATTGGCTTAGCAAAGTTTGCAATATTTCCAACATAAAGTCCTGAATTATTTCCTTTATAAATCGCATAGCTTGTATCTGTTGCATTTTTAATATGTAACTGAGTACCTGATATAGCCTCTGTCTCATAATAATCATGGCCAGTTGTAACAGGTGCTTTATTATCTGCATAGAAATGCTCTATAGATGGATTGCTAGAACAATCAAGGTTAAAGTTCCATCTTATAATTGGCA
The DNA here is from genome assembly GCA_017449075.1 of Lachnospiraceae bacterium. Lineage (GTDB taxonomy): Bacteria > Bacillota > Clostridia > Lachnospirales > Lachnospiraceae > UBA3633. The sequence continues at coordinate 34,164 of JAFSKG010000008.1, forward strand.
TTTCTTTATCAGAAACCAAAGTATTAAAGTAAACATATGTGTTAGCTGAATCAAGCGAATCATCTGCTACAAATGTCATACCAGGTGATACTTGTACATTTGCCTGTCTCAACTCACTAAAATCTGTGCTACTAAGTTTTTGGAAATTATCTCTTATAGTAAATTTACCAAACAAAGCTATTGATGCAGATGCTGTATCAGCTTTTACTACAGCACTCTTGTTTCCTACATCATTAACATCTATATTAAGTTGTCTTCCCTCTGCGCTCTCGAAAAGTTCTACCTGTGCATCATCAGCAAAGGCAAGAACTGGTCCACCATAGTGCTCTGTTGGTGCTTCACCACGAGATTCTCCCGTATATAAACCATTGTAACGAATGTATCCATTAGCATCTTCTCCAGAGAACTTAAGTAAGTTAGTGTAGTCACATTTTCCGAGTTTATATAATCCATCACTTGCATAATTATATTGTACCAATGGGCTTTCTATGTTGAGAGTTACTGGTTTACCTTCATCATCAGTACCTATTGATGTAAAGTAAATCATACTCTTACTCTTTATATCATCAGAAACACTATCTGCAATGTCCCAATCATTATTTTTAAATACAATACCATTGTAGTACATTTCTTGTCCTTGCAAATAATGTATGTCTACTGAAGTTTTTCCACTTATAGAAGCATCACTATCATCAACATAAAGCACTGAGCCTTCATATGCATAGTTTTTATATGCCTCTGTGCTATCACCACTTAATATAATTCCTCTTGAGTTTTTAAGGTAGATTGCACCACCTTCATAGGCAACATTATTATGGAACTTACAATCATTTATTGTTAATTGATTAATCTGATTTACTAGCGCACCTGCAGTAGTTCCTTCTATATATATAGCTCCACCGCGCATCTTATAAGTACCTGTGGCACGAGTGTAATCAAGATCCTTGAGTGATTCCTCTGAAGGTACTACTGTATCAATACCGCAGTATTGGAATTCACAGTTATTGATAGAGTAACTTCCAGTTTCACTATTTCCGTAAATATTTTTAAGATAAAGAACTCCGCCTTTATACTCATCTATACCACTTATGCCAGTATTAATCTCATTGTCCCAACAATCAAGTCCTCTTACAGTAAAGAGTGCCTTTGATACTTCATCATGACCTATAGCAAATACTGCTCTATTTGATATGTCATTAGCACCAACTCTAATTTTTGCATCATCAGTCGAGATATTTTCATCATTCTCTAACAATATAGTGGAATTACTATCTTTAGCCTTTATATCTATGATTGAAGAATCTTTTGAATTTAATACATTTTCTCTATAAATACCTGATCTCAACATATAATCTCCGTGATTATATGTATCATTGCTAGTATTTGGCTCTTGCATGCTAATTATAGATTTACCCTCGCAATCAAATGTGTTGTACCATACCTTCACATGGTCAAGCATAGTACTTCCCTTTGTCTCAAATAAGCTTGACTTTAGATCATTATCTCTAAATGATACATACTCAAGATGTAACTCATCTAAATCTTTAAAACCTTTAACAAATGCTTGATCAGTATTATTTATAGCAACATTCTTGAATTCAATCTCTTTGTCTCTCTTTCCATAGAGACCGAAACTATTGATTGAAGAATTTGTTGCAACTAAAGTGAATAATGAACCACTTGTTACTTCTGATGGAGTTGCATACTCTATAGTTCCATGATCTTCTTGGCAATCAGTTATTACACAATCACCATAAAGAGCAAAGAAATCTCTCTTACTCTTTACAGTAATCTTATGACCATTTAAGCAAAGTTTAAGTCCTTTTATAGGATGATCCTTGTCATTTAAAATATTATTTGTGTCAAGACCTCTAAGTGTATCTGTTATTTCAATATCTGCACCTAGTACATACATATACTCTGGATGCTCTGCTGCATAGTAAAGTTGCTCTGGAATTCTTACATCTATACAAGTTTTTGCTTTTTGATCGCCGCTTACATCACCACCAAACTCAGCATGTGCATTTGTATTGTTTACACCTAAGTGGTTACAATCATAATCATTTGCAGTACCACAAGCTTTATGTTCGTGGTTAGTTACTGCGTAGATACAGATAAGTTGAGGTGACCAGCCTGCACCAGTATTTTTAACTTCAGTTTTCCAGTCCCAAGAATGGAATCTAAGTTTTTCATTTGTGCCATCAAAGTCTTGGTTACCTATGATATCTATGACTTTATAGTGCTTTGTATTTGTATATATAGTAGCACTTGTGTCATCTGCTATAGAGTAATCTTTAATAGGTCTTATAACTTGGCTGCCTATACTTACTCTTTGACTATCAATTGCTTGTACCCATTCTCCGCCATGGTCTGCAGTATCAAATACCATTTCAAAGCTAAATTCTATAAGTTGTGCAGTATCTTTTATGTATATTCTTTCCGGATCAGTTTCTGAACCACCTTGGTCAAAGAATACTACACGGTTATCGTATACGTCTCCTCCACCTGCATTCTTTACATTTACACCAAATGAATCCAAGAAGAACATAGCTGATGATACGGCACCGCCTGTACCATTTTCATAACCTTGGATGAATCTATTGTTAAATCTTATATAGTCCTTGTCTTCATTTTGCATCTTAAACATAGGAGACACTTTCGCTCTACCTTCTATAGTTGAATCTGCCTCTGTGTTTATAGGTGAGAAATACACTTTTGCATTTCTACCAATACGAACATCTTCTACACCATCTTTGAGTTTTGTCATCTCTGTATCTTCTATAAAGCTGTCTGTTGCTATATCACTTATAAGCACATTGAAATGTCTATAATGTGGGTCATCAAATCTCTGTCCATCAGGAACTATCTCAAGAGGCATGTTTGAACCTCTTGGATCAGTTGCTCTCAAGTTATTCTTTACATGTAAGTTTCCACCTATATAGATATTTGACTGTTTTATATTTGATGTATCTTCTACGATATATCCCATCATACCATCATGATATATATCTGCAGAAGTTACATCATATCCAAATCTATTTTCACCTGTAAGTCCAGTGTTGTTATAAATCATACCTTGTTTTAAGAATATAGTACTTGTCTCGCTTGCATCTACACCGATTACATAATCATCTTCATTTCCATATATGAGTATATCTTCAGATGCAGGTATACCACTTGCAAGTCCTTCTACCATGTGGTTTCTAAAGTCATAAGAAGCCATAGAAAGTGTTGCTTTCTTAAGTCTTATAGGGTTACTACTTGTGCTAATAGTAAATCCTGCATCAAGTTCTACCACAGAATTATCTACATACATTACAGAATAATTCTTTGAAATAGAAGTTGCTCCTACATCCAAGTTTGCAAACTTAGTGTTTGTCATAGTAAGTTTTGCAGTAGAATCAATATATGCAAAAATATTCTTTAAGGCTTCATCAGTTACAGCAAAATGATCTTTTGTCGAAAGAACTTCTAAATATTTTACAGAAGAGTTCTTTGTTATATTCTTAAGATATATAGCTTCGCCACTCTTCAAAGATTTGTTTTCATTAAATTTGTTTGTAGCAGATGTAGTGAGGTAGAATGAAGTATAGAACATATGATTATACTTCTTAGCATCATCTCCCGCATAATATATACCTGCTGCATAACCTTTGGTATCATCAGTTAAGAATGCAGTGCCGCTACCTGTAATTTCACCATTATTAAATGTAGAACCATATACATTAACTGTAGTATCTCTATTTTCACCTTTAGCATATACTGCTGCACCATTTTCTAATGCAAGCATATTTTCAAATGTAACATCAGATATATTGAGTGTTGTGACATCATAAGCATAGATACCACCACCATCTGTGATATTTGTACCAGGTAAAGCATCTGTTCTATTGAATTTAACTTTAGCACTTTGATTTGTACTTAGATTTCCTACATATACTGTAGAGCAAGTGCTTAAGTACACATGTCCACCCTTGCCTACGCTAAGTGTAGTAGAATTGTTGTCTTGGAAAAGTGTCTTATATATGTATACGATATTTACTCCAGAAATCTTTAAAGCACCTGTTCCTATACCATAACAATTCTTTATAGATTGTTGAGAAACCACATCTACCTTTGAGTTTATAAGCACTGTTCCTATATTTTCAAAATCAAGAACACCAAGTATATTTGGTTTATTAGAAGTTGTATAAGTTGAATTAGCTAATATATTATGAGTAACTATATTATTGTCAAAATAGAAAGTTCCTTCACTCTTGTCAGAAGGCTTCCTGCCATTTCTCTCATTGTATAAGTTCTCTATGTAAAGTGCTCCACCATTATTTGCATTTTCATTTGAACCACCAAATGTATTGCCTATGATATTAGTGTTGTTTGCACCTACTGAGTCGAGAGTAAGATAAATTGCATAAGCCTGTGCAGAACCAAGGTTTCCTATTAAGTTCTTAGTAAATATATTTCCTTTTATGATACGATATTGCTCTTCTGTTGAACCACCATCATAATTTTCAAGCAGGAATAAACCATTTTTATCTGGTCTATATATTACGTCATCGCCATAATCGATACTTGTATCAGGTCTTGCGGCTCTTGTACCATTTTTATATCTTCCTTCTGATCCCCATGTCTCGTTGTCTGTTCTACCATATTCTGTCGCACTATATTTAAATGTAGCTCCAAGTCCACAGTTTTCAATCTTGCTGTGACCTATATTGATATAGTCGTTCATGATTGAAGTACCTTCTGCAGTAGAGAATCTACGTACATCATAATCAGCTGATATGATACCGCCTCTAAATGCAGATACTGTAGCAAATTTACAATGCTCTACAGCAACAGAGTTTACATAATAGAGATTTGCAAATCCACCATCATTTGATGATACTCCCTCTACATCAAGAGCATAGAAGAATGCTCTTCTTGTTGTCTGAGTAGCAGCTTGATCTACGTCATTGATAGACATAGTAAGGAATGATGATGAATAATCATTATAATTGTCTTTAACTCCTATATTTGTGTTATATAAGTAGTTATTTGGATAGCTATAATACTTTGTTGACAATACTCCGTTTCTATAAGTTGTATACTTTTGAGCCCTTCTTGGCACATAAGTTGTAATAGTATTTGTAGCTATGAAATTCTTAACTTTTAATCTTGTCTCATTCTCTACATAAGAACTATTCTTATCTACTTTATCTTTATTTCCAAGTCCATAGAAGTAAACACCCTTTGCTTTTGTATAGAATATAGCTGGGGCTGTTCTTCCATCATTTAATCCATCCATATATCCGCAGTAGCCGTCGGCACCTGTCTCAGAAGTAGTGTCTGTCTCTTTTCTTTCGTCTCTACATCCACATATACATATAGCATATGGCCAAGTTCCGAGAGTCTCTGCAGTTGGATCATCTTCATTGTAATATGTGCATATCTGTCCAGAAGCTGTAAATGATAACTTATAGTCATTCAAGCAAAGGAATAAAGGTTTTGTAACATTTATCATCTCTGTGACAGTTATATTTGTAGTAAGATATAAATAGCTATACTCAGATGCTCCACTTGCTATATAGTTTTTAAAGTCTGCATAACTATTTACTGCTTGATAAGTTTTTGAATCTTTAACTGGGTGCTCAGTGTTCATTTGCTCATTGAAGTGGTATGCTACAGTATCACTACAATTTGCTCTTCCACATACCCAGTGGTTATGACCAGTAGCGCCAAGAAGTGGTAGTCCAAAGCTCTTATCCCCTTCTATCTCTATGCCGCCACCCAAAAGTTTTCCAAGTTCTGCTGCAAGCTCTCCAAGGTCAAGTGCAGCTACACCTTCTTCTGCAGCACTTTCCTTATTTACTACTCCGTTCTTTGCATTGCCTTTAAGCAAGTCTGTCTTATCTAACTCATCATCATCTGGAGTTATAGGTTTATCATCAGTCAACTCTTCATACTCATAGACAACTTCTACATCATCTATCTTTGAATCAAACTCGTCTCCTGTAACTTTTACTTCAGTCTCACCTTCATTGTTTCCAGTGTTGTCGCTTACATTGTCGCCCTCATTGTCACCTTCTTCATTAGTCTTATCTTCAACTTCTGTTTTTTCTTCTTCATCTGTATCAGTGAAGCCAGCTACTGTCTCACTTGTCTCAGCTGCTACCTCAGTTACTGTCTCTTCTGCTGTCTCCTCAATAGTCTCTACAGTCTTAACTTCCTCACTTACCAATGTTGCATCGTCAACTACAGCAACATTTTCATCGCTGCCCTTCACTTCTATTTCAGTATCACTAGTTTCTTCAGTCAATTCCTCTTTAGTATCATTATCTTTATCTATAACTTCTACATTTCCATTTTCGTCTGATTTGTAATCCTTATTATCAGGCACATACTCTGGACGATATACCTTTGACAATATCTCTACATTCCATTTTGCAGGCACAGTTACAACTTTTTGATCACCATATTGGTTCTCAAGAAGAACTTTAACTTCTTTCGCAAGGTATTTATCCTTTATTTCTTCTATAGAAGGGATTTGTCTAAATGATGCACTTGACTCATTTGCCAAAATCTCTTTTAACTTCCATACGCTGTCCTCAGGTATTGATCTTGTAGCTATAATATATTTCTTAATTACTTTTATCTCTTTTTCAATCTCAGTTTTAGTAGCTTCTACAAATTCTATTTCACTATTTACTTTTACATCATCTATATTATCAACATTGGTTTCGATTGTTTCATCAATTAAATTCTCTTGAGACTTCTCAGTTGTCTCATTTTCATCACTACTTGTTTCACTTTCTTCTACAGTTGTCTCTTCTGTCTCAGTAGTCTCTTCTGTCTCACTTGTCTCTGCAACAGTTGTCTCTGTCTCTACTGTCTCTACTGTCTCTGATGTTTCAGAAGTTTCTTCTATAGTAGTAGACTCTTCTGTCTCTGATGTTTCGGCTACAGAAGTTTCCTCTGACTCACTTGTTTCTTTTTCAGAAGTTTCTTCAGAAGTATCTTTAGAAGTTTCCTCATCATAAATCTTTTCAGTAGTTTCCTCTTCACTTGTCTCTACTGACTCTGACTCCTCTTCTTTCTCCGACGTTTGTTCTTCAGAAGTTTCTTCCTTATCATCTTCTGGTTCTTCTTGATAACCATCATCACTCTCTTCTTCTTCTTCACCAGAAGTTGGAGCGACACCTTCGGCATCACCATCAGAAGTTTTTTCTTCTTTTAACTTCGTCGTAGTCTCCTCTTCTTCATTTTTTTCTTCACTCGAAGTTTCGTCTTCATCATTTTCTTTCTTGATCAAAACTTTCTCCTCGTGATACTCTTTGTACTCAAGATAATAGTTTGGTGTTTCCTTTTGACTTGACTCAACCAAACTTTCGTTGACTACATCGTCAACGCTTGCTGCAAGGACTGAGAATCCACTGCTACAAAAAGTCATGCAAACAATGAGTACGATGCTGATGACTTTTTTCATTTTTTGACTCAACATAAACCGAACCTCTTAAAAAAATTTTTTATTCAAACAAAACATGTTGCGTTTCTCACGCAAAAAGTAACAAATGGGTGCAAAAACCCATTTTCAATATTATACAAAAACAAGCCATGTTTTTCAACTAAAATGATAACTTTTTTCAAATCTTAATAGATTTTTAATAAAAATTGAACTAAAAAAGAGCCCTAAAATAGGCTCTTTCTATAGGCATAGGCCAATATGTGCTGGTGGCCGGAATCGAACCGGCACGGATGTCACCATCCACAGGATTTTAAGTCCTGGGCGTCTACCAGTTCCGCCACACCAGCAGCACCTTGCTATTATACATAAAACTTGAAGCAATTGCAAGCATTTTATTATAGCTATTTACTTCACATCAAAATCAGCACTTAAATTAGTCACCCACTTCTTTATTTCCTCAACGCTTACATCTTTATCAAATCTTTTTCCACTCATCACCCGCACACTAGTGTCAGTAAAATTAGTGAGATATTGATCGATCATTTGCATCTCTCCACCCGTGCAAAATGGTATGACTATTTTATTCTTTAAGTCTTTCATGAAAGTATACATCACCTTTGGAGCATTTTCATACCACACAGGAAAACCTAAAACTATAATTTGATAACCATCTGTGTTAATTTTCTCAATCTCTGGAAGTTCTGTAATTGATTTTTTCTTTACAACCTGACTTCTTGTAGCATTTAAATATATCAAATCTTCCTCTGGTGTGTAATCATCTTCTGGCAGTACATTCTCTTCACCAAATGGATTGAATTCGTCTTCAAGTTTCACTCTTGAATCAGGATTATTATAATCAAGATCTTCCTCTGTGTAAGCAACTTTCGGAACCAATTCAATTAAATCAGCATCAAGTGCTTCCTTAAATTTCTCTGCCACAGCTTTTGTATCATCATTTACAGAAAAATACACTACAGCAACTTTTCTTTGATCAATATTTTCTTCAAGGTTATATAACTCTTGAGTAGATTTAAGAGCCTGCTCAGTATTTTTCTTCTTGCTACAAGAAAATATAGTTGCAACTAATGTGGCAGTTAAAATCCAATATAATACTTGTTTTAATATTTTACTTTTCATATCAATAAATACCTATTTATCTCCATCCCACTAATGATGGTATTGGTTCATAATAATCTTCCATTCCGACCATTTTTTGATAAGTTGATTTTAAAATTGTAACTTCACCGGTTTTTTCATTTATCTCTCTAACAGCTCTACCATATACATCAAATACTATTTTTTTACTTCCAAGCACTATAGGGTTGAGTTGCATAGTGCCTTCTAGTACTCCTCTCTCATTAAAATAGTATTGGTTTCCATTTGCTTCACTAATCCCAGTTACCATATGCCCTTTTTCATCAAACCTAAAGAAGTATGCTTGACCATTGTAGTATATCTGGTATATTCCATTTTTGAGATATCTTCTGCTATCTGTTAATGATGTGCCTACATGAATTCCCGAATCACCATTTGGGAATAAATTATCTATAACATTGTTTGTTACATATGAATTAAAATAATACATCCACTTTCCATTTACATTATCATAAACCCACTGTCCACCAACTATTACTGCATCACGTTTTATAGTTACTTCATCTTTTTTAGTGTCTGTATATATTATTTCATGTTTTGAGTTTTCTTTATACCACTGTGCAGTTAAAGTTATACTTCCTCTATCTAATATCAAGCCTTTTGGATACATGCCTAGACGATAGCGAACACCTCTTTCATCTACATAGGAAGTTAACTCTCTGCTACCCCATGTGAATACTCTCTCCAATTGATATGGTTCTCCCCACTTTACAATGTGAGTTATAGATATGTTGCTATATCCTTCCTTCTTATTTTCTAATTTTCCTTCTTTGAAATATATTCTTATTCTATCGTCCAAAATTACATTTGAACCTTCAAGGGCAATATTCATCCTTACTCTATCAAAACCAGTGTCACCATCTATGTTGTGATCAGCTTTGAATACAGAGTCATATATATCTCCTGATTGCCATGATTTCATTACAATTCCATGGTAATCTGGGCTAGCAAATGACACAGTTACTTTTGATGTACTATCAATCCTTGTACTTGGATCTTGTATAAACATTCCATCAAAACTATTTGAATAAAAACCATATAGATAATGACATTGATTTGCTTCCAAATCAGTAAGTGTATTACCATCATCGCTATACACAGTATTTCCATCCATATATAATTTACTATTCCCCAAATGTATAAATCCCGGTGATGCAATATTAAATATAGCAATTAAACCTGAATTATTACTATCATCTGCACTTATTATCTTATTATCGATAGCTTCAAATAATCCTAAAAGATGTGATTCACCTGTCACGTTAATTAGATTTTGCTCTCCAGCCTCTCTTCTTATTAAATTTTCGTATAATTTCACTGATCCGCTCTTCTGATCTATGCTCTTCACATCAAAGAATTTAACTAGTTCATTGCCAAAAATATTAGTGTCACCAGTCAGAGTCAATGTTGAATTATCAGCTTTTACTATACTTTCTACATTTGACATTGTAGATATTTCAACACTATCAAATAATAATTCTTCTTCTCCATTAATCTCTATGTAATTTCCACCACTTGCAGTCTTATAATCATTTTGGAATATTACTCCGCTAAATATTGATGTACCATTACCACCTGATGACTCATAGAGTTTATTTGCATATACTTTTAATATATTGTATGGACTATAGAGTTCAACTCCACAGTTAAACAACGCGCCAGCACTTGATGCTGTAGCTACGAATGCAACCTCATGCCTATCATTTCTCTTGCTTCCAGTACCACCTGTAGGAGTTACCGCGTGACCACTACCATCATACTCAGGCTCTTCTTCCTCTTCCTCTTCAGATTCCTCTATCTGCTCTATACAAGTAGTAAAATATGCTTTCTTTCCTGCGCTACTTGTAAAGATAGCATTTTCAATATATAAGCCTGTAAGACATAGATACAAATCTTCTTGTAAATCAATAACTGTAGGAGTGTCAAACTTTATTTTTCTAATTAAGAAATAGTCACCGCCAAGTGAAAGTTTTTCTCTAAGATTATCCATATCAGTCCAACGAAGTGCTGTATATGTATGCATAATATCAGGAGTAACTCCTATGCCGTGATTTGTAGTGCTTGTATGTGTGCAAGACTCTGTTGCAAGTGTTCCGCAAAGTTTATGGAAGTGATCACCAAATGTTATGATTATTTCAAGACCATCCCTTATTGTTAAAAGTCCTTTTCTTGCACCATAAGTATCAGCCTTAAATATCTCACTAAAATATACATCATCAAAATCTTTAACTTTTGCTCTTTCCCAATATGGATAAACAACACCTGTGTAGTCTTCACTATTTATAGCCACAGAATCTATACGAGAATTCTTGGCATCAAATAATGTTCCAGCTTTCTGAACAAATACACCATCACCAGCACCACTTCCACCATAGTAAGAATAGAGATTTCTTACATTTGCCTTTGCATTTGAAGTACTATTATTTTTTATAACTATACTTCTAGAACTTATCTCTATAGGCTCTGTCTTATTTGCATACCAAAGTCCTACGTCAGAGTGACTCTTTCTGGTTCCCATGAACTTATTCTCACTTATATTTAAAGATCCATGCAGATACATGTGCGCATTTGAACCAATATAGAGAAGTGCCCTACCAGCTATAGCAGTGTTATAAAGTGTGTTATTTGTAATTTCAACACTTGCTCCTTCCTCTATACCAAAATGTCCGCCTGCTATATCCATAAAATGATTAGTGTTTAAGAATGATTCTGAATTCGTTATGCTAAAGTCACCATCTATTTTCACATCATTTGCTGCATAAGATGCAAATCTTATAAAGTATGATGATGCAGAATTAGCATATTTGATTTTTTCTATCTTGTTTATTCCTATGAATTTGGTGTTGGTTGCTCCACCATCGAAGTCCATAAATCCTTTACCCAAAGTCATATCACTGTATGTGTTATTCTTAAATACATAATTCCTTGCCGTCTCATTCTTCAAAAGATAGCTACTCTTCATACCACTAAAATCACAGTCTTCTATAAACGAAGTTTGATTTGATGTTCTAAATAAGTATATATATGGATCTGTATGTGCCTCACCTGTTCCTATTGTATATGTAGAGCTATATAATCTGATATTTTGATTGTCAGCACCACTTATATATGCAAGTTTGTCTTGTTTTACAAGTATATTCTTATTTATACCATAAATTTCTCCACTTAGGTTTTTGAACATAGCCCAAGCATTTATGTCATTTGATAAAGTTGCAGTAGTTGTTTTGCAATTTGTTATGTAGACATTTCTATTAGCACCACCAAGGAATATAAATCCATTAAGTGAATGTCCATTCAAGCAAATGTATAAGTCTGTAGCTGGTGTAACTTCTACATATTGATTTCCCGTACCAGTAAGACTCTTTGTGTCAAGGTCATATGTAAGAACAAATGCACCTCCAGTCTGAAGAAGTGACTTCACTTCAGCTTTTGAAGTGTACATATTTGAAATCTTACGATACTTCATCTCTTCAGTGTGACTTACAATATTATTATGAAGACAAACTGAGGTTGTAGAGACACCACAGAGTTTATGTCTATGTTTTGGCTCACCATATTTTATGATGCCATATCCTTCGCCTTCCATAGTCTCAAGTTCATCGTCCCAATATGCATCAGGTTTAAATACATCTTTAAATCTTCCAATATAACTATCATCTACTTCGTTGCTTGTCCACTTCATTATTTTTCCGGTATAGTCTACAGTCGAGAACGCAAAATTCTCTACTCTACTCTCTGCAGCATTGAACTTAGTTCCTGCTTGCTGAACTATAGGAACATTTTTATTTTCAGAGTATACTTCAAAGAAATGATGTAGTGGATTTGCAATATCGTCTATAGGTTCTGTGGCTGAACTATCCTTATAGGCTTTATTGCCATATATTTTCATCCAACCAGAACCGACTTTCATAGTCTTACCTGTACTAAATATTCTTAATCCAGTTGGATTTCCACCTGCAGCTATAGCCGCACAGTTTACATATTTATTGTTTGTAATCTGTAAGTTTCCTAGTGCATTTAACTCTGTACCAGAATCATTTGTAAGAGCTAAGATTGCTTTACTCTGATTATTAACATAATTTAAAGTGTTGTTGTCTATTATTAATGCTCCGCCCTCATTGATATTGAGTTTTCCATTTCTTCCAAGTCGCAAAAATTGAATGGTTCTAGTAGTCTTACAATTAATAAAGCTGAGTGTAGCCTTGTCGTATATATAGAATGTACCGCCAGACCAATCTAAGAAGTTAATATCTGCACTAGGTGTTATGTTTACATTATCAATAGTTACATTTCCATAAAAGTGCCAATAATTTCTTGTGCTGGCATTTAACCATGTCATCCAGAATCTATCTTTAATTCCTGCCACATTTCTAATACTAACATCTTTCAAATAGAGATTAATATTATTGGCCTGCGCATTGAAGAACTTATTTCCAGACTTATAGTTATCCATATTAACTTTTTCAAACGAAATATTTGCACCTGCTTTAACAAATTCAAATACATTTGATGTTGGGTTTGGTGAATCCTTGCCTGTCATATTTATATCATAGAATACAGGAGTAGGGTTATTGTAAGTGTCTGTCACATCTATAACTCTTCCGCTACTTATAGTTATATTTTTATTAATTCCATAGACTTCAATTCCTGTTCTTGCAAATATATTGGTGTCTTGATTTGATGCGATGGTTGACACTACGCCCTCTTTACAATTACATATGTAAATCTTTTTTCCATTGCCAGTAAACTTAGCATTTGTTATAGAATAACCATTAAGACATAGATATACATTTCTCTTAAGTTCTATAGCTTTGCCACCAGTTATCGTAAAGTTACTCTTTAAAAATAAATACTTAGGTTCTTCTGTAGCTGATGCTCCTTGAATAAGATTTATGAATTCAGTCTCTGTTGTAGCTTTATGTATTCTTGTATATTGATGATAATCTGTGTGTGCCGCTGCAAGTGTATGAGTACAAGTACTATCAGTTGCAACTCCACAAATCTTATGCCAGTGCTCATTGTCTCTTGATGCAACTACTACATATCCATCTTTTAAGAGAACTTCCATACCCTCTTCATCGCCATAAGTATCTGTGGTAAACATATATTTATAAGCATTCAAATCATCTGTTACTGTATCGTCCCACTTTACTATTCTTCCATCCTTTGTATCATAGAATGTCGCATCTATTCTGCTACTTGGATTTATCTTCAACCCATCTTTTATTACAAATATATTGTTAGTATTTGCAGCATAGAGATTAAACATATGCTGGCATCTCACTGTGTCATCTACTTCACCTGTTCCGTCTTCATTACTTCCTGATGTATTATCCTTTATGATTACACTTCCTGTTCCTATATTGATTACTCCGCCACGCAAATCTACCGCAGCAAGATATGTTCCTGTTGTGTATGTGCAGTTAGCAATCTTATTTCCCGAAACCTTGAGATTACCATGCGCATTGATTGTATTTGATGTTTCACTTATGCATAATACTGCTGTAAATTCATTATTTACTTTACACTGATAAGCCAAGTTATCATATACTTCAAAAGAAGCATTCTTCTCAATTGTAAAGTTTGATCTGTCAAACCACATTATGCAGTTTCTATTTCCAGTCTTTAATTGGTTGTTATAATATTTAAAACTTGCACCTTCTTCTACAATTACATCACTATATCCAAAGTGGAATGCTGCACCAGAACTAGCTAAATCAGTTGTCGAGATACAGTCATGGATACTATTCTCTCCTTTGAAGATAATGCGATTTCTCGAACTGGTATTATAATACAATTGGAAAAATCTGTAGTGCATATTGTTACATTTCTCAAACTCGGTATTCTTAAGAACTACAGTTACATTATTTGCACTAGTCTTTATCATTTCCATTCCAGTTTCGAAATTCACAAACTTGCACTTTTCAAAATTAAACGAAGCGCCAGCTACACTTGTATGCATTATGGTTGTTCCTGTATGTGATGTTCTTCCAGCATTGTCAAAAAGAACATCATAGAGTGCCACATCCTTTGCCTCATGTGCTATTAAAGATCCTGATTTAACTGCTATATTTTTATCTATTCCATATATCTGTGTAGATATTCTAAATAGCATAGTGTTATTTGCTGTTGTGTTCTCTAACTTTGAAACAGTGTGTTTACAATTTGTTATGTGGACTGTACTTCCGTTTGTAGAATAGAATCTGTATCCCGTCATACTAAAGCCACTTAGACATATATACAAATCATTGTTTAAAGTGATTTGCGTATCAGAGCCAGACAAATTCTTATCAAGGCAGAAATACATTGGCTTTCCACCATCGGCCGCAGCCATGAGATCTGTGAATCTGTATTTCAATACATTTGCGCCTATCTTATGGTACTCTAAATTTTCAGTATGTTCTGCTGCCTCTGTATGCGAGCAAGATGCAACTCCATGCACTCTTCCACATGCCATATGAATGTGTCTTTCTTCAGGTATATCTCTATACTCAAGTCTAGCATATCCATCTTCTACACATTCACCTATATATTCATTTAAGAATGGATCAGGTATAAAGACATTTGTATGATCACCCTCATCCGTATAAGTAGTATCATTCCACTCAAGAATCTTACCTCTACTATCTGCAGAATAAATTGCTATACCATTAAGTTTACTCTCTGGATTAAGTTTTGCACCATCTGCCATATTAAAGATTGCATTTGTACTTGGTTGTGCAAGTACTTGATACATATGTTGTGCAGGATAAGCTGTGTCATCAGCAAGGGTTGCACTATCTTTATATGCACGGTTATTTTCAACAACAATCTTGCCACTTCCTATAGTGATAGGATTATAAAGCCTAAGTGCAGCTATATAACTTGTATTGTTTGTGCCACAATTTCTTATCTTATTTCCAGTTATTTCAAGATTTCCTTTTATAACAGTATTTGAACCTTGAAACTCACACATATAATTGACGCCATTATTCATTTTAGTAGCTATAATATTATTTGTTATACTTAATGTAGCTCTTTCCGCCACAGTTAGTTTACCATTTGAGAAGAACATTACACTATATTTATTTCCAGAAGTTGCCGTGTTATCTATATATAAACCTTCATCTTCTATATTAATAGTTGCTGCAGTATTCGTAAACTCAAATACTCTATAAGAATCTGATTGCGAATTCATAGAGTTATTTAAGAAATTATTTCTTCCTTTAAAACTAAAATTCATTCCCGCACGAGATGTAAAAAATTGGTAGTCCGTGTTGGAATTATTTATCACATCTACATTTTTAAATACAGCCCTTGAAGCGGAATTTCCTCCAGAAAACCAGAACATTCTTCCCTGTTTTCTAAAATTTGTAAAAGTACAATTTTCAAATATTGCAGTCGCATTGTTTTTATCAAAGAAAAACTTAGAATTTGATGATGCACTACCTGTGTTCATGCCAGTTCCATCAAATATAGTTCCATAAAACATAGCTTCTGTATTTGTAGTTGCATAGCCTCCACCTATATCCATTATACGAGAAGTATTAATCTTTAAGTTCTTATTTATACCAAATAAATATGTATTTGCTTGGAAACAAATATTTGTATCAAGTATTTCCTTAAATGTACCCATTTCAGGCTTACAGTTAGTAATAGTTACTTTATTGCTACCTATAAATCTAAATCCTGACATCATATGTCCGTTAAGACACAAGTTTACTGGTCTAGTTGGATTTATTGCCTTAACTGATGTTACTGTAATATCTCCTGAAAGGTATACATACAATTCTCCAGATGTGTCTGAAGTTCCTGTAAATATTTTTATAAAGTTATCTACATTTGAAAGTGCAGCTGAGTCTATCTTTGAGTATGAGAAATATTCTGAGTGTGTTGCAATCTCAGTATGTAAGCATACACTATTACTTGCTACACCACAGACTTTGTGCTCATGCTCATCAAAACTTGCTACAACCACATAGTCGCCTTTTCTCTTTACCACATAGTCATCTACAAAATATGTGTCTGCAGTAAAACATTCACTAAATTTACCGAGCTCTGCCACATCTACAGTATCACTCGTCCACTTCAAGATTTTTCCTGTGACAGCACCTTTAAATCCTATGTTCTCTATTCTTGAATTAGTATTAAACTTTGTACCCGCTGTTTGAGTAAATATCAAGTCTGCATTACCACTCATTACTCCATATACATGATGGGCATAATATGTGTTGCCAGCAGGTGTTACTCCTTCATCACTATAAGCATTGTTATCTTTTATAATAATTGAACCTGTACCTATATTGGTAGTTACCCCATTTGCTATAGAAAGACCTGCTATATAATCTCCGCCAGTATTACTACTATTACAATTATAAAACTTATTGTTTTCAATTCTTATATTTCCAAGCAAGTTTTGTTCAGTATTATTTTTAAAAAGTCCAATTATGCCATTATCTTTTATGGCCTTGTACATTGCATTATCATGAATGTAAATTGTGGAACCTGGTCTAGCATCTATAGCACCTGTACTTGCAGTATAAGTTGAAAGTATAAACATATTACTATTAGGATGGCGAGGGATGACATTATCACATATCTCAAGCGTTGAGCCTTCTTCCAAAGTCATCTTACCATTATTGATATGTATCATGTGTTCCATGCTATTACCTGAATTGCTAGTAATGTTGTTGCTATGAATTTTATTATAACCCTTTAATATCAAATATCTATTGGCACCATTTACTCTGATAAATCCCATATTCATATATGAGATATTTCTCATCTCAATATTTTTTAATATAAGTGTGCCATTTGCACCCTCATGATTAAATGTAACTTGGCTCGCTGTATTTAAATCTCTTATCCTTACATCTTCAAGTATTATGGTTCCAGCATTTTGTAGATAAAATCTACTTCTACCTGAAGCTCCAACAACATTTGCACCATCAACATCAACACAGTAGAACTTAGCTTCTGTACTTGTGCTACTATAAGATAATCCTACACAATATGCATTAATGCCTAAGTTGTATTCCCCTGCTACTTTCTTACCATATACCTCACTATTAAGTCTAAGTACAAATTCATAACTTGATATCTCTGTTATAACAGATTTTGTATCTTGACAATTAGTTATAAATATTTTCTTTCCGTCACCAGTAAATCTTATGTTAGTCATGTTGTAACCATTTAAGCAGATATATACATTTCTCTTTAAATTAATAGTCGTTAATGCATCGCTTGTTAAATCATTCTCAAGGAATAAATATGCTGGAGACTCACTAGCACTTAAACCAGCTATCATATTGACCTTTGTATCAAATGCAAGCGAATCATTTAACTTTGTATAATTTGCCACATCTGTATGAGCAGCTGTCTCAGTGTGAGTACAAGTTGCTGTTGATGCTATACCACATATTTTATGTTTGTGATTGTCATCACTTATGAGCACGGCGTAGTCACCAGACACTCCAACTGTGAAGTTAGCGAGGAATGTGTCCGCAGTAAATACTGTAGATATTATAGATGGGTCATCTACCTCATCACTTGTCCACTTTATTATATTTCCAGTTTGACCATTTCTAAAACTTATTCCTTCTATTCTATTTTCAGGATTAAATTTCTTACCTGCAGCCATATTAAATAAGGCTCCTACTTCAGGCAAGAATGATTGAACTTGATACATATGATAGCCTTTATAAGTTATATCGTCAGCAGGTGTCACACCTTCATCACTATATGCAGCATTATCTTTAACTGTAATCTTTCCGCTACCTAAAGTTAAAGTCGCTTTATCACCTTTATAGAGTGCAACTATTCGTTCACCCGTAGTTGCTACATTACAGTTATAGACTTTATTGCCTATAACTTCCATATTTCCTAAAATATTAACTTTGTCATTTGCATTGTCATTAAGGTCTATGATGTGCATATTTTTCTTTTCATTTTCAAGTATATTGTTATTGAGCTTAAATGTAGCTCCTTCATTTACTGTAAATGTATTGTTGCCAGCAAAAAGAAGTATTATTTGATTACCACTTGCATAATTGTCATGTATATCAAGAGTGCCATTTACACTTACAATACCATAATTTATATCTATCATCCTTTTATTATTGCCATTATGATTGTCACTTTTATTATTATAAATCTCGTTAACACCATTAAAATTTACTGTGGTGCCACCACTATCATTTCCTATGTTTACTATGCTTTGGAAGCCTGCATTGTCATGAACTTTCAAATCTCTTATATTTATAGTGCTCTTTTTGTTGAAGTAACATACATTGGAGCCACTATTCCCACCAACAACATTATAATTATTAATTACGACGTCATATAATGTTATAGTGACATTATCCACATTTACACTAAATACTATCGCATCTTGTGAAGGAGCATCTGTGCCATCAAATTCTACACTATAAAACGCTGAGCCATTATATACTGCATAACTTGCAATATAACCTCTCATTGATTTTACTTTTATGTTTCTATTTACACCAAATGCCTGTACCCAACAATTAAACATATGGCCCAGCACATTATCTGATGAAAACTCTGCAGGCGCTCCGCAGTTCGTTATGTACAGTTTTACATTATTTTTATTTCCAGTATTAAAATAGATGTTTTTAATTGAATGCCCATTTAGACATAGGTATACTGTTCTATTTAAACTAATATTGGTCACTGTATCGCATATTATATCTTCTGTGAGATATAAGCGTTCTTCCGCATCAGTAGTTGCAAGTCCTTTTAAAAGTGCTATTGAATTAGCTGCAGTAAACTCACTTCTTATTCCGCTATAACCAACTACTTCATTATGAGTTGCTATCTCTGCTGTATGTGTACATGCTACTCCCTCTGCCACACCACAAATCTTATGTCTATGTGTCTGGTTATGAACAGGTTTGGCATAATCACTCACTACTCCCACTTCATAGTCAGGGAAATAGAAATTGTCAGCCTTAAACACAGTTGACACTATACTTAAGTCATCAACCTCTGCACTTGTCCACTTCATTATCTTTCCAACTTGGCCATTTGGGAAACCTATGCCTTCTATACGATTAGCTGAATTAAACTTCTTTCCGCTAATCATCTCAAATAGACAATTTATATCCTTCGTATCAGCATAAACTTCTGTCATATGATGATTTCTATATATACCATCTTCTACAGCTGTAACTTCATCATCCTTATATGACTTATTGCCATTTATAGTTACTACACCATCACCAAGTTTGATTTGTTTATTGTTAAATATTCTAACTGCTGCTATGTATGTGCCTGTTGTACTTTCGCCGCAATTTATAACCTTATTGTTTGTGATAGATAAATTTCCATAGCAGTTAAATGTTTTGTTGACATTAAATATAACTGTGTTATTGCTTGACTGGAGTTTAACTACCTTGTTGTTATCAACTGCAAGAGTGGCACCTTCATCTACCTGGAAGGAACCAGAAGCATCCATATGGAAGAAAACTCCAGGTGCATTTGTCTTCAAGCTTTTATTGTCATGGATATATAGTCCTTCTCCTTGTACTCGCACAACACTGCTACCTATGAAATTGAAAATAGAAGGGTTTCCTGTATTAGTACCATCTATTACATTATTATAAAACTCATTTCTACCTTTAAAAGTAATCTTTGTTGAGTTATCTACATATAATAAATTTTGTCTTAACCCTACATTGTTATATACATTGACATTGTTAAATGTTACTGTTCCTGTTGTATAGAATCTTAATAGCATATTGCCAGTACTATTTACATCGCTTGACCCCGTCACTTTTCCCCAGTTCGCTATATCACAGTTTTCAAATTTTAAATTTAAACTAGTGTTATTGTAATATAGTCTTATCATTTGATCTTGTGCATCATCAGAATAGTCAAACGATGGGCAATCAGTTCCGTCAAACACAACATTGTAGAAAGTAGTGTTAAGCGCCCTTACCGCTTCTTGTAAATACACTATTCTTGTTGCATTTACTTTTATCTTATCCACTAAACCAAATATCTGTACTGGCAATTGGAACATTAAAGCTTCTTCTTCAACAGACTTTATTGTACCACCACCTGCACAATCTGTAATTATTAACTTATAATTACCTGTTGACTTAAATGTAAAGTTAGTTAGTGTATGACCATTGAGGCAAAGATATAAATCTCTCTGCAAATCAATTGCATAAAAAGCTGTTCCCTGATCTCTTGGTGCCGTATCATCATTTTGATTAAATGTGACATCTTCAGTAAGATAATAATACTCAGGATGATCTACGGCAACTTGTCCTCCAGAACCATCGTCAACAAATCCAGCTATTATATCTATAAATTCACCATAGTGGTCATCAAATTCTAGTTTCTTATAATCAAGTCCATCATCTATTCCGTGGGCAGCGTACTCTGTATGCACACAATCACTTCCTGATGCTACGCCACATTCTTTGTGCACATGTTCACCACTCCAATCAGGATCACCAGGTGCACCAAATATTTTTTCTTCTGCAAGTTCTAAAACTGATACACTCGCAATCTTTTTCAATGATATAATCTCTGATGTTGATGCAACTTCTACATCCTCTTGAACTCCTTGTTCACTTGCCTCTATCTTTTCTTCCTCTATTACTTCATCAGCTTCACTACTTGAAGCTACAGTAGTTTCTTCATTTACTGTTTCTGTAACTTGAGTTTCTTCACTTTTATTTTCAATATTTTCTTCTGAACTTTCCTTTTTGCTTTCTTCACTACTTTCTTCTAAACTTTCGTTTATACTTTCTTCCTTGTCCTCTTTCTTCTCTTCTTCATCTTCTGTTATCTCTTCTTCAGATTCTTGTTTTTCTTCCTCAGACTCTTGTTTTTCCTCTTCAGACTCTTGTTTTTCTTCTTCAGTTGCTTCATCATCTACATTTTCTTTGTCAACATTTTCTTCTGCGTTCTCTTTTGCATCTTCCTCTGGTTCTTCCTCGTACTTTACTCTATCATCATTTGATTTTTCATCATCTTCATCTATATCATCTTTTTTATCAATATTTTCTTTTTCTAATTTCTCTTCTCTATCCTGATCAATTTCCTCACTATCGCCTTTTTTACTATCGTCTTTTTCACTATCATCTTTTTCACTATCATCATCCACATTCTCATTATCAAATATTTCGTCATCAAAGCTATCGCTATCATTAAGCAGATAAGTTCTTGACTCATAATAGAATTCTTCATAATATCTTGTAGATATGTCTTCAGGTTGTTCCATACCTTCAAGAGTCTTACTCATTACTTTGCTAAATGACACAGCAAAAGTTTGTGTCCCTGCATTTACAAATATCATTGACACAATAAGCAGTAACGCTACTACCTTTCTATTATTTAATATAAAGCGCATGATGCCTCCTTCCATATTTATTATGGAAACTAAATATTATAAATACCTAATTTTCAACATAAAAACTAAGTATGTAGATTTAATTGCATACGAAAAAACGAGTTAATGAAAATTATAACATTAGCTCTTTCATATTATTTCATTTAAATTCTAACACTAAAACAAGCCTTTTTCCACTATTTTAATAATATTTTAAGACTTTTTTTAGGCACAAAAAAAGCGCCAAATGGCGCTATTCATAGGGGCGAACGCGATACTCGTAGGGGCGAATGCTTGCAGAGCCCCTATATGTTCTCTGCGAAAATCATTGTACTTTCTATATCTTTTACAGTGAATTTCTTTTTATTATTTTTTTTCTTTTCAAACTCCCCCATCCCCTTCTCTATAAAATCCGCAATATCAAGATACTTTATTTTTTTATCAAGAAACCTTCTTACCGCCACCTCATTAAGAGCATTATACACAGATGGCATGAGCCCACCTATTTTTATCGCTTTATAAGCAAGTGCAAGTCCTTTAAATGTTTTTAAATCAGGTGTGCCAATACTTATCTTATCAAGTTTAGTCCAGTCGATTTCTTTTTCATTTATAAACTTTCTATTCTCTTTGTAGAGTGCGTACTCTATCGGAATTCTCATTGATGGTACGCCAAGCTGCGCCTTCACTGCTCCATCAACAAATAGTACCATGCTATGAATTATAGACTCTCTTTGAACAACCACATCAATTTTATCGTAACTCATATTGAATAGATGATGTGCTTCCATAATTTCAAGACCTTTATTTACAAGTGTTGAACTATCAATAGTTATTTTTTTTCCCATTGACCAATTTGGATGCTTTAGTGCATCTTCAACTTTTATATTTTTAAGTTCAGATACTTTTTTTCCATAAAATGGTCCACCAGAAGCTGTGATTATAATTTTTTTCACAGCATTTTCTTTTTCGCCCTGTAGGCATTGCCATATAGCAGAGTGTTCACTATCTATAGGTCGTAAATCAACTTTATATTTTTTTACGAGTGGCATAATGATATCACCAGCGCAGACAAGAGATTCTTTATTGGCAAGGCAAACTATTTTTTTTGCTTTCACTGCCTCTATAGTTGGTCTTATACCAATCATACCGACAACTGACACCACAACCATTGTAGCAGATTTTAGCGTTGCAAGTTTTATAAGTCCATCCATCCCAATTAAAACTTTTACACTTAATTTGTTTTTTTTGCAGATGCTTTTAAATTCATTTGCAGCATCCTCATCATAAATTGCAACAAGTTTAACTTTTGTAAGTTTAACTTGCTCATATAATTTTTTCACATTACTCTTACAAGCAAGTGCAACTATATCTTTGTCTCCGACAGTTTTTATTACATCAATTGCCTGCGTACCTATACTGCCAGTGGAACCAATTATAACAACCTTATCCTTTTTCATTTTAACCTCACTTATTTTCGTAGGGGCGAATGCGATACCCGTAGGGGCGAATGCTTGCAGAGCCCTCAATTCTTACCACTAAATTTGGCAACGATCACACCAACCTCATACAATAGATACAGCGGCACACTTAACATAATTTGCGACATTGCATCTGGCGGTGTTAAGATTGCCGATACTGTTACTATAAAAAGCAAAACATATTTCCTAAATGATTTTAAAGTTTCATAATTTACTATTCCATGCACTGACAACATATATATAACTACTGGAAGTTCAAATGCAATTCCGAATGGCAACAAAAACGAAAATAAAAAATTGATATATCTTCCTATTGAAAACATTGGTTCTCCAACTCCATTTCCAATCACTATAAAAAAATCTAAAAGAAAATTATATATCACAAAATATGCAAATGATATTCCAGCAATAAATAACAGCAAGCATACAACAAATAGTATCTTAAACTTTTTAACCTCATTTCTATACAAAGCAGGTTTTATGAATCGCCACAAAAAGAACAATATAAATGGGCTAACAATGATAGCCCCTATAATAATCGATAATTCTATTTTACACACAAATACTTCAGGCAAAGTAGTATATATTACATTTATGCCCCTACTGGCCAATGGCTTCTTTATATATACCAATACTTTTTCTGTAAAAAACGCAAATGAAATAATGAATCCTATTGCAAGAAAAATAACTACTTTTATAATCAGTTTTCTTAAATCATTTAAATGTATTGCTAATGATTTACTCTCATCATTATTCATCTTTTACTTTCTCTTTATCATCACTTGAGTTATCACCACTTTTACCATGGACTTCATCTTTAAACTCTCTCACACTTTTGCCAATAGCTTTACCGAGCCCTGATATTTTTGTACCGCCAAAAACTACTGCGGCTATAAGCAAAATAATTATTAACTCTTGAACTCCTATGTGCATATTAACCCCCAATATTAATCTTTATCTATTTCTAAATCCATTTCTTTTTTTACATCTTTAATTGCAGTTTTGTATTTGTTCATAGCCTTACCAAGTGCTTTTCCAATTTTTGGTAAGTTATCTGGTCCCACAAAAACAAAGGCAACTATCAAAATTATTATTATTTCACCAATTCCTATACTCATATACTAATATGTTTTCACTAAAGAAAGAACATTATTTTTGCAGATGTTCTCTGCTGTTTTTGTTTTCAATTTATCAAGCAGCTGATAATATTTTACAACCTCGGCAGGGTATGTGTCAAAATGTCCTACCTTGTCTGTTCCTAATAGAAATCTATCAGGATGCTTCTCTATAAGTTTTACCCAGTCATCTAAACTATCGCCATCATAAAAGTTATTTGGGAATTTATCAAGGAAATAGTAATCATATACTACCCAAGAAATGTCTATCCATAAATTATTATTTTTTTGTAATAACTCATCTGCTATTTTTGTAAGATTTTTAACTTCAACTCTTCTTGAGATACCTACGTGAGCCCATATGATTTTACATTTTCTATTGTGAGCAAGCGCTCTCTTTAATTCATCAAGATATAAAATCTTATCTGTGCTTTGACCAGTTATATTATGATGAAGAAGAACTGGTAATCCTTTAGCTGCTGCCACATCATATATTCCTCTAAAACCATCTCCATCCGCATGTGGTGGCTCACCATATGTTAATGCAGTAAGGTCGTCATGGCGACTCATAAGTTCTCCAACGCCGCACCAAAACTTTGGATGAATATTTAATATTTGTTCTAAGTGGTCAGCTGCAAACCTATCATTTCCATTGAAGCCGCAGCAGAATGGGAAAAATCTTTCTCTTATCGAGTTATTTGATGCAAGCAATTCTTCTGCAAGTATATAATCAGTTGCAGAATAATAATAGCATCTACTGTCATTACTAAGATAATATGAAGGGGCTTCCGGCATACTGCTATCCCACTGTTTTGCGATGCCCATGCCAAATATCACTGACTTTGACACGCCAGACATATCCATCGCTTTACAGAGCGTGGGAAATCCATCTGACTTTTCAAGAAAATCTAAATAATGCAAATGACTATCTATAATATCGTATTTGATTTTTTCTTTTGGTGCTACTATGTCAACTTTTTTATTAGTAGCCCGACTTTCACCAACCAAATGGTTCTTATATGCCGAATCACTATTATCCTCTGCAAATACTTTTGCAGTTTCAATTGGCATATTACTTGCTGCAACTAAACCAAGGGTGGATGCTGCAGCCATTTTTAAAAATTCTCTCCTGGTCATTTTCATAATTATTTTTTCCTTTATAATATTTTGTACGAGCGAGTTACACGAGCCCGTGCTTATATTTCCTATCTCTCATCACGCAGCCTTCTTCACGCTATTTATATAACTGATAATTACATCCGCCGCCGCCTCAACTCCTATACTTGAGTTTATAGACAAGTCATACATATCAGAATCTCCCCACTCATGTCCAGAAACGCTCTTATAATAATTTGCTCTTGCACTATCTGATCTCTTTACAAATGTCTCTGCCTTATCTTTGTCATCATGATACATTTCCATTACTTTATTTACTTTATATTCAAAAGGAGCATGTATAAATACTTTGACTACATTTTTTCTTTCTTTAAGTACATAATCGCATGCTCTACCTACCATGACACAAGAGCCTGCATCTGCAATTTTATTTATGGCTTTTGCTTGGGCAGTCATCGCATATTGAACTGCGGAAGCACTATAGTATCCTCCGAAAGCAGTGTTGTCATTGGTATTTATATCTTTTATAAATTGATTTGACATACCACTTTGTACACTTGCCACTTCCATTATCTCAGTACAATAAAATGGTATATTGAGTTTCTTCGCAATCTCCTCTCCAACTCTTTTACCAGCAGTTCCATGTTCACGAGATATAGCGATGATAACTCCTTCAATAGATTTTTTGATAAGTCCCTCAAGTAATCTCTCTTTCTCTTCTTCAGAGAAGTCTGCTGCAACTGTAGTAACCTCGGCAATTTTGCTTTTATCAAATGATTTAATAACTCCTATCATCACGACTGCCGTCACAACTGTTGTTATGATATCTGTCACTGGTGCTGCAAAAAATATACCTTCTATGCCCGAAGTTCTTGCAAGTGTTATAGATAAAACTATGAGAAGTATATCTCTAAACACAGATAGTGGAGCTGCAAGTCTTGCTGCGCCAATTGATTGTAAAAATATAGCGCATACTTTTACAAGACAGGCAGGCACCAAGAGTAACAAATAGATTCTCAAACACTGTGTCGCAAAGAATATATAATTTTCATTATCAGAGCCAAATAGTTCTACAAAGAATGTAGGGAATAATTGAAAGAGCGCCCAACAGATTCCGCAGGACACAAGTGTCCATAGCAGCATCTTTTTCAAGAGCTCAGCAACTCTATCATATTTATTTGCACCAAAATTATATCCAACTATTGGCTGCCCTCCTGCTGCTATACCTATTGCAATACATAATACTATTTGATAAAGCTTCATTATAACTACAAAGGCAGCAAGAGATACATCTGAGCCATAGACTGACATTGCACCGTATCTGACAAGTAAAATATTATTTACTACTGTGACAACTACAACAGCTATTTGTGTAAGTAAACTTGATGAGCCAAGAGCCATTATTCTTCTGAGCACACTAAACTTTGGCACAAAACTTTTTGCACTTAAAGTAAAATTCTTTGGCTTCAAAAAATAAAATGCATATATTATAAAACTTAAAAATTGTCCGAGGATAGTTGCATATGCAGCTCCACCTATGCCGAGCTTTAATACAAAAATTGCAACTGGGTCTCCAATAATATTAAAAATTGCACCAGCAAGCATACCAACCATTGCATAATTTGGACTTCCATCAGACCTTATGATTCCTGACATCGTAGTTTGTGCGATAAAAAGTGGCATCATAAGGAAAATCACAAATCCATACTGTCTTGTCATCTCAAGATTTGCCTCAGTTGCGCCTACAAGGTAAAGTAGCCTATCTCCAAGTGCATAGTATATAATAGTATAAACAATTCCCACTATAAGAGATACTGTAATACTTGTTCCTACCGCCTTATCAACATTTCTGCCTTCTCCTCTGCCTAGAGCCATGCTTATAGTTGATGCAACTCCATCTCCAAAAAATACACCAAAGCCTAGTCCTATCATTGTGAGCGGGAAAATAATTCCTGTGGCTGCATTTCCTAGATATCCTATACCTTGCCCAACAAATATCTGATCCACGATATTATATAAGCTTTGAATAATCAATCCAAAAATTGCAGGCATTGCAAATTTGAATAATAATTTTCCTGTTTTTTCTGTTCCTAAATACGCACTTTCATTCATTTCTTATAACCTTCCTTTTAAATAATACGTACGGGCGAGCTTTGCGAGCCCACCTATACTATCGAATTAAATGCCTTCATCGGAAACCCGATTACGTTATCAATGTTCCCATCCACCTTCACTGCAAAATCAAAACCCTCATCCTGTATCCCATAACTTCCTGCCTTGTCAAGTGGATTACATCTATCTATATATTCTTCTATCTCCATATCGCTAAGTTCTCTAAATGTAACTTTTGTAATCTCGTGCGCAACTTTCACGCCATCGCCTCTAATCACACAAACTGATGATGCCACTATATGAGTCTTACCGGATAGCGATTTAAGAATTTTAACTGCGTCTTCTCTATCTTTTGGTTTGCCGATGATTATGCCGTCGTTCACCACTACTGTGTCGCAACTCACAATCGGGCTCCTAAAGTTCGCCCCTACGGACTTCGCTTTTGCGATAGCACACTCGCTTACTAACTCTTCACTGTACTTCTCGCCAACTATATTTTTCTCATCACCTTCTGGCACAATTACTTCAAAGTCGATGCCATTTTCTTTTAAAATTTCTCTTCTTCTTGGTGATGCTGAAGCTAAAATTATTTTTTCTATTTTCATATTTTTTATTGAGCTTGCCCGTACAAATTATATCATATATAGTATTTTTGCGCTACACATCTATTTTCAGACCACAACACAATACGGTTATTATCAGAATTTCAAAAATACTGTATAATTTGATTGCCTACTCTTTGAGTAGAGGTTACGAAAGGAGGAAGGCTATGTTTAATTTCTTATTCCTAGTTTTGGTAGATATAGTAGCAGGAATTATTCTGTACTATATTTACAAGTGGCTAGATAGTCAAACTTGATTTCTAGTTGCGGTGCCCTTTTGCAGGGGCACTTTTTTTTAAAAAAAAAAGACACCTTATTGCAATCGATGTCTTTTTTTCTGAATAATTTCATTTTCCTAGTTGTGATAATTATACCACATCAACATTATTTGTCAAGCCTACAACTCCGCCACCTCAAGTCTGACATTCGCCCTCTGGAGCGCATCTTCTGCTCTCTCTAAATCAGTATCTTCTTTTTTATTTTCAATTCTGTCTTCTGCTCTCTTCTTTGCCTCTTTAGCTCTCTCCACATCTATCTCATCTTGCATCTCTATAATCTCTGCAAGTAAAGATATAGTATCTGGCATAATAGTTGCTATCCCTGACATGAGCGCCGCATACATTGGTTTCTCTTTTCCCTCTTCATACACTGCAAGTCGTCCTGGTGCTATTATCTGAGTCATAGCAACATGACCTGGAAGCACTCCGACATATCCTTCAGTAGTATTGTATTCTATCATCGTGCACTCGCCATCAAATACTACTTTGTCAGGAGATATAATTTGTAATCTAACTTTGTTCATTATTTCATAGCCTCATACTTCTTAACTACACCATCAATTGTTCCAACATTCATGAAACAACTCTCTGGTATATGATCGTATTTACCTTCAAGTATTTGCTTAAATCCTTCTATAGTATCTTTTACAGGAACATAAATTCCTGGAAGACCTGAGAACTGTTCTGCTACGTGGAATGGTTGAGATAAGAATCTTTGAATTCTTCTTGCTCTTGCAACTGCTTTCTTTTGATCTTCTGAAAGTTCATCCATACCAAGCATAGCAATTATATCTTGTAATTCATTATATTGTTGTAGACACTCTTGTACACGTTGCGCAACTTCATAGTGCTCTTCACCTACTACAAGTGGATCAAGCATACGAGATGTAGATGCAAGTGGGTCAACCGCTGGATAGATACCAATCTCTGTAAGTGAACGAGTAAGAACTGTAGTTGCATCAAGATGAGTAAATGTATTTGCAGGTGCTGGGTCAGTAAGGTCATCAGCAGGCACATATACAGCTTGAACTGAAGTGATAGATCCCTTCTTTGTAGATGTGATTCTCTCTTGAAGAGCACCCATCTCTGTCTGTAAAGTTGGTTGATAACCAACGGCTGATGGCATACGACCAAGAAGTGCTGACACCTCTGATCCTGCTTGAGTAAATCTAAAAATATTATCTATAAATAAAAGAACATCTTTTCCTGCTTCATCTCTAAAATATTCTGCCATAGTGAGTCCAGTAAGACCAACTCTCATACGAGCCCCTGGTGGCTCATTCATCTGACCAAACACCATAGTAGTCTTATCCATAACTCCTGACTCTTGCATCTCGTAATAAAGGTCATTTCCTTCACGAGTTCTCTCACCAACACCAGTGAATACAGAATATCCACCATGCTCAGCAGCTATATTTCTTATAAGCTCTTGTATAAGAACAGTCTTTCCAACTCCGGCACCACCAAAGAGTCCTATCTTTCCACCTCTTTGATATGGGCAAAGCAAATCTATAACTTTAATTCCAGTCTCAAGAATTTCTTTGTCAGTTGCCTGATCAGAAAATGCTGGAGCACTTCTATGTATAGGATAGAATTTATTTGACTTGCAAGGTCCTTGCTCATCGATTGTCTCACCTAAGACATTGAAAATTCTTCCAAGTGTCTCTTGACCAACTGGAACTTCTATTGGCTTATTCTCACTTGTTACTTCAAGTCCTCTTGATAAACCATCTGTTGGTCCCATGGCAATACACTTAACCATGCCGTCGCCCAAGTCTTGCGCAACTTCAAGTGTAAGAGTTTTATCTCCATTCTTTACTTTACATGCAGAATAGATGTCTGGCACTCCGTTTTCAAAATGCACATCTACTACGGCACTTATGATTTGAACAATTTTTCCTTTTAATTCCATTTGCTTCTCCTTATCGGGCTCCGCAAGCGTTCGCCCCTACGTTTTGGGCTCGCAGCGTTCGCCCCTACGATCTATATAGCATTTGCTCCTGCAACTATCTCTGTCAACTCTTGAGTTATAGCACCCTGTCTTGCTCTATTATACATGACACCAAGTTTTTCACTTAATTCTTTTGCATTCTTTGTCGCATTGTCCATCGCTGTCATTCTCGCTCCATTTTCAGAAGCAATTGATGCAGTAAGTGCACCGTATAAAAGAGTTGATATGTATTGAGGAATCATTTTGTTTAGCATTTCTTCCTCATCCATCTCATAATTCATCGGCATCGTCATATCATCATCATATTTTGATTTTGCTACGACAAATGTTTTCTTTCCAAGAAGTTCTGTATCATCATCGACATTTTTCTCAACGTTTTCAAATGGCAAAAGTTTCAAAATTCTTGGTATATGTACTATAGTATTCTTGAAATAAGTATACACAAGATATATTTCATTTATCTTTCCTGCTGCAAAATCATCGAGAATCTTATTTGCCAAAAGTACATAAGGTCCATATTTGATGTCTTCCATATATTCTGAGTAGTCAAGTTCTATAGTGAATCCTTTATTCTTGAGATCATCTCGAACCTTTGAACCAACTGCGTATACAAGTGTGTCAGCTGGTGTGAACTTTATCGGAGCCTCTTCACCTACAAGTTTCTTAACTATGCTCGAGTTGTATCCACCTGCAAGTCCTTTATTAGATGAGAAAACTACTATCGCCTTCTTGCCACTTGGATTTCCTTTTAAATACTTATGAGAAACTACATTTGTTCTTTTTATAATTCCTGTAATCTTCTCATACATAGCATCAAAAAATGGTACAGCGTCAGTAGCAATCTGTTTAGTCTTTTGAAGTTTTACAGTGGCAACCAATTTCATTGCCTTTGTAATCTTTCCAGTCGACTCTACAGTACGTTTTCTTTTTTTAATTTGCTTCATTGAAGCCATAATCTATTATCCCTCGTAGCCCTTTGACTTCTTGAAACTCTCAATTGCATTTTTAAGAGCTTCTTCTATCTCAGGTGTTAATTCTTTTTTATCTCTTATACCACTAAATACTTGTGGTGCTGTAGTTTCTATAAATGTAAATAACTCTGATTCAAAATCAAGAATCTTTGCAACTGGTACATCAAGTAAATATCTCTTCTCTGCTGCATATATTATAGTAATTTGTTTTTCAACAGGAAGTGGTTTATATTGAGGTTGCTTTAATATCTCACGAACTCTCTCACCTTGTGCAAGTTGCTCCTTTGTAGACTTATCAAGGTCAGAACCAAATTGAGCAAATGATGCGAGTTCTCTGAACTGTGCAAGCTCAACTCTTATAGGTGCAGCAATTTTTTTCATTGCCTTAACCTGCGCTGAACCACCAACACGGCTTACTGAAAGTCCTGCGTTTATCGCTGGTCTAAATCCAGCATTGAACATATCAGTCTCAAGATATATCTGTCCATCAGTTATAGATATAACATTTGTAGGAATATATGCAGATACATCGCCTGCTTGAGTCTCTATTATAGGAAGAGCAGTGAGTGAACCACCGCCTAACTTGTCATTGAGCTTTGATGCTCTTTCAAGTAATCTACTATGCAAATAGAATACATCTCCAGGGTAAGCCTCTCTTCCTGGTGGTCTCTTAAGAAGAAGCGAGAGTGTTCTGTATGCTGCTGCATGCTTAGTTAAGTCATCATAAACTATGAGCACATCTTCACCTTTTTCCATCCACTCTTCACCAATAGCACATCCTGAATATGGTGCTATGTATTGAAGTGGTGCGAGATCAGATGCAGTTGCAGCTACAACTGTAGTGTAATCCATAGCACCAAAGTCTTCGAGCACCTTAACTATATTCGCAACAGTTGACGCCTTTTGACCTATGGCAACATAGATACATTTAACTCCCTGTCCTTTTTGATTTATTATAGTATCAATAGCGATCGCTGTCTTTCCAGTTTGACGATCGCCAATTATTAACTCTCTTTGTCCACGACCAATAGGAATCATGGCATCTATAGCCTTGATACCAGTTTGAAGTGGCTCTTTAACTGACTTTCTATCTATGACGCCATGTGCTATTCTCTCTATAGGACGAGTTCCAGTAGTATTTATTGGTCCCTTATTATCAATAGGTTGTCCTATAGCATTAACTACACGACCAATCATAGCATCACCAACAGGTACTGACATGATTCTCTTTGTTCTCTTAACTGCATCGCCTTCTTTTATGTCATCGGCATTTCCAAGAAGAACACAACCAATGTTATCTTCCTCAAGGTTAAGAATCATACCATAAACTTCACCTGGGAATTCAAGAAGTTCGCCTTGCATTGCATCTTTAAGTCCATGTATACGAGCTATACCATCTGCAACTTGTATTACGACTCCTTCTTCTTCTATACCAGATGCGTCCTGATACTTTCCGATTTGTTCTTTTATTATAGAACTAATCTCTTCTGGTTTTAAATTAATCATAGTTTTAAACCCCTTAGACTTTTAGTTATATCAAACATCTTAGTTTTATATGTTTTATCTAGTACTTTATCATCAATTTTTATTTTAAGTCCCGCAATCAAACTCTCATCAATCTTATAATCAATAATGAATTTATCAAATCCAATTGAAGCAATGAGTTTCTCTTCAAGTGCTTTTTTCTTGTCATCGCTAAGTTCTCTAGCAGACACTATCTCGGCCTCACCTACATTCTTGCTTCTAAGTGTCCTATGTGAGAAATCCTTAAGTATATTTGCAATCTCTTTTGCTCTACCCTTCTTGATTACTATGGATATAAAGTCAAGAATCTTTGGATCCTCACCTTTATTAGAATCAATCTTAAAGAATCTAAGAGCCTTAGCCATAGGTCCTGCCCAGATTTTATTGATAAAAAGTTCTCTCACAAATGATATTTTCTCATCTGTGCTGACCTTTGGATTTGACAAAAACTCTTTTAAATCATCTGAACTAGTCCACACAAAGATTAAATCCTGCGCTTCCTCGTACATCTTCTCGAGTTGATTATTCTCTTTAGCAAAGTCATACAAAGCTTCGCCATAAATTTTTGAAACTAACCTTGCCATGAACTTGCTCCAATTTCGCTTAATGCTTCTTCAAATAACTTATCTTCGCTCTTTGCATTTACATTTTCTTTTATAATCTTAGATGCAATTAAAGTTGAAATTCCAATGACTTGATTTTTTAATTCATCGACAGCCTTTGCTTTTTCTTGCTCAATCTCTTTATTGCCGCGATTAATGATATTTTGTGCTTCCGCCTTTGCTTCTGCCACTATCTCTTCGCCCATCTTCTTTGCATTCTTTCTTGCATCTTCCATTATATTTTCAACTTCAACTCTAGTGTCTGCAAGTTTCTTCTCGTACTCTTCTCTAAGAGAAATGGCTTTAGCTTCTTGGCTTTTAGCATTTTCAATTTCATTTTTTATCTTGTCACTTCTGTTCTTCAATACCTTTTGAACTGGATTAAAAAGAAAATATGATAGCGCAAAGAAAAGTATAAATACATTTATACCTGTTATTATAGAATCAAAAATCAGTTGACTATCAAAACCAATGATTCTAAATAAACTTTCTCCTGCTAAAAACATTTATCCTCCTTACACCTCGCTACGCTCGGTGTGTCTCGTTCACTTCTGTGTCGCTATGCAAAGCAAGTTTTGCTCGCGCCCCATCAGTTCACTCGTTTACATGTTAAAAGGCTTAACGAACATAAGTATGATAGCAACTACAAGACCATAAAGACCAGTAGTCTCTGCAACTGCTTGTCCTAAAAGCATAGTAGATGTGATATCTGACTTAGCACCTGGATTTCTACCAACTGCTGATGCACCATAACCTGCTGCAATACCTTGACCAACTCCTGGTCCGATACCTGCTATAAGAGCAAGTCCTGCGCCGATTGCTGAACAACCATAGATAAAAGCTTGTCCTGTAATTCCGTTTTCCATAATTTTAATTCCTCCAATATTTATAATAATTTATATGTATAAAGTTTTAGTTACAAATTTATATTTGTAGGGGTGAATGCTCGCAGAGCCCTACAATTTATCGTTTACATATACCATCGTCAACATACAAAATACATATGTTTGTATACATCCACTAAACAAATCAAGATACGCATGTAAGAAACTTGGCACTGCTATTCTACCTAGTAATGGTATCATACCATACCAAAGTCCAAGCATTATGACACCTGCCAAAAGGTTTGCAAAAAGACGGAGCGAAATAGAAATTGGGTTTGCAAATTCTCCTATCAAGTTTATAGGGAAGAGAAATGGAAGTGGTTGAAAAAGTCCTGTGAAGTGTCCAACACCGTGGTTCTTGATTCCCTGGAACTGCACAATTGCAAATGTAAAAACTCCAAGACAGAATGTAACACCATAGTCTGCTGTAGGAGCTCTCATACCCAAGAAGCCAGATAAGTTGCAAGTCAAGATAAAAATAAAAAGGGTGCCAATGTAGTTTATGAATCTATTTCTATTAGATCCCAAAATACTATCAGCCATCCCATTCAGTGCTTCCACAGCCATCTCTATAAAATTTTGAAGTCCAGTTGGCACCTCATCTGCATTTGCAAATTTCTTGCCAACTACTATTCCGAAAATTAAAATGATAAGAGTTATAATCCAAGAAGATATAGCAGTAGTAGTAATCCAAATATCACTACCTAAAAACTGGAAAGGAAGTTTATAAACTCCTCTAATCATAAATGATTCTGCTAATTCATTTCCTGCTAAAAATAATCCCATATCTCTCCTCTATAATAAAACTATGATATTCGCTTCTCGATTACTGGAGCTAAGTATGCGCTAACTTTTACACCAAGCGTTGCAAGAGCAAACATTATGCCACCGGTAAGTCCAAAAGTTTTTTCATTTATTACTATAATAAGTATTATACAAAATGCTACAAGTCTAACTACACTCATAAGTGCTACATGATTTTTTGCGTACTTCTCATCATTTGCTGAAATTGCCTTTGATAATGATATAGCCATCGAATATAGACCAACAACGCTACATATAAAACCTATCAATACGCAGATTTCATTTTTAACTATAAAGACCAATGTATCATTGCTGCTTAAATTTTTACTTCGACAAAATATTACAAATATGATAATTGACACGATAAGTAAAACTATATTATAAAGTAAAGAACCTATTATCATACACTTCAAAGTTCTTTTTAACTTGCTATCAAGCATTACTATTCTTCTTCATTTGCATCTTTGCCGAGTGACATCTGATTTACAAAATATGCCACATTGCCAGTCACTATTGCAGCAATAGTTACACATAAGATAACTACAGCAAAGAAAAACCAAAATAAAAACCCGTCCATCATTACCTCCAAAATAGTGCCTTATTATTTTAGCAAATATTGTGTTCTATTTCAATATACATTTTAATTCCTTTTATTTTATGCCCTTACTTTCCATTATTTCTACTACTTTTTTAAACAATAGTTGTGCATAGGCCGCACTTCCATCGCCTGTAGGATGCACTCCATCTTCTGTTATAAATGTGTCACTCATCCGGGCTATCTTATTCCAGTCGGCTATATAACAATTATCATGAGTATTTACAAAGTTTATCAAATCTCGATTTCGATTTCTCTCTTGTCCCTTATATGGCATCACTATTGTAGGGATTATGAGTGGTCTACCTTCCATTCCTTGATACACATGTTCAAGCACTTCAACATCTATTCCTTTCATAGCATTGTTTCCAAGAGATAGAATCATTATGTCGCCCACCCTGTCAATCTCTTTCATCGCATCGAATGCCTCTATTCCCACTTCCATCTCTCTTCCAGACACGGAATCTTGTGTCAAATTTTTAAAAAATCTATTGAGATAAGTTTTTGATAAATCAGAGATTGAATCACCAATGATTGACACCTTCATATCTTTATATTTAAAATAATCTTCCTTAGTCACATAGATATCTTCACCAATTCTGTGATTTAACTCATCAACTTTTGTAAGTGTATTTCTATATTGGTCTCCACTTACATCTGATAAATCTATACTCTCTATCACAAATGAAGCCTCTGTCTCAGTTAATGTTGTCTCACTATTTTCCGTGACTTCATTGCTTTCATTTATCGCCACTTCATCATTTTTAGAACAAGAAAAACACACTACAAGTAAGAGAAATACAAATGCCGTATTTAAAATTTTTTTGATTAGTTTTTTTAATTTTATAATCATCATTTGTATGTCACCCTTATCATAGGTCTTACTGCAAAATCATCAGTGGTTACATAATCTCCCTTCATCTCTATGCCGCCATCACATGACACATATAAGACATGATTGTCTGCATCACCTGCTGTCCTTGACCACCAATCAACATATCCATATTTATCTACAAAGCCGCCGACATCTTTAAAGTGTTTGGTTGGTTTACATCTTAGCTGATCATCCTTTATATATTTTTTTATTTCATCATATGATGCTAAGAACACTCTATCATAAGTTACATTTGCTTCAGTAGTTCTAAATTCTGGATTCTTGTGATTGTCTACAGGATTACTTAGTATAAACTTAGCTCCGACATTCTCAAATGCCTCACCATAAAACTCACTATTCAACCATTTCCTTATATCGCTTTTTTGCCAAGTTGTGCTTGCGTAAACGTCATTATATTTTTTTCTCTCAAGTGCATACTTCGATATGAGAAGTTCTGTTTTTCTCTCTTCATTCTTGTCGACAATTATCCACTCAATTGGTTCCTTATTATCAGAATCATTTATATAGTATGAACCAAACTCTATAGTGTCACCAATATTTTTCTCTATCTCTACTGCGAATTTCATCTTGTCGCCACTGCCAAAATACTGCCACTCGTTTCCACTTTTTCTCCATTCAAGACTCTCTATAGCTGTCTTAAATATGAGCTGAGCATACACATCAGTGCCAAGTCCCTGTGGGTGAGTATCATCGCCTACAAAATATTCTTTGTGCGGTTTCATCGTGCTATACCAGTCTGCCAAATGGCAATTGTCATGTGTATCAGCGAATTTTCTTATAGCTTCATTTCTCTGCCGTTCCATAACCACATAAGGTATGGCAACTGTCAATATAATCATCAGTCTATCATCAAGGTTTTCATATATTTCTTCAAGGACATCTACCCTTATCTCTTTATCAGAATTTGTACCAAGTGCCACTACAACTATGTCGCCTAGTTCACCCTTTTCTTTCATCTCATAGAAGATTGGGAGAGCCTTTCTTAACTGCCTGTTTCCTTCTGCATTTATAACTGCATTTGGGAAATAAACAGACAGAGAACCCCTTGAACCTTGAGTAACCGAATCTCCTATAAATGAAATTTTCATATTTCTATTCTTTAAGAATTCTTCTCTTGTAAGAGTTGCATCTCCGCCAATCAATGCATTGACTTTACTCATCCTGCTAAAGACTGTCTGAATTTGATACGAATTAAGTTCTTCTTTAGTTGCAAGTAATTTGCCCTCTTCATCATATATTCCTTCTAGATCAACTTCTTCTTGTGGAACCTCAGACTCTGTAGCAATTATGACATTTGCTGGGTTATTAATTATCTTGTCATACAAATCTTCTTCGCTTTCACCACTAAACTGTTCAAGCATTTCATTTTCTGTTGTGCTTGTAAGCCAAGTCGTGTCATTTTTATCATCAGACTTTGGTGCATCGCCTAACATACGATTTATCAAAATTGCACTTGCAAGCACTATGAGAAGCATTGCTATAATTAAAATTCCAGAAAGTTTTTTATCGCCATGTTTAAAAAACAAAATTTGTATAAGTCTATAGATGATTTCAGACACAATCAATACAACTACAATTATCGCTATAAAGTACAGTTTCATATTGATATTTGTTGCGTGTGCTAAAAATCTATTTGAGAAAATAATTATTGGATAGTGCACGAGATAAATCACATAGCTTCTCTTTACAATTTCGCCCATAATCATTTGGACGAAGCCTTTTGTAGGGGCGAATGCTGACTTCGTAGGGGCGAATGCTTGCAGAGCCCTATCATCACAATACAGCAACAAAACCAACCCCCCACACATAAGTGAATACACTATTATGATTCCTATCACTTGTTGATCAGTGCTAAATGACACCACCATAGCATAAACCATAACAAGTAATAGTATCACTTCTAGCATCTTCACAAACGCTGGAGCTTTCTTCATATACTCATATACACTATCTGCCACAAGTGCCGCAATCGCTCCAATCAAAAATGTAGCAAGCCTTGAATCAAATCCATAATAAATTCTTGTAAGATTTGCACCATTTAATACAAGATAAATTGAAAGGGTGAGTGATAAGATAGTCAGTATAGAAAATACTGCAAGATATTTATTTTTATTCTCTTTTTTATAATATGGAAGTACAAATAAGAAAAAAGCAACATAAAATTGAAACTCAAGTGACAACGCCCATATATGAGTAAGAGGCTTTATACTATTCATTGCCTCAAAATATGATTCATTTCTTAAAATCTGCGCGTAATTATTAAAAGATAGTGCACTACTTACAGCATCTACAGGGTACTGTATAAGAAAGTTGCTAAAGTAATAACACATGCAGACAGTCACAATTATAATTGTGAATAGAAGTGCCGGATACAACTTAAGTATTTTGTCTCGTATTTTCGCGAGCGCCGTCGTAGGGGCGGATATCATCCGCCCGCCATCCGTCACTTGCTTCATCGTTAAAAATCCTGCGAGCACAAAAAATATCACCACCCCAAGATACCCACTTGGCACAAGATTTGGCATCAAATGATATAAAAATACACCAAGAAGCGCTATAACCCTTAGTGCATCAAAAGATTTTATGTATTTTTTTTCAGCGCCTAACATTATAACTCTGACACCGCTCCATAAAATCCAGCTTTGTTCTTTAATTTAGCAATCATTATTTTAGGAAATGTCTTTGTGATAAATACTTTTTCTTTTAGATGTTTCATAATAATATCTGTGATAAATGTACCTTCATTTGATACACCACCACCTATAAGTATAATCTCTGGTTCATACACAAGCATGATAATAGATATAACCATACTAAGATAGTCAAGTGATTTTTCAAGTGCTGCAAGTGATTTTTCTTCTCCTTCTTTAGCTCGCCTTATAACATCTTGAGCACCATGAGCAGTGTCTGTATTGTACATTCTATTGTATACATTTGCTATACCTCTACCACCAGTCACAGTTTCAAGACAACCTGTATTTCCACAATTACATTTCATTGCATTTTCTGAAAAATCAACTTTTAGATGTGAAAGCTCTCCTGCTACACCACTCTTTCCTTCTATAAGTTTACCATTTATAATTATTCCGATACCTACAGCAGTACCGAGAGTCATGAGACAGATAGATTTATACTTACCTTTTAATGTTAACTTGTATTCACCAAGTGCTGCTGCATTTGCATCATTATAAACTCTTACATTGACTTTATTGCCAATTCTTTTTTTAGTTTCTTTAACCAAATCATATTTTTTCTTCCAGTTGATATTCACTGCTCTTAAAACCTGATTATTGACTACTGGTCCCGGTATTGCATAACCAATACCTGCTACTTTTGACTTGGTCACGCCATATTCATTATCATCACAATAATTCTCAATGGCATTAAGCATATCATTCGCTATTGCTTTCTCTGCATTCTTCTCTCTAAACTCAGTTTCTACAGCAAACTGCTCTATAAATTTTTTATTTCCATCAAAAATACCAAATTTAATCGTGGTGCCACCAACATCAACTCCTATGTAAAACTTTTTTAGATTCAATTTCTTACTGTTTTTCATAATTTTTTCGCCTCTACACAATTCTTAACACCTTATACCCAAGTGGATTCATATCCACTACAAGTTTGTTATCATTCATCACTATTTTCTCACCACTTAATAAATCTTCTGCTTCTCTACCTCTTATATCTATAACCACATGCTCACCCTCATTGTAGAAGATACCTCTATTTACTATAACCACTATTTTTTCATCCTTAGTTGCTCTCTCATAAGCAAATGTGTGTGTGCCAGTAAAAAGAGTTTTAAATGTACCTTCGCCAAATACTTTTGATTTTTTTCTCATCTCGCCAAGTGCCACATAGTGCGAACAGAGTTCATTATCTTCCTTGCCCCAAGGATATGGCTTTCTGTTGTATGGGTCGTTGTAGCCATATACTCCAACTTCATCGCCATAATATAAAAGTGGTGTTCCAGGAACTGTGTATTGGATAACTGATAAAGCTTTAAGTCTACTTACAGCAAGCAAGTACTTATCTCTATCTATTGTGTGATTCTTCTTTTCATCTTCACTTACATCATTCACATCTCTTGAGTCAGAGAGCTGAGTTATGATTCTAACTCTGTCGTGTCCATCAACTAAATTGAGGTTAGAATTAAAATACATCTCAGGATAATTTTCCATTTGCTTGTAGAAAAATTCTGAAAGTTCATAAGCAGATATGTGACCTTCCATAAAGTTTATTGCACTCTCCATAAAAGGATAATTCATAACTGATTTGAGTGAAGCATTTATAAAATATTTTCTATTCTCATCATATGAAACTTTATTTGTAGCATCTTCCCACACTTCACCAACAAGCATACTGTCCTTATTTACTTTATCCATAGCTTTTCTAACTTCCACTATGAATTCGTCCGGAAGTTCGTCAGCCACATCAAGTCTAAATCCCACTATGCCAGTTCTCATCCAATGCTTAATCACAGAATTCAAACCCTTGCAAATAAACTCAAGGTAAGTTGGATACATCTCTTTTACTTCTGGCAGATCAGATACACCCCACCAGCTTTCATATTGGTCAGGGAACTTTATAAAATTATACCAAGGATAGTATTTTGAATTTTCACTATTATATGCACCAACACTATCATAGTTGCTAAACTTATTGAAATAAATTGAATCTGCACCCTGATGACTAAATACTCCATCAAGCATTATGCCTATACCTTCTTTCTTTGCAGCATGGACAAGTGACTTAAAACTCTTGTCATCTCCAAGAAATGAATCTATTTTCATGTAGTCACCCGTATCATATCTATGATTACTTCTTGCTTCAAAAATAGGATTTAGATATATGCAAGTGACACCAAGTGATTTGAGGTAAGGTAATTTTTCTTCTATGCCTTTAAGTGTGCCACCGTAAAATTCAAATTCATACACGCCACCATTCTCATCTCTTTTATACTCTGGATCCTTATACCAGTCATCTACAAAAGTCTTTCCATGATTCTTTCCTTCTATTCTCTTAAGTGTGTTTGCTTTTCTTTCTTCATAGTCTTCGCCACGATTAAATCTATCTGGGAAAATTTGATATACTATTCCCTCTTTAAACCACTCCGGTGTTTTGTCATCTTTAAATACAGTAAGTTGATAACTTTTTGGGCTATTGTCAACTAGTTTTCCTTCTCCACCTGACTGCAAGTCATTATTTGAATAGAAGAACTTTTCATCAAAGCTTTGTAAGATAAAATGATACCATATGAGAGCAGGGTCCTTTGGAGCTTTAAACTTTGCAACATAAATGACTTCATTGTTCTCTTCTGATTCTTTTTCCATCTCTATCTCTGGAAGCTTATTGTCGTCCTGCCACATAGCAATATAACATTTAAGGCCTTTAATGTGGTCTATAACCTTAAGTCTAAATGTCACTTCCGTACTAGTCCTCACTGCACCAAAAGGATGTCGATAAAACTCATCTCTTGAATTAAAATATACTCTCATATCTACACTCCTGCTACTTCTTTGTACAACTTTTTATATTCTTTCGCCGAGTTCACCCACGAATAATCTTTTTTGCTCGCATTTTTTATCAACAACTCAAATGTGTCATAATCATCATAATAAAGTGACACTGCCTCTTTTATAGTAAAAAGTAACTCGTGCGCATTTATATTTTGGAAAGCAAAACCTGTTCCCTCTTTTGTGAACTTGTTGTAAGGAATAACTGTATCTTTAAGTCCACCAGTCTTTCTAACTATAGGAAGAGATAAATATCTCATGGCTATAAGTTGACTTAATCCACATGGCTCAAAAATACTTGGAACCAAAAATAAATCTGATGCTGCATATATTCTTCTTGATCTCTCCTCAGAGAAATAAATACTTGACGAAACTCTTCCTTTATATTTGTTTTCAAAATATCTAAATGAGTCTTCGTATCTTCTATCACCTTGTCCAAGTAAAACAAACTGCACTCCCCTAAAGTTAATCATCTCTTCAAATATAGCAGTGAGTAAGTCCATACCTTTTTGATCAGTGAGACGGCTTACAAGCCCTATCACACAGGCATTCTCGTTCTCTTCAAGTGCCAACTCTCTTTGAAGTCCAAGCTTATTTTTCTTCTTGAGCGACAAAGTATTTATATCATAATTCATGAAAAGATTTTTGTCAGTCTTTGGATTGTAAACTTCATAGTCAATTCCATTTACAATTCCTCTAAAGATACTTGCTCTTCTATTAA
This sequence comes from Lachnospiraceae bacterium, assembly GCA_017449075.1. Classification (GTDB taxonomy): domain Bacteria; phylum Bacillota; class Clostridia; order Lachnospirales; family Lachnospiraceae; genus UBA3633. The sequence continues at coordinate 77,269 of JAFSKG010000008.1, forward strand.
ATATTTCTTCAAGACCTTCACCGAAGAAAGCATTTTTTACTTCATCTGCATATGTAGGGCTTACAGTTGTGAGACAGTCCGCATAATTTAAAGCACCCATCATAAAATTCACTGCATCTTTTTGCAAAAGTTGCCTTTTTGCATTTGGATATCTTTCAAGATCAAGTGGATCTTGCAACATCTTAGGATCAAACTTACCTTGGAATTTGAGATTATGTACTGTAAAAATTGTTTTAAGTTTTCTGAATTTCTCTAATGCTTGATACATCTCACGAAGATATACTGCAGAAAGTGCAGTGTGCCAATCATTGAGATGCAAAATCTCAGGTTCAAAATCCATATAGATAAGTGCCTCAAGAAGCGCTTTTGAGAAAAAGGCTATTCTCTCTCCATCATCAAAATATCCGTAAGCTCTTTCTCTCTTAAAATAATATTCATTATCAAGAAAATACACTATGGTATTTCCATGCTTAAGTTCATACAAGCCAAGATACTGATTTCTCCAACTAAAAGGAACATAGAACTCTGAAACTTTTTTCATATTTTTTCTATACTCTTCTTTTATAGAAGAAAAAAGTGGCATGATAAGTCTTGTCTCTACACCTATGTCATTTAAATATCTTGGTAAAGCACCTGCTACATCGCCAAGGCCACCTGTTTTTATAAATGGTGCAGCTTCAAATGCAGCGAAGAGAACTTTCACTTCTGGGGCAGCAGGCTCGCTAAGCTTCACCCCTACGCGGGCCGCTGGGATGTCGTCCCCTACGGGCTTACTTACAACTTTTTCACTTTGTTCAACGACTTTACTTGTAGCATTAGTAACTGCACCCATAGATACGTTTATTGAATTTGCATGCGATCTTTTCGTATTTGCAGGTCCGACGTTGCTAATTTCTTTTCTTTCATTATTTTTATAATTGTTAAAACTCATTTGCGAATCTCCTAATCATTCGAAATGACTGCTGGTTTCTTTTCTGTACCCTTATGTACTTCTCCATCATCAATCACAACTGATTTTTCAATTATAGCATCCTCTATAACCGCTTTCTTTCCTATACGACATTTTTGCATTATTACTGCATTTTTTATCTTAGCACCTTCCTCTATAACCACATCACGGAAAATTATAGAGTTTTCAATCTGTCCTTTAATTATAGACCCAGTTCCAACAAGTGCATTTTTAACTTTTGCTGTATCAAAATATTTAACAGGAGGTGCATCATGAATCTTTGTATGAATTAATCTGTCACTCATAAATAATTCTTTCATAACAGCTTCATTTAAAAGTTCTTTTGACACTTCCATGTAGTCTTGCAAACTACTTATTGCTCTTGCAAAACCTGTAAACTCATAAGTTGCGATAGAAAGTCTATTGATATTCTCTGCCATAGCATCCATAACATCCATATAGCTATAGTCTTTATACCAATCAAGTATCTTTACAATAGTGCTCTTTTCTATAATGGTTCCATCAAGATAAAGATTAACTTTTTTCTCTCTCTTTTTAAGTCTTCTTATTCCTTTTACTTTTCCTCTATCATCGAAATCAAGAACACAATCTCCTTCATCACCTACTGCATCTTTTTGATATACGAAAGTTATGTTTGCTTCTTTCTCTATATGAACTTTTTCAACTTCACGAAAATCAATGTTATATATCTTGCTGCAAGTTGAAAGCACAAGACGATCAAATTTTGTCTTTTCGAAGAACTGCATATTGCCACAACAATCTCGTATAGAAAATTTACCTTTACCAAGATCATAGCCATAAGTAGAACCAGGCAAAATAAATAATCCGCCATTCTTTCTTGAAAGACCAAAATCTTTACCAGAGCCAAGATGATCCATAATACTTCTATATATATGTGGCGTTATTAATCCCACTTGAGTAATACCACTATTTACCATGTTTGATAATGAGAAATCTATCATTCTATATCTACTGCCAAATGGTATAGCTGCTATTGGTCTATGCGAAGTGAGTTTGCCGAACTTTGTACTATTATAATTTGTTGAAATTAATCCTGCTAATTTTCCCATATTCTCTCCCCCTATTTATATACTTCGTTATCGCCGATTAAAGTGATTTCTGCATTTTTAGCTGATGACCCAAGCTTCGCCTTCTCTGATATTACACTGCCTTCTCCTACTATTGCCTTCACAACTTTAGCGCCAGCTTTTACTACTACATTTGGGAGCAAAATAGAATCTATTACCTCTGCACCTTTCTCAACTGTGACATGAGTTGACAAGATTGATCTTGTAACTTTTCCTTCAATCAAGCAACCATTACTTATGAGGCTTTGATCAACCTTTCCATCTGCACCGACATACTGTGGTGGTGAAATATTTGAATTTGAATAAACTCTCATATCTCTTGCGAAAATATCTATACTTGGATTATCCTTAAGCAAATCCATGTTTGCTTCATAATAACTATCAATAGTTCCAATATCTTTCCAATAACCTTTAAACTCATAGGCAAGAAGCTTCTTATCTTCTGCCAAGAGATTTGGAATTATATTCTTACCAAAATCATGCTCACTTTTTTTGTCTGTACTATCTTCAATAAGTGCCTTTCTAAGTACTGACCAAGTGAAAATATATATGCCCATAGAAGCTAAAGTGCTGTCTGGTTTCTTTGGTTTCTCAGTAAACTTCGTAATCTTTAAGTCTTTATCTACTGACATTATTCCAAAACGGCTTGCCTCTTCAAGTGATACATTGATAACTGACACAGTAAGATCTGCTTTAGTATTTTTGTGATACTGAAGCATATCATTGTAATCCATCTTATACAAATGGTCACCAGAAAGTATGAGCACATACTCTGGATTCTGTTCATCTATAAAGTCAATGTTTTTAAATATGGCATCAGCAGTTCCATTGTACCAAGATCCACCTTCTTCAGTAAAATATGGTGGGAGCAAACTTACCTGACCATTTAAACCATCAAGATCCCAGCCTTCACCATTCCCTATATAAGAGTTAAGCAAATATGGTTTATACTGAGTTAAAATGCCGACGGTATTTATGTCACTATTAATACAGTTAGATAAAGCAAAATCAATAATTCGATACTTACCACCAAAAGATACTGCTGGTTTTGCAATTCTCTTAGTAAGTGCTTTTAGTCTACTTCCCTGTCCACCGGCAAGTAGCATTGCAATACATTCCTTTTTTTGCATAACTCTCCTCCTAAATGGCGCTCGTGTAACTCGCGCCTACAATTTGTATGGGCAAACTCACCAACTGTATGGGCGAGCTTTGCGAGCCCTATTTCCAAATCTCCTCATAGTATTCCTTAATAGTTCTATCAGATGAGAAATATCCTGCCTTCGCAATATTTACAAGTGACATTTGATTAAACTTCTTTCTATCACGATATAGATCTATCATTTCGTTTGACTTTCTTATATAGTCATCGAAATCTTTTACGACCATATATTGGTCTCCAAACTTAAACAACTCGTCATAGATATCAAAGAAATCTACTTTATTTGTCTGAGTTATTTTCCCAAGCAATTGATTTCTTATAGCGCCTACTCTATGATCTTCATCAGCAATCTTTGCCGGGAAATAACCTGCTTGACGTACTTTTTGAACTTCATCTTCTTTAAGTCCGAAAATCTTTATATTATCTTCTCCAACTAAATTGTAAATTTCTACATTTGCACCATCCATAGTGCCAAGTGTTACTGCACCATTGAACATAAACTTCATATTTCCAGTTCCAGATGCCTCTTTTCCTGCGAGTGAAATTTGTTCACTTATATCTGCTGCTGGATAAATTATCTCGCCATTTGTTACGCAGAAGTTTTCAATGAATACAACTTTTAATATATCTTTTACGGCTGGGTCATTATTAATCAAATCTGCAATTGTGTTATAAAGTTTAATTGTCTTTTTTGCAAAGGCATAACTTCCAGCTGCCTTGCCCGACATAATAAATGTCTGTGGATGCACATTGTTAAGCGAACCATTTTTAATTCCATTGTAAGTGTTTAAAATCTTAAACATAAACAAGAGTTGTCTCTTGTATGCATGAATTCTCTTTACTTGTACATCAAATATAGAATTAGGGTCTACAACTATTCCATTATTCTCTTTTATATACTTAGCCAGATTTATTTTATTTTGATACTTAATTTTTGAAAGTTCATCAAGCACTCTATCATCATCTTTATAGTCAAGGAATTTTTCTAACATAGAAGCATCCCTTTTAAAATCTTTTCCTATAGTATCAGTCAACAAATTAGTAAGGCCTTCATTTGCAGACAATAAAAATCTTCTGAAGCTTACACCATTTGTCTTGTTACAGAATTTTTCTGGCATGAGTTTATAAAGTTCATGTAAAGTTTCTTTCTTTATAATTTCAGAGTGAATAGCAGCAACGCCATTTACATGATGGCTGCAGATTACTGAAAGCACTGGCATATTGACATGGCCTTCAAAGAGAATTGAATTCTTTGCAGTTCTTGGCACGTGATATCCTGCTTCCTTATCAAGTTTCTCAAAGAATCTTCTATTGATTTCTTCTATAATCATATAAATTCTTGGCACAACTTTTATCATGAGATCAATTGGCCATCTCTCAAGTGCCTCAGGCATAACTGTATGATTGGTATATGCTATTGTCCGAGTTGTGATATCATAGGCTTGATCCCAACCCAAACCGTGTTCATCTATGAGAATTCTCATAAGTTCAGGTATGCACATAGTAGGATGAGTATCATTGATATGAATTGCAACCTGATGTGGAAACTCATCCCAAGCATTAGTTCCATGTCCTTTGACAAATCTTCTTACTATATCCTGTATACCAGCCGACACAAGAAGATACTCTTGTTCAAGTCTCAATCTTTTTCCTACTGCATTTCTATCGTCAGGATAGAGTATAGCAGTTATCGCCTCTATCTCATTTCTATGTTTAACTGCAGTAGAATAGTCTCCATTATTAAATGCATCAAGATCAAACTTTTCATCTTTTGGAGTTGCATACCAAAGGCGCAGAGTATTTACATGGTCACAGCCATATCCAACTATAGGTATATCATAAGGTATAGCACGCACCTCTCTATAATCTCTATAATGAAACTTAAAATTACCATCAACCCATTCTCTGTCAACTACTCCACCAAGTTTAACCATCTGCACTCTATCATTTCTTCTATCTTCAAATGGATAAGCATCAAGTAGCCAGTTGTCCGGTAACTCTACTTGCTCACCATCAACTATCTTTTGTCTAAAGAGACCAAATCTATATCGAAGCCCCATACCCATGGCATTTATGCCAAGAGATGCTAATGAATCCATAAAGCAAGCTGCAAGACGTCCCAAACCACCATTTCCAAGTCCTGGGTCTGCCTCTTGGTCAAAAATTTCTTCCAAGTCAAATCCAAGTTTAGTCATGCCGTCACGAACTTTATCAAGTAAATCAAAATTCACAAGATAATCTTTCAGGAGTCTGCCAATCAAAAACTCCATAGAAAAATAATAAATCTCTTTTTCTTTCTTGCTAAAACTTTCTTTGACAATTTCCGACCTTTTTTGTTTTGCTACAGATATAAGCATATGGCAAAGTGTCTCATATGCCTCTCTCACAGAAAGGATTTCTGCTTCCTTTCCATGCACTCTCTTTGCATAATTCTTAAAATCTTCTACAAAATTTTTTTTACTAAAATCCATTGGTTATTACCCCTCTTATATTTTAATCGTCCCCTGCGATTATTTTCTTTTCCTTACAACTTTCTTCACAGTATCTTTTATTTTTGTCGTAGTTTTTTTCGGCACTTTCTCTTTAGCTCTTGACTTAAGTTTTAAAATAACCGCAGAAAGTTTTGGAATCTTTACTTCTATGTAATTATCTTTTCCGTGCACCTTCTTACTATTCTCGTCTAATTCTTTTTCTGTACTCTTTTTTACACTCTTTACTTCTTCCTCATCTTCTTCTACTTCAATAGCTTTACTTTCAATCACTTTGTCATTAATGCAAGTTCCTGTACCGCCCCATTTTGTCTCATTTGAATTAACTATCTCTTCATACTTTCCAGCTACATTTACACCAAGTTTAAAATTCTCTATTTCATCTTTTCCAAAATTTAATATTACTATACATCTATCATCTGGGTCGAGCGCGATTCTCTCATATATGAATATATGCTGTTTTGCATTACCTGCATCTATCCAGTTAAACCCTTCCCACACAACCTGGTCTTTCTCATAAAATGATTTCTCTTTTAGATAAAGATGATTCATCATCTTTACAAACTCGTGATGTTTTTTATGTTTGTCGATGTCAAGCAAAAACCACTCAAGACCTTCATAGTATCTCCACTCTATAAACTCTGGTAGCTCATTTCCCATGAAATTGAGTGCTGCTCCAGTTCGCGTAAGTTGATATACAAGTAAAGTTTTAATCTGCGCAAACTTTTCGTCATAGTCACCTGGCATTTTATTGATTATGGAAGCTTTGCCGTGAACCACTTCATCATGACTTAAAGACAACACATAATTCTCTGCCTCTGCATAAGACATAGAAAATGTAAGCATATTATGATTCTGTTCTCTATAAGGGAAATCAGATTTTAGGTAATTTAAAGTATCGTGCATCCAGCCCATATCCCATTTATAATGGAATCCGAGTCCACCAATCTCTGCTGGTTTTGTGACATTTGGCCATGCGGTAGATTCTTCTGCTATAGTTATGACTCCTTTATATTTTTCACCGATTATTTTATTTAGATTTTGGATAAATGCGATGGCTTCAAGATTTCCTTCATCGCCATATTTGTTGAAAACTCTTTCGCTTGGATTATCAACTCCATAATTGAGATAAAGCATACTTGATACACCATCAAAGCGAATACCATCGATGTGATACTTATCAAGTAAAAACATTGCAGACGAATTTAAGAATGATAAAACTTCTTTTTTATTATAATTAAATGTCATCGTACCCCAGTGCTTATGTTCTTTACCATCATACACTCTTCCGCCATCAAAATATCTAAGCCCGTGTTCGTCCATACAGAAATGCCCAGGCACCCAATCAAGTATCACCGAAATATTATTCTTATGACACTCATTTACAAAATACATAAAGTCTTTTGGATTGCCATAACGAGATGTAATCGCAAAATATCCTGTCGCCTGATAACCCCAAGAACCATCGTAAGGATGTTCATTTAAAGGCATAACTTCTATATGAGTGTAGCCCATCTCTTTTATATAATTCACAAGTGACTCAGCAAGTTCTCTATATGTAAAAAAATCTTCTATAGGCACATCATCTGGTTTATTTCTCCAGATGCCAGTGTTGTGTTGCATAAATGACCCAAAGTGCATCTCGTAAATATTTTTTGGAAGATTGAAATGTAAATCTTTATTTCTCTCTTCTATAAATTTTTTGTCAGTCCACTTAAAACCTTCAAGGTCAAAAACTTTTGAAGCGGTGTGCGGTCTCACCTCTGCAAAAAATGCATAAGGGTCTGCCTTATATATATCTCTATATTCAGATGTTGTAATCAAATATTTATAAATGTCATTATCTTTAAGTCCTTCAATAAATGCTATCCAACAACCAGTATCATCAATTTTTTGCATCTCGCCAGCTTCAGTTTTCTTCCAATCATTAAAATCACCAACAACAAAAACTTTAACTGCATTTGGAGCATACACCAAAAATCTAACTCCGTCTTTTCCATCGTGTTGTACTTTATGGGCACCAAAAATATTGTAAGACTCGTAATCTTCACCATTATTAAATAGGAAGATCTGGTCTTTTGAAACGCCATATAATTCCATAAAACCTCCAAATGCATTTTTTTGGATACAAAAACAAATTTGTCCGCAGACAAATCCCTATTATATCTATTTTATCATTATAAGTAGTAAAATACAAGAAAAACCAGTCCGAAGACTGGTTATTTGCATATATTAGTATATCATCACGCCATTACTATCAAAATAATGTGTGAGTCCATCTATAGTAAAGGTCCCAACTGCCATGCTTCCATCAGACTGCAAATAGTATGTCTTTCCATTTATCGTATAAAGCCCCACTGCCATTATGCCAGACATATCTATGTAATACCATTTATTTTGATACTGTACCCAGGCATTAGTTGCAGGTGTGCCATTATTGTAGATAAAAAACCATACACCATATGATTTAACAAATTTTCCAATTGGGTTTTCTCCGTTTGCCGACTGGTTTAAAACCTGTGGTGAAGGAACAGTTATAGTTTGTTTATTTGCCACAGTTACACTCGCACCAATATTATTATTTACAACCTGTTGATTATTGCTTGGCATGATAACATTATTTTTATCACTGCCTGGCATTATCACATTTGACTTACCACTTCCTGGAGTTATCATATTTGAATTATTTTGTGTCTGCCAAGTTTGAATAGGGTTATTTGCGACTGGTCCAGCATTCTTTGCATATGATATGTCATTATTAAATCCATTGTTATAGTAATATCTATCATAATATCGGTCATTATAGTATCTTTCTTCATAGAGCCATCTGTCACGATCATCATAATATCGCCCTTCCATATACACAGTATCAGACGAAACCCAGTTTCCCCAACCACTGTATCTATTGTAAGGTCTTACTTCAAAATAATAATCTCCGCTACCTCTATATATATATTGACTAAGATTTATTTCTTCTCTACTTGTTTCAACCATTGTAACTCTATGGCCATTTCTATAAAGTATTACTTCAAATTTACTTGCATAGCCATATGAGTTCCATCTTGCTGTATGATGATCCCAATATGCATTATCAATTTCCGGATAATCATCTTCATAATATCCATATGCAAATGATGTCGCTGCGAAAAGTAAACATAAAGATAAAAGCATTGATATAATTCTCTTATTTAGTTTTAATAAAACTTTTTTCATTTTATTTACTAACCTTTCTTTAAATATAATTGTGATTAGAAAAATTCTTCTTCTATATCAAGACAAAGTGCGTGATAAATTGATATATGCTCTTCTTGTATGAGAAATGTCTCATCAAGCGGCACTATCACATTTACATCTGCTATATCTTTGAGTGTGCCTCCACCTTTTCCTGAAAGTGCAATCACTTTCACTTCTTTTGCCTTTGCCACAAGTGCAGCATTTACTATATTTTTAGACTTTCCTGATGTAGATATGGCGATTAACACATCTCCCTTTTTTCCAAGGCCTAAAACTCCATTTGCATATACATAATCTGCATTTTTATCATTTGCATAGGCTGTGTTGAGGCCAACTAGGCTCGTTAAATCTATTGTAGGAAGTCCCTGCTCAAGGCACTCTTTCATCTCATTTAGCTTCTCGTTTGATGAAAAATCGCTATTTTTATCATAAAAATTCTCTATGGCAGTCTTGAGTTCTTTCTCTATACCTTCATCAATTGGCCTCTTTTTCTTAAAGCCTTTCATAAGTTCTCCAGTGATATGAGAAGAATCTGCGGCACTTCCACCATTGCCGCAAATCATAACTTTGTTTCCTGCTTTATAGCAATCTCTTAAAACTTCAAATGCTCTCACGATATCAAATTTGATTGGCTTAAGACATTCTTTTCTTTCACACAACTCATCAATGTATATCATAGTATCTCCTTTATAAACTTATTTATATCATCAAATATTTCATACTTTTTTGGCAACTCTTTTTGTTTATCTTTTTTTTGATTATACTCTACAAAGCCTTCACCACTCATCACAAATATCGGATTCACTCCATATCTTTCACCAGCAAGTATGTCAAGCCATTTATCTCCTATCATATACGAATTTGCCTTATCCACAATCGCTGCATCCACATCTTTTCTATATATTTTAGTTCTATCTGGTTCGTATGAAGTTTTATTTGCAATTAGATTTTCGTCTATATATTGAAGCTTTCCGTTTTTCAAATCATTCTCACATTGAAGGAACATACCGATTTCTGGTTTTCTGCAGTCACAGTGAAAAATTAAATCATGCTTTGCATTCTCTGCTATCACACCCTTGTTATTTTTTCCACTCGTATGATGTGGACAGTAATAAAACCCATCAATAAGTCCACAAAGTTTTTCTTGCAAAAGTTTATTGCTATAATGTGTATCGCACTCATCAAATCTTCCTTTTGCAATTCCTGCCTGATTAGAAATTACTACAAGCATGTATCCTTTATCTTTCGCAATTTTAAGACTTTCTTTCACTCCTTCAAGCGGTCTCGTCTTTTCAATTACTTCTTTATAAGAAAACTTTTCACTTCCAAAAGCACCATCATCATAGCAAATGGTTCCATCTCTATCTAAAAATAAAATTTTTTGTTTCTTTAATTCCATATTTATATAAGATTACTTTTAACTAATGCATTTCTAATTTTTGTTCCTACAAATAATGCCACCATCATTTTCACTATATCGCCAACTATGAATGGCAAAACTCCTGCAGAAAATGCTGCCACAAGAGTGAGTCCCGCCTGACGCATAAGCCATACCGTGCCAAACACATACAACACTATCGTTCCAAGCACCATGCCTAGTAGCGTGCGAGTTTTGCGAGCACCATCTACAAATGCGCCCTCTATAAATGCTAGAAAAATATATCCAATTATATATCCCCCCGTCGGTCCAAGCACCTTCCCAGCTCCACCTGTAAATCCAGTAAACACTGGTGCCCCAGCAAAGCCAAGTAACACATATACCAAAACACTGATTGTGCCATCTTCCCAGCCGAGTATTATAACTGTCAAGTATATGGCAAATGTCGCGAGAGAAATTGGCACTGGACTTACTGGTATAGCAATTGCAAAAGGTGAGAGGACACAGATGACGGCAGTCATGAGTGCAATTGATACTATTCGATTTATTCTTAAACTTCTATTCATAATTATTCGGGCTCTGCAAGCATTCGCCCCTACGATTCCTCGCGTTTCTCTTTGTACTCTTTTAAGCTATCGGGTGTGCCGATGTCGATGAATGATGCCTTACTTACTTCGCCACCTATAAGTTTTCCTTCACTTAACCACTTTGGAATCAAATCTTTTTCAAGCGATGATTTAACTCCATGAGGAATTGTTTCAATAAGTGATTTTTTTATAATATAAATTCCACCATTTATAAATAAATCTTTTTCATCATTCTCTTCTACTTCCACTTTTTCATCAAACGAAACTATAACTCCGTGCTCCTTGTCGCCACCAGTCCTTGTACCACTATAGTCAATCTTAATAGTGCCATATCTACTTTTGTCATTTACTTCTTTACAAGCTATACTCATGTCGGCATTTAATTTCAAAAAGTTTTCTTCAAGCTTAAATAAATTTGCTTCAAACAAAGTATCACCATTTAACACAAGAGCATAATCATATTTCATCTTATCAAGGCAGTTTCTTATAGCGCCACCTGTGCCAAGTGCGATTTTCTCTTCCGCATAGTGAACTTCAACACCAAAGAAATATTTATCGCCAAAGTAATTTCTCACTTCATGACTCTTATATCCAGTTGCAAATATTACATTGGTGATTTTGTAACTCTTCAAATATTTAATTACATTTACAAGGAATGGTTCATTGTTGACCTCTGTCATCGTCTTTTGTTTTTCACCGATGACTGATCTAAGTCTCGTTCCCTGTCCACCGCAAAGTATTATAGCCTGCATTATACAAAATCATCCTTTATTATATTCCATGCTGCTTCCATGGTGAATCTATTATTGATTACTTTTTGTGTTTCTATAGATAAATTCTTAAGTTCTTCCATATTGTCATATAACTTTATTACTTCGTTTGCAAAACCGAGTGCATCATCTTCTATCTTCATAAAATATGGGGCATCAACTATACCTTCCGCGCCGCAATTTGTAGTGACTATCGCAGCACCATTTGCCATCGCCTCTATAATTTTGCCTTTTATACCTGCACCATATCTAAGAGGTGCTACAACTATTCTTGTATCATTATAGAGTTTCAAAAGCTCTTCATCAGAAACAAATCCTTTTAAAATATAGCCGCCTTCTTCACATATTCTTCTTATCTCATCAGTAGGATTTGAACCAACCACCACAAGATTTATGTCGCTCTTTCTTGCCTTTATTCTTGGCATGATGCTCTCGTGAATCCATCTTATAGCATCTTTATTTGGGTCATGGTTAAAACCACCAACAAATAAAATGTCTTTTGTATTTGCAAAATCTCTATGTACTATTGGCTTCTCGTCAAACATATAGGCATTTATTGCTTTTACCCTCAAAGCATCATCGACTTTCTTTATCTCTTCAATCTCTTTATACGATGGATAATAACTTATATCCGACTTATAAAGAAGTGAGTACTCAAGATTTCTATAATATTTAAACTCATAAAGTGCAGACTCATCACCCATTAAGTCGTACTCTCTTTGAAGTCTCATATAGTGAAGGTCATGTCCATAGTAAATAATTTTTGTATACATATTTTGTCTTATAAAATCTATATACTTTATCGCTATGTGCGGACGATTTAAAAATACAAAGTCGAAGCTTCGCTTATTGTCTTTTAAGTATCCCCAGAGATTTGCTTGTACATTATTTCCATATATAACTTCTATGCCTGCTTGCTCGAGCATGTCACCATATGGCGAGTTAAGCATAAAGTTATCACCAAGGAATTTTACAGAGTATCCCATCTTCTTAAACATCATCATATAAGAATAAACTGTCTTAGAACCTGCATCCTTGTCCCACGTTGGCACATAGTGGTCTATAAAAAGAATCGTCTTCTTTCCGATTGCTCTTTCTCTTGCTCTAAAGAAATCCAAAACTTCAGTGTGAGGGAATTGTTTTACAAGTTCATCTTTCCATTTCTCTTTTAACTTCTCTTTATTCACAACCTGATAAGACTTGATGCTTCCTTCTTTATTCTCATCAGTTCCATTGCTTATTCCTTCAAAATGCGTTACAACAGAAAGTGGTTGATATACAACTTTATATCCATACTTTCGAACTTCAAACGCAAGGTCCGAATCTTCACAATATGCTGGAGCATATCTCTCATCAAAACCACCGATTATGTTCCAAAGATTTTTCCTAATCATAATTGCTGCGCCAGATATATAGTCAACTTCTTTTACATAATTATATTTGAAATCATCTGGGTCATCGCCTCTTCCATAGTTAGCACCCTCACCATCACTCCAGATAATTCCACCTGCCTCTTGAAGTGTGCCATCAGCAAATACAAGTTTTGAGCCTGCCATACCTATAGAAGAATTATTGTCAAGAATGTTTACAAGAGATGAAAGATATCCCGGTTTCACTTCGGTATCATTATTTAAGAAATAAATATATTCTCCGCGAGCAAGTTTTGCCGCAGCATTACAATTTTTTAAGAAACCTAAGTTTTCAGTATTTCTATTTACAATGACATTGTCAACATACTTGATTATATTTCTAGTAGTGTCAGTTGACACATCATCAGCGATTATAACTTCATAAGGTGTCTCTTCTGGGTTAGTATTGTTCATTATAGAGTAGAGACATTTATAAGTATATCTTATCTGATTGTAACAAGGGATTATTATAGAAACTTTTGGGATGTCACACTTTGGAAGGGCAACCTTGCCACACTCAAAATATGCATCGCCAATCATAAAGTCACCAATAATTCTATTTCTTCCAGCTTTAGTGAAATAAGTTTTTAGCATCTTAAATGGGTGTCTTATGGTTCTATAGATATATTTGCAAATCTTGCTTCTTACAGTTTCAGGTGGTAACAATTTCTTCACAAGATTTTTTACTTTTCTTGAAATCTTATAAATTATACCTTCTCGTCTAAATAGTATTGTGTTCTGCTCTGTAAGTGCGCCTACTTGATCCTGCAAATTGTTTATCAAATTTTCAAGGTTATTTACATGAACATTTGTGAGTCTTATAATTTCATTTTGCTTATTTGCCTGATAATCTACTGCATTATTCTCACCAGTAATTCTATCAAGTTGCTCGCTCACTCTATCAAGCTCTGCTTTTATATAGTAGAGTTTTGCAAAGTCAGGATTTAATTCTTCATATTTTGTGACATCAAGATTATTTATATTTTCATGCACTTTAGACTGAAATTCATTTTCGGCATTCTCATATCTCTCAGCATCCATATAGCCTATGCCAAAGTCACGAACCAAATCTTTAAATGTGCTATATGATAAATTCTGCCTACAAGACTTCCAAAAATATTTAAGTATTCTATATCTTAAAAAGTCTACTTCTGTGGTATCTTTTGATACCCACTCACTATCAATCACATACAATTTATTGTCTGCAACTATTACATTTTGGAAAGTGCAGTCAAGATTATAATTCTGTATTATGCCGCTAAACTTACCGATAATCTTATACATATATTCGGCGATAACTTCTTTTTCTTTCTCACCTTTTTTTATTCTATCAAGTATGACATCTGTAAGCATCTCACCATCTATAAATGGATACACTACATAAGATTTGTCGTCACTCGTCTCACTTTCACTGACATATTTTATAGGTTTAAGTATTTCTATGTTATGGTTCTTGATGACATTTACATTTTCAACCATATCTCTTACTTGTCTATTGGCCTCGATGTACACTGCCTTTTTGACAACTATTTTTTTGCCAGCAGTGTCTTCAAGTATACTCGTCCTAAGTGCAAATCTCTTTGCACGATTCAAATTATATTTTACATAAATTGTCTCAAATTCATTTTCGTTTGTCGTAACTTTCTTTGCATCAAAAATCAAAATATACGAATTACAGTAATCACTAAACTTGCTTATAGATACAAGATTGCGAGTCATCACATTTTCATCTTCAAGTTTTGGAAGATACTTATCGCTATAAATTCTTAGTGGGAATTTATACTCAGGCAAAGGATAATAAATGCTTACATTCGAGTAGGCATATTTTTCTTTCGAGTGATTCTTAAACGATTCAATATCACTATGTGAAAATGACAATACCTCATCATCTATCTTAGAACCTGCAATCACATTGAAACTATTTTTATTATCAAATGCTATGAGAATAGATCCTGCATCATCCGTATACGTTTGTGAAAGAAAATCAAACACATCACTTAAATTGTCACCTGTTAATGTCGCTATTTTTTTTGTCATAGATGGCACAATGACATAGTCAAATACTATACCATTTAATCTTCCACCAAGACCTCTTATATCATCATCTATTAACTCTTTATATACGCTTACATTTTGTGGAAGGCTTAGATAGCTCACCACCTTTTCCATATCACTAGTCTCAAGAACTATGGAGAGATGTTTTACTCTTTTTGCCAAAGGGAAAATAAAGTTATCGTCTACATCGCCGATAACCAAGACCTTGCTATCTTTCTCTATTCCGGTAGACTTTGCCTTAAAATCATACCAATCAAAGAGATTTACAGCATACTTCTGCTGTAAGTTTTTTAGTTCTTGATTCATAACATTTAATTATACTATGATTTCCCCATTTTTACAACACCGATTGTAGGGGCGCACATAATCGTAGGGGCGAGCACTGCGAGCTCGCGTTTTCTCACCCCACCTTGATATCTAAATAATCACTATTTTGACTTGACAACTTTATAAGCAAGGCTACATTAATTAATTTGTAAAGAATTATCATTAGCAATTTTACTTTCATTAATAAACCTATATAATGTATTTCTGCTAATCTTTAACATTCTACATACTTTTGCCTTTTTTACCCCTTCATTTAACAACTTTGTAACCTTCTCTTCTTTACCAGTTAATTTTGTTTTTATACTCTTACGCCCCTTAGGTCTTCCTAAAATAATTCCTTCGTTTTTTTTGCGTGCTAATGCTTCCTTTGTTCGTTGACTAATTAAATTTCTTTCAATTTCAGCCGACAGTCCAAAAGCAAATGCCAAAACCTTACTTTCTATGTTTTCTCCTAATCGGTAATTATCTTTTATAGTCCAAACTTTACATCTCTTTTCCATACAAATGTTTAGTATTTCCATAATCATAAATAAATTTCTACCAAGCCTAGAAAGCTCTGAACATATTATAATATCTCCTTCTGAAATCAAATTGAGCAATTTCCCTAACTCTCTTTTTTTGTAATTTTTCGTTCCACTTATTGTTTCTTCAATCCAACCATCAATTATAATACTATTCGTATTGGCAAAATTATTAATCTCAAATCTTTGATTCTCAACAGTCTGTTTGTCACTCGATACTCGTATATACCCATAATACATTTTTAATTCCTCCCATAGAAAATAATATGTATTAATTATACGACCGATTTTACGGGGCAGAGATATAAAAAGGTATGGGTATGAGTTTCACGAATTATATCTCATAAATACTCATAATGGTATAAAGTCAAAGGGTATTTTGCCAATTGACATAAATGACTATTTTGCAATAAA
>JAFSKG010000009.1 GCA_017449075.1 Lachnospiraceae bacterium
AGGAACAAATCCACAGTGCAATAAATTAATTATATAACATATATTAAATTTATAAATATAAAATTTGAGAAAGGAGAAAGTGTAATAAGTTATTATTTTATACAAACAAATTTAATAACTGTATTATACAAGATAAAAATGATAATATCAGGTCTTCAAAAAGTTACGCTTCTTGACTATCCAGGTCACATTGCCTGCACTATTTTCTTTGGAAGATGTAATCTTAGATGCCCGTTTTGCCACAACATGGAACTTGTTACAAATCCAGAACATTTCCCGACATTTTCCATAGAAGAAATTTTGAAATTTCTTGAAGAGAGAAAGGGAAGATTAAATGGTGTGGCGATTACTGGAGGTGAACCTTTGTTAAACAAGGATATAGCCGAACTACTTAAACCTATAAAGGAACTCGGGTATCCAATAAAACTTGATACAAATGGATTCTTCCCAGAGATGATAGAAAAACTAATTGATGAAAAACTTGTCGACATGTTCGCAATGGATATAAAAGCAGGATGGAAAAATTATCTAAAAGTTGCTGGGGCTGATAGTAGGGGCGAGCCCGACTGGCAATTAAAATTAAAAAAATCCATATCATTACTAATAAATAAAGCGAGTGATTACGAGTTTCGCACCACTTGTGTTAAGGGTCTCCATACTGATGAAGATTTCTATGAAATTAAAGATATGATTAAGGGGGCAAAAAAATATTTTCTGCAGAATTATAAGGCAGCACCTGATATGAAGGAACTACCATTTAAACCTTTTTATCGGGAAGAACTAGAAAGTTTTTTAAACATAGTTAAAGATAGTGTGGAAAATGTTTCAATACGTGGCGTAGACTAATTTATAGTGATATAATTTATATATAATTGCTTTAGGAGGAATTATGGAAGAAAAATATCTAAGACTAATTAATAAAGCATTCGAGATAAGAAAGATGGCGTACTCACCATATAGTAACTTTAAAGTTGGAGCTGCGCTCTTATGTGAAAACGGAAAAATTTATGAAGGCTGCAATATTGAAAATGGTGCATACGGACCATCTATTTGTGCTGAAAGAGTTGCGTTTGTTGAGGCGGTAAAAAATGATGAAAGAGATTTTGATGCCATAGCGATAGTGACTGGACCAAAAGGTGCAGATGTGTATGATATGGGATCACCTTGTGGTGTGTGTAGACAATTTATGTCTGAATTTTGTGATGATAATTTTAAAGTTATTATGACTAAAATGACTAAGGAAGGCGAATTACTCGATAGTAAGATACTTACTATGGATGAAATTTTGCCTGACAGATTTAAACTCAAGGATTTTAATCGCTTATGATGAAACACGTAGACGTATGGACAGATGGAGCATCAAGAGGCAATCCAGGACCAGGTGGTTATGGAGTTGTGCTTAAGTTTGAAGATAGTGATGGTAAGGTGCACAGAAAAGAACTTAAAGCAGCATTTCCTAATACTACAAATAACAAAATGGAAGTCATGGCTGCAATAGTGGCACTAAAAGAACTTAAAGAGCCATGCGAAGTGACATTGACTTCGGATTCTAAATATCTCGTGAGTGCCTTTAATGAGCATTGGATTGACAAGTGGGTTAAAACTGATTTTAGGAAAGGAAAATCTGATGAAGTAAAAAACATTGATCTCTGGGAAGAACTGATAGAACTTACAAAAAAACATAAAGTCACATTTGTCTGGGTCAAAGGTCATGCTGATAATGTAGAAAATGAAAGATGCGATAAACTAGCAAATGAAGCGATGGATGAGCTATAGGTTTGAAAAGGTAATATAAATGTAGTATAATTATTATTTACGGATTAATTATAAAAAATATACATATTATAAGTAAAATTAGGAGTGGAAATGGAAAGAGTATTGAATTTTGCAGCTGGGCCTGCAGCCATACCTCTTGAGGTATTGGATAGTATTCAAAAAAATGTGTGCAATTTTAATGGTGAAGGATTATCGGTGATGGAGATGAGTCACCGCTCCAAAACCTATGAAAAAATTATAAATGAAACAAAAGATAACTTAAAGAAGATACTTAATCTTGGCGATGACTTTGAAGTTTTGTTTTTGCAGGGCGGTGCAAGCACTCAGTTTGCAATGGTTCCACTCAATCTTGCAAATGAAAATGACTTAACATACTATGCAGTTACTGGAAATTTTGCAAATAAGGCATGGGAAGAGGCAAAGAAGTGGACAAATGCAGTTGATATAACAAATTCAAAAGCAGATAAGTATAAGTATATACCAGAGATTGATAACTCAAAGATTGATAAATCGGCAAAATATCTTCATATTACAGCAAATAACACAATATTTGGAACTATGTATGATAGACTTCCAGAAGTAGGAGTACCACTTGTTGCTGATGTGAGCTCAAATGTTTTAGGAAAAGATTATGACTATACAAAGTTTGCTCTTGCCTATGCAGGTGCTCAGAAAAATCTTGGACCAGCTGGACTTACAGTAGTTGTTATGAACAAAAAGTATATTAGGGAAGATGTTAGATCAAAAGTGCCTACTATGCTTAGATATGATATTCATTCAAAAAATAATTCTATGTATAACACACCACCTACATTTGCAATCTATGTAGCCGGCGAAATGTTTAAATGGGTTATGAAGCAGGGTGGAGTAAAGGAACTTGAAAAGAGAAATATAGAAAAGGCAAAGATGCTCTATGATATTTTAGATAATTCAAGTTTCTATAAACCTTTTGCAGATAAGAATTCCAGGTCAATAATGAATGTGACTTTCAATCTTCCAAGTGAAGAGCTTGAGGCAAAATTTGTAGAAGAGGCTAAGGCTGCTGGAATGATAAACTTAAAAGGACATAGAGTTCTTGGTGGCATAAGAGCGTCGATCTACAATGCCATGACCATAAATGGCGTAAAGACACTTGCCAACTTTATGGAAAATTTCGAGAAAAACAATAAATAATTTGTAGTTACTACCGCAGCGATAAGCAACGAAAATGCCGGTGGGTAACCTATGGATATAACCGAAGCATTTTCTTATGCTTATGCTGCGGTAGAATATATAAATTAATTATAATCGTAGGGGCGAACGCTTGCGGAGCCCGGAAGGAAAAAGTATGTATACAATTAAAACATTTAATAAAATTAAAAATTTACTCGGCGCAGATTTTACTTTAGACGAAAATGCAAAGGATTACGATGCTATAATGGTTCGTTCTGCAGACCTTAAGGAAGAGGCATTTTCAAAAAACTGTAGAGCAATCGCAAGAGTCGGTGCAGGTGTAAATAATATACCTATTGATAAGTGCACTGAACTTGGTATAGCTGTATTCAACACTCCAGGTGGAAATGCAAATGCAGTTAAGGAACTTACAATTTGTGGAATCATTGGCATATCAAGAAATATAAAAGCAGCTGGAGACTGGCTCGCTTCAGTTAAAAATGATGACATAGATTTATCGAAGACTGTTGAAAAAGAAAAGAGTAAATATGTAGGAAATGAAATATTGGGAAAGACTCTTGGTGTGATAGGACTTGGCCAAGTTGGCGGAAAGGTTGCAAAGGTTTTGCATAATCTTGGTATGAATGTTATAGGATATGACGCATATTTAAGTCCTCATCAAAAGCAAGATTTAAAGCAGTATGTTGAGATTGTCGATAGTGTAGATACAATTCTTGAAAAGTCTGATTACATTTCACTTCATATGGCTACAACAAATGAGACAAAAGGCTTTGTAAATAAAGAAAATATAGAAAAGATGAAAGATGGAGTGTCAATTGTAAATTATGCAAGAGGAGAACTTGTAAAACACGATGATTTGATAGAGGCACTTAAGTCTGGAAAAGTAAAAGCATATGCTACAGATTTCCCAACTAAGGAAGAATTAGCACTTCCAAATGTGCTTGCAACTCCGCATCTTGGAGCAAGTACAGTTGAGGCTGAAGACAACTGTGCAGCCATGGCAGCTTCTGAGATGAAAGAGTTTTTGACAAATGGCAACATTGAGAACTCAGTAAATTTCCCAAATGTTACTATAGCAAGATCTACTGGAGCAAGAGTTACAGTTCTTCATAAAAATAAAGTTGGTATGCTTGAGCAAATCACAAATAAAATTGCAGATTTTAAATTAAACATAGAGGGACTTGCCAATAAAGGTAGAAATGATATCGCCTATACTATCTTAGATTTTTCTGGTGAGGTGCCAGAAAACATCGAAAGCAAAATCAGAGAGATCCCAGATGTTATCTCTACTCGTGTCATTCTATAATATTGAATAAAACTTTAGAAGAAAAACTAAATGAAGTCGGGTTAAAAATCCCACGCATTTTATTTCCAAGAGAGGGCATCAACCTCTCTAAATTTGCTTGCATTGCTGCTGACCAATTCACTCAGGATCTAGCTTACTGGGAGAGAGTAAAAAAGTATGTAGGTAGTGAGCCATCAACACTTAATCTCATTTATCCAGAAGCATATATGGAACATGAACTTGCAATCAACAAAGATAATTTTGAAAATGTCTTAAATAAAAGAATTGTTGAAATTAATAACAATATGAACAAGTATATAGACGACGGTATTTATGAAGACATAGGTGAGTGCTTTATATTTGTAGAGAGAAAGGCGAGGTCTGTTAATAGACGAGGACTTATCGTGGCTGTGGACCTTGAAAAGTATGATTACAATGAGGGTGCAAAGAGTCTTATGAGAGCCACTGAGAGAACTGTAAAAGAAAGACTCAAAGTCAGAAAGCAAATAAGAGAAAATGCAAGTCTTGATATTCCTCATATTTTAGTTTTGATAAATGATAAAGAAGATAAATTATTTAAGAAGGTTGAAAGTATAAAGTTCGCCACATTTTTCAAGATGGCAGGTGAGTCAAATAACGATATATTATATGATTTTGACTTGATGGAAGATAGCGGATACATAAAAGGTTATAAGATAGCAGATAAGCCAGATATAGAAGAGATAGTAGACATATTAATTGAGTTAAAGAATGATGCCAAAGATGGACTACTATATGCTGTTGGAGATGGAAACCATTCACTTGCTGCAGCAAAAGACATATATGAAAAAACAGGTAGAGGAAGATATGCACTTGTAGAACTTGTAAATATTCATGATGATGGTTTGGCATTCTTCCCTATACATAGATTACTAATTAATGTAGACCAAAATGATTTTGTGAAAAAGACAGGAGTTGATCCCAATAGGCCCCCTGCACTACAGGACTTGCAAAAGATTCTTGATGACTATGGGTGTAAAATTGATTATATACATGGAAAAGAAGAGTGTATAGAACTTGGAAAGAAAGAAGGAAATATTGCTATAACTTATGACAAGTTTTCCTATGAGACACTCTTTGATGATGTAATCAAACATGGTTCACTTTGTAGAAAAAGTTTTTCAATGGGAGAGGCTAAAGATAAAAGATTTTATCTAGAAGCTCAAAAAATAACTTAATAGGAGATAAAATTATGAGTAGTTTTATAACACCGAAAAATTATAAATCAGCATTATCACTACACGACACACAGGTAGGAATTAAAACAGTTAAAGATTATTTTCAGACAGCACTCGCATATGAATTGAATTTACTTAGAGTTTCTGCACCAGCATTTGTCGATAAGAACTCTGGATTAAATGACAATTTAAATGGAGTGGAGAGACCGGTTGCATTTGATATCAAAGATGATAAAAGTGTAGAAGCAGAAGTTGTCCATTCACTTGCAAAGTGGAAGAGATACGCATTAAATCGTTATGGATTCAAAATGCACGAAGGATTATATACTGATATGGTTGCCATAAGAAGAGATGAGGACCTTGACAACATTCATAGTATCTATGTGGATCAATGGGACTGGGAAAAGATTATAGACAAATCAGATAGAAATATTGAGTATCTTAAACATATAGTTGAACATATTTATTCTGCTCTTAAAAAGACAGAAAAATATATGGCTATACAATTTGACTACATTGAGACAATTTTGCCAAAGAATATATTCTTTATCACATCAGAAGAGTTACTTCAAATGTATCCTGACAAGACTCCAAAGGAGAGAGAGTATATTATAACAAAAGAGCATGGAGCAGTATTTATCATGCAGATCGGAAAATATCTTTCAAACGGTGAAAGACATGATGGTAGAGCACCTGACTATGATGATTGGGAGTTAAATGGAGATATATTGGTATACTATCCAGTACTTGATATAGCACTTGAGCTTTCAAGCATGGGTATAAGAGTTGATGAAAACTCTATGCTAAGTCAACTTAAAATTGCAAAGTGCGAAGAGAGAGCAAACCTACCTTTCCACAAAGCAATAATTAATAAGGAACTTCCATATACAATTGGTGGAGGTATCGGACAATCACGTATATGTATGTTTTTTCTAAGAAAAGCACATATAGGAGAGATACATTGTTCTCTTTGGACTAAGGATATACAAGAAAAAGCAAAAGAGAATGGAATTTTATTGCTGTAAAAAAATAGTATATTGTGTAATTCTTTCATTATTGTTGCAAGTATTTTTGCCTGCAACAATTTTTGCTGAAAGAATACTTTGGCCAAGTGAGATGCAACTTGAAAATGAATTAATTAATCTTGATAACATTTTGCCAAAGGATGCAACCTCATCAAACAGTAAAAAAGGGTTTTTGTTTTCAGGTGATCCAAAAGAAATTTTCACATTGGGAGCTGGTCATATTGCAATCAATGTTACGCTTTCTGGAAAAGGTCACACAATGATACAGTATCTTAAGGATTTGAAGAAGAGAGGGATTAAGATAACTCTGATACTTGTAAATGATAGAGCTCCGGTAGGAACGGACTTGAAGTCAGCACCGCCAGATTATCAGAATCCATATTTTTATATGATTGATTTTAATTCCAATAATGGAGATTGGCAGAGATATAATTTTGATAGAATTTTGGCTGATTATGGACGATATGTTGATAATTGGATAATAGGTAATGAGATAAATTCGCAATTATATAATTTTTATGGAGCAGCTAGTGTAAGAGATTATACAAAGGTATATTGTGACTCTTTCAAAATTTGTTATGATAAAATAAAAGCAAAAAATAAAGATGCCAATGTGTATATTTCATTTGACCAAGCTTGGGATGTACCAACTTATGATGAGAGGGATAGAAGATTTAACAAAGTAGTTGGCAAGTATAGATATAACATGAAGGAGCAGATAATACTTATAAATAATTATCTTGGTAAATATGTTGATTGGGGAGTTGCTCTTCATCCATATCCTGCTCCAGTTGAGTCATCATATTTTTGGGATGACCAATATGCCGGTTATGATGAGAAGGCGGATAATGAATTTGATATGCCGTATCTTTTGACACTAAAGAATTTTGAAATAGCAATTAGATTTTTAGGCGAAAAAAGATTCTTAAATAGTAAAAATGAAGTAAGGAATATAATAATAAGTGAATTTGCACTTACATCTCATGATGGAGAGAGAGAGCAGGCAGCAGGACTTTATTACCTATGGGAGAAGATTGAAAACAATCCATATATAAAAGCTTTGCTTTATAATGCCCAAACAGATTTGCCTGATGGATATAACTTTGGACTTACAAGTGATAAAAATAGGAAGAGGATTATCTGGACAGTGTTTAGAGATATGGACAAGGATGAAGAAACTAGGGCTTGGTGTAAAGATTTGCTGGACTCTGTACTAGAAGAATACGGATATATTGATATAGAAAAAGTAATATTTAACATTGCAAGTCTCAGCGAATTGGGAATTGTGATAAAGTAAAATTCATATTAAAAAAAATATAAAAAAAATAATAA
The DNA here is from genome assembly GCA_017449075.1 of Lachnospiraceae bacterium. Taxonomy (GTDB): domain Bacteria; phylum Bacillota; class Clostridia; order Lachnospirales; family Lachnospiraceae; genus UBA3633. The sequence goes on from JAFSKG010000009.1 coordinate 7,809, forward strand.
TTTTGTTAATGATAGTGTTGGCTTTGATGTCAGTACTATTTTCTTGTAGAAAAAGAGGAATAGATGTTACAAAGTTTAAAAGTGTTGAAGAGTTCAACAACGAGAAATTGAAAATAGGTGTAGTAATTGGCACAAGCATATCTGTAGAAATAGAGAAAGTGCTGGATAAAGCAAAGATTGAGTATTTTAGAACTGGACCAGATCTTATGAGTGCACTTAAACTTTCAAAAGTTGATGCTGTAGTATTTGAAGAATACAATCTTACATATCTTGCAAACTTTAAAAATCTAAATATTCTTCATGACTTGGTAGTTGGACAAACATCATTTGCCTTAGGATTTCCAAAAACTGAAAAAGGTAAAGCACTTAGGGATGATTTTAATTTATTTTTGAATAGAATTAAAGAGAACGGCAGATTGCAAGAGATTGTAGACTATTGGATTAGAATAGATCTTCCTGGCGATGCAAGTATTGATTATAGTGAACTTAAAAATGTGAATGGTGAACTTACTATGTATACTCAAGGCTTTGAAAGGCCATTTTCGTTTGTTTTTTATAACGATATTGTTGGCATTGATCTGGAACTTGCAAGAGATTATTGCAAAGAAAAAGGTTATAAATTAAATATAGTAAAGACGAGTAGTGTTTTGCCTGCTATAAAGTCAGGCAAATGTGATTTTGCAGGTAGCGGTATAGAGATAACTGAAGAGAGAAAAGATGTAATTTATTTTTCAGATCCCGTATATGTTGCAAATGATGTAATAGTAATAAATGATACAAGTGCATTTGAAGGATATACTTTTATAGATGCGATTCGAGATGGGTTCCATGAAACTTTGATAGAGGAAGATAGATACATTTTATTTTTAAAAGGAATGATAGTTACAATTGCTATAACTGTATTATCTTTGGTTCTTGGCACGGCGGTAGGATTTGTATTGTATGTAATATATTATGGTGGCTGTAAAGTTATTGCGAAAGTGTTTGATAGTCTTGATTGGTTATTTAAGAGACTGCCGATGGTTGTATTTTTAATGTTACTGCTCTATGTTATATTTGCCCGTGTAGATATAAACGGTGCAGTAGTGGCCATAATAGGCTTCACTATCACATTCGCGACATCAGTATTTTCTATGATAAATGCCGAAATAAAAAGTATCGACAAGGGTCAGGTTGAAGCGGCAACTGCGCTTGGATATACGAAGATACAAACATTTTATGATTTGCTATTGCCACAGGCATTTAATAAGCTATTACCTGTATACCAGGGAGCTATATTACAACTTATAACTTCTACATCTATAGTAGGTTATGTTATGGTATCTGACCTTACAAAGGCGGGCGATTTGGTAAGAAGTAGAACATTTGGAGAGTTTTTCCCACTCTTACTTGTGGCAATTATCTATATAATACTCGCAAAGATTTTAACGATTATAATTTCACAGATGAGTAAAATACTACTTACAAAGTTTTTAGTTAACTATAAATCATTGAAAGGAAAAACTATTAATGATTGAGTTAAAAAATGTAACTAAAAAATTTGATAACTTTTATGTCTTAAAAAATGTGAATGCTACAATTAATGATGGAGATGTAATATCAATCATAGGACCATCAGGAGCTGGCAAGTCAACTTTTATTAGACTTATTAATATGCTCGAAGTTCCATCTGAAGGGCAAATTTTTGTAGATGGCGAAGAAATTACTGCGAGTGGTTATCGTGTAGAAAATATTAGACAAAAGATAGGAATGGTTTTCCAAGATTTTAATCTGTTTAAGCATCTTACATTGCTTGAAAATGTTATGAAACCACAAATTGATATAAAGAAGAAGTTGTTGGTAGATGCCTATACAGAGAGTATACGATTGCTTGATGTTGTTTCACTAAGTGAGAAGGCGAAGAGATATCCTCATGAGATTTCTGGTGGACAGAAACAAAGAGCTGCTATAGCTAGAGCTCTTGCGATGGACCCATCAATTATACTTTTTGACGAGCCGACAAGTGCCCTTGATCCTACAATGATTTCAGAAGTAGAAGAAGTAATAGCAGAACTTAAGAGTATGGGTAAGACTATGATTATAGTTACTCATGAGATGGGCTTTGCAAAAAGAGTTTCCAACAGAGTTTTCTTTATGGATGATAAAACTATCTATGAGGAAGGGACTCCTGAAGAGATATTTGATAATCCTAAAAAAGATAAAACAAAAAGATTTATAAAGAATTTAAGACTCTTAATAATTGTTATTGATAGAAAAGATTGTGACTACTGGGGATATGAAGCAGATATTGATAAGTATGCAATGAAGAATCATATATCAGTGAAAGGTAGAACAAGATTAAAACTTGCATTTGAAGAATTGGTTAGAGGGATTATCATGGATAAGCTTGGTAATGAGCCACGAGTAAATATAGTTCTTGAATACTCTAATCAAACCGAGAAGCTTAAGATGACCATTAAATACAATGGTGATTATTTTAATCCAAAAGATTCAGATAACGATCTTTCTTATCATGTGTTAAAAAGTGCTATGGATGGAATAGAGTATAGTGAAATACATGATGATCCAGTTTACAAAAATCAAGTTGAATTAGTATTAGATGATCAATTATTACAAAATTTGTACAAGAAAATAAAAAAACAATAATTAGGAGTTGTTATGAAAAGAAAGTTTAGTTTTGTCGGCCTTATTTATTTATGTATTTTGTTATTTGCTCTTTCTTCTTGTCAGAAGAATGAAGTGGCAGAGAAAACTCAAGAGACTAATGTCGTAGAAACTATTGATAATGAACAAAATGTTGATGAAGAAAATAGCACAAGTAAGGAATCAGTAGTTAGAGAAGTTCACGAAGTTCGTGATCCACTTGAGATTCAAAACATTGCTGGATATAGAGATACAGACAAGTCAACTTACATTGAAATTCAATTTTCAAAAGAAATTCAAGATAAGTTTGATGCAAAGCCTTATATCAAGATTGAACCAGATATAACTTTTTCTGTGTCAAAAGTTGAGAATAAACTTCTTCTTAGAGGAGAATTTAATCCAGCAACCACATACAAGGTGACAGTTTTAAGTGGAGTAAGAGCTGTAGATGGTGTGGTAACTGCCGAAGACAAGACTGAAACTATAGCTTTTGATCAAAAAAAACCTAAGGTAGTATTTACAAGTGATGGAATCATACTTCCATCTGTTAATGAGAAGAAAGTTTACATAAGAACTCTTAATGTCAACAAAGTAAATATAGTTGTAAGAAAAGTTTATGCGAACAACATGACTCAGTTCCTACAAAATTTTGATTTCTCTGGGAATGGTTACTATTCTAATCAATATAATTATGATTGGGAAGGATATTATGATGATGAATATGGCTATGTAGAGAGAGATGATATATTTGACAATGTAGGAGATAAACTATATGATGTCAATTTTGATATTGAAAATGAAATTGATACTTGGGTTCAAACTGCTATTGATCTTAGTGGTGTAATTGATTCAAATGGCATATATCAAATTTTTGTCAAGTTTGATGAGAATGGAACTTCATATAAATTTGCTCGTAGAGAAAGTGGAAGTCTAAATTGGGATGATAGAGATTATTTAAATAGTAATGGAAAAATTGCAAAAACAATTCTTCTCACAGACACAGGCATACTTGCTACAAAGACTGACAATGGTTTAAGGGTTAATGTTCTTGACATAGTTGAAAATAGACTTATGCGTGGTGTAAAAGTATATCTCATGTCAAAAAATAATCATATACTTGAAGAGAAGACAAGTGATGCTGATGGAACTGTAGATTTTGAAAATCATAAAAATAGTTTCTATATATTGGCCGATACTCAGCAGAGTAAGTCAATACTTATGCTTAAAAATGCTCTCAACACAAATGGATTTGCAGTTGATGGAGCCTATGCTACAAATGGAATAAGAGGATTTATTTATACCGAAAGAGGTGTGTACAGACCAGGGGATCCAATCTATGTTTCTATAATAGCAAGAAACAATGATGAGCCACTTGAAAACAATCAGCCAGTCAAGATTACAGTGTATGATCCAACTGGCGTAAAGATGATAGAGAATGATGTCATAAATAATGGCAAGAATGGTTTTTACACTTACACATTTAAGACAGATTTATCATCAAGAACCGGCATCTGGAAACTAGAGGCTACTATTGGTGATCAAGTGTTTAAGAAAGACATATCTGTAGAAGCAGTTGTGCCAAATAGAATAAAAGTAAACCTCAATATTCCAGAAGTTGTTAATTACAATGAAGAAATAAAAGATTGGACTATCAATGCAAATTATTTATTTGGTGAGCCTGCGGGCAAACTTAAATATGGAGTGAGTTTTGATATAAGAGAAGAGCCTATAAACTTTGAGAAATATAAGGATTATACTTTTAAAGAGCCATCTACTTATGGATATTCTGGTTCAAGATATTTAGAAGGAACTTTGGATTCTAGTGGTTATGATACTATAGTTCCGGATTTTAGCAATGTAAGTTTTGGATCACTAAATATGTTAATGGATGTGTCTGGACGTGTTACTGAAGACGGTGGTAGAAATGTAGTTAGTAAGAAGTATGTTAAACTTAAAAAGTATGATACCTATGTGGGAATTGAAAATACAAGTACTTATAAAAAACCAGGAGCTAAGCTTGACTTGAAGGCGATCTGTGTCACTGAAGATGGTGAGACTTTAGTTGCTGGAAAAAAATTAAAATATAGACTTTACAGCAATGATCACTATTGGTGGTGGGACTATTCTGACTATAGTGATTTCATTCGTTCATTTAAGAGTGATAAAAATACCACACTTATATATGAAGGTGAGTTTACAACAACTGATGTGCCTACTTTACTTGAAGATATAATACCAAATGCAGAATATTTATATGTAGAAGTTGAAGACCCGATTACAGGTCAGGTTACTGGTGTAAATCTCCAGTCAAGTGAGTGGATAGATTCAAGTGTCACAAAGAAAGTGGAGACTTTAAATGTAATCTCTGACAAGAAACAATACTTTGTAGGCGACATTGCGCAAGTTAGGTATAAGGCTGCAAAGGGTTCTAAGGCAGTTATAACAATCGAAAAAGCTGGAAAAATAATTGACCAATTGTATAGAGATGCAAATGAAACTGAGATGGTTGAATCAATAGCCATTACTAAAGAAATGGCACCAAATGCATATGTCTATGTGACACTCTTGCAAGACTATAAGACGAAGGAAAATGATAGACCGCTTAGACTTTATGGAATTATACCACTTAATGTAGTAGATGAAGATACAAAGATAGATTTGGAAATTGTTGCTCCAGAGCAGATAAGACCAAATGAGAAATTTACTGTCTATGTGCAAAATAAGAAATTAAAGAAAGTTGATTTCACAATTGCTGTAGTAGACGAAGGATTACTTGATATCACTGCATTTAAAACTCCAAATCCATGGACTCATTTCTTCCAAAAACTTGCAGCAAAACTTTCTCTTTATGATAACTATTCTGAAGTCATAGATAGACCTTATGGTGCAGTTCATCAGATCTTAAAGGTCGGTGGTGACGAAGCACTTATGGATGAAATGGCGAGAAGACGAAGACTTAAAGAACTTGGACTTGAAGATGCTGATAGATTTAAACCAGTGTCTATGTTTAAAGGAGTTCTTACAACTGATGCTAATGGTGCGGCGAGCGTTGACTTTGAGATGCCAAATTACATGGGACAGGTTCGTATAATGGTTGTCGCAGCTGATGGTAATAGTTATGGTTCTGCTGAAAAAGATATGCTTGTAAAGGCACCAATCATAATGCAGCCAACATTACCTCGTAGCATGAAGATTGGTGATAAGATGAGTATACCTGTGTCTATATTTGCACTTGAAGAGGGCATAGGAAATGTAGAAGTATACTATACATTTAAAGGAAAAACCCAGACTAAAAATATTGCCATGAAAAAAGGTGACAAAGAGATTGTCTACTTTGATGAAGAAATAGGAAATGAAGTTGGAAATGAAAAATTAACTATAGGTGTTCATTCAAATATTTATAATTATGAAGAGACTGTAGGAATGGTGATAAATAGTAATAATACACCTATAGAGGTTAGCGAGAATAGTGAGCTGAACGGAAAACAACCTGTAACTTATAATCAAGATGTAGATTATGTAAAGGGAACTGTAGATAGTATTCTTACTATTTCAAATACTATGATGCTTGGTCTTGACCAAAGACTTAAGTATTTGATTAGATATCCTTATGGTTGTGCTGAGCAGACTACTTCTTCAGTATTTCCACAACTCTTTATAGATAAACTTTCTACTACAAAGAATTATGATAAGCAAAAAGTAGTTGATAATATAAATGCTGGTATATCAAGATTAAAACTTTTCCAACTTTCAAGTGGTGCATTTTCATATTGGCCAGGTGAAAGTCAAAAATCTGATTGGGCTACAAACTATGTAGGTCACTTCTTAATCTATGCAAAGAAGAATGGATATTATTTGCCAGACTCTATGTATGATAAGTGGCTTGATTACACAGCAAGAACTGTGCGTGGTACAAATGTTAATTCTGATTATGATATAAGCTGGAAGTCATATGCGCTTTACTTACTTGCGCTTGCTGGAAAGCAAAATGTAAGTGAGATGAACTATATGTATGAGAATTTCTACACAACGAGAATGAGTGACACATCAAGAATGTATCTTGCAGCAGCATATAAGTTAGTGGGACAGGATAATATAGCAGTTCAAATTGCATCGACAATTAACACAGCAAGTATCAAAAAGATGTTTGATGATCTATATAAGAGAGATAGATACTATTATAGTTATAGCTATGGATCACTTCTTAGAGAACTTGCAGTTTATCTTGACTGTTATTACACTGTATATGGAAAGAAAGACGATGAGGCATTTGATGAAATACTTAATAGTATGAGAACTAAGAATTGGTATTCAACTCAGACAACCGCTTACTCACTTCTCGCTCTTTCTAATATCGCATCTGAAAATGTGACAGACACTGTAAAAGGAGTAGTTGATATTGATGGGGTACAGACTCCATACACTACTTCGAGTCAAGAAAAAATAGTTATAAAAGAAGGTGCGAAAAAGATAACTGTTATACCTGATAATGAGGGCAAGACTTTTGTAAACTATTACTGGGAAGGTGTGCCAGTAAATGCTGAGACAAAAGATTATTCTGAAGGATTTAGTATAGAGAGACATTATTATGATGATGAAGGTAAAAGCAAGAGTGCTTCTAATGTTAAGTCTGGAGATACATTCTGGATGGAAGTTGTAGTAAAACCAACTAAGAGAAATACTGAAAGAGTGGAAAATGTTGCTATAAATCAGATCCTTCCAAGTGGATGGGAGATAGAGAATTTGAGAGTGACAGATTCTAATGCACCAAAGTGGGTAGAAGATAAATCAAAGGGAACTAATGTGTCATATACTGATATAAGAGACGACAGAGTTATGTGGTTCTTTAACTACAATAATGAAAAGGAACTTCATTTCTTTGTGAAGATTAATGCTGTTACAAAAGGTGAGTTTGATTTCCCTGGTACAGTTTTAGAAGCTATGTATGACAATAACTATCGCGCATACAAGAAGGGTGCAAAAGTCAAAGTATCATAATGTTTGCAGGGGACGACATTTTGTCGTCCCTTTGTAGGAGAAATAAAATTAATAACAAAATTAAGAAAATTATAGTAATATTCTTTGCTTGCATCATATTTTTACTTGCGACATTCGTCATCACAGTATTCTTAACTTTTGATGTCGATAAAATGCAGGCAGATATTGAAAGTAGATACAGCACATCATTACTTGATGCCAATGGCAAACTAATGGATGTGTTTTTAACCAAAGATGAGCAGTGGCACTTAAAGGTTGAAGGAGAAGTATCAGACAATCTTAAAGAAGCAGTTATAACATATGAAGATAAAAATTTCAACACTCACCATGGTGTGGATTTTTTAGCTATCGGAAGAGCCTTTAAAAATAATTTACTTGGTAGAAAGAGAAGTGGTGCCAGTACTATAACGATGCAGGTTGCAAAGCTTGCACTTCCCAAAAAAAGAACTTACTTTAATAAATTCTTGGAAATTATACATGCATTTAAGATAGAAACAAAACTTGATAAGGATACTATACTTAAACTATATCTAAATAATGCTCCTTATGGTGGTAACATAGTTGGTTATGGAACTGCAGCGAGAATGTATTTTCAAAAAGATCCGAGCAATCTTTCATGGGCAGAGTGCACACTTCTTGCAGTGCTCCCAAATTCGCCAGGAGCTATGAACGTTGAAAAAAATCACGAGAGGCTACTTAGTAAAAGAAATTATTTACTTGATAAATTGTATGCCAAAGGGAAGATTACAGAGGACCAGCTAAGTCTCGCAAAAAGTGAACCACTTCCTGATGAACGATATTCTTTTGAAAGGGTGGCACCACATCTTGCAAGAAGACTATATAATACAAAGACAGATAAAGTAATTAAGACAACCATAGATTATGATTTGCAAAAAAGAATGCAAGAAATAGTTAAGTCATATGTTGGATATACTCACTCAGAAGGCATAACAAATGCGGCGATGCTCATAGTTGAAAATAAAACGAGAAATGTGAAAGCCTATGTTGGATCACAAGATTTTATGGATATGGAAAATGAGGGGCAGGTTGATGGTGTGATTGCAAAAAGATCACCTGGTTCAATTCTAAAACCATTTTTATATGCACTTTCAATAGATGAAGGTATAATAGCACCGGAATCACTTGTGCAAGATGTGCCAATGTTTTTTGCGAACTTTAATCCGCAAAATGCAAATAAAAAATATACTGGCATGATAGAAGCAAGACAAGCTCTTATATCATCACTCAATATACCATTTGTTCACTTGCTTGACCAATATGGAGTATACAATTTTTATTATTTTCTAAAAGATATGCTAGGCTTTGAAGAAGATAACCCTGATCGCTATGGACTATCTTTAATACTTGGTACAAAAGAATTCTCGGTTGAAGATATAGCAAAACTTTATTCTGGACTTGCAAATTTTGGAGATTTGACTGAACTAAATTATGTAAAGAGCGATGATGATGCTATAAATGTTAAAAGGAAAACTATGTTTACAAAAGGGGCATCATATCTAACTCTTGATACATTAAAAGAATTAGTTCGACCAGGAATAAATAATTTATATAGGTGGAAGGATCCAATTTCTTGGAAGACAGGAACAAGTTATGGAAAGAGAGATGCATGGGTCTGCGGGATGACTCCAGATTATACTGTCATAGTATGGGTGGGAAATTTTTCTGGTAAAAGTAATGAAAATCTTTCTGGAGTTATAAGTGGTGGCAGACTACTCTTTAATGTATTTCAAGAACTAGACAACAGCAATAAGCGTTTTACTGAGCCATTTTATGAGTTGGAAAACTTAGAAGTTGATAAGATTACAGGTTATCGCATAAATATAGAAGGTGTAGAGACTAAAACTATAAAATTTCCAAGAAAGGCTAAGCCACTTAAACTCTCTCCATACTACAAAAAAATCTATGTGGATGACGATGATGTGGAGATAGACTCAAGAAGTCCTGAGTTTGCAAATAGTCATGAAAAGGTAATACTTAATTATCCACTTGAAGTCGTTAACTACTTTATAAGAGAAAATAGAGATGTATCGGAAATATACCATACGTCATCAAAAGAGAAAAGTTTAAAGATACTATATCCAACACCAAGTCTAAAGATTCTTTTACCAAAGGATTTAGATAAAGAGCAAAAACTCGTAGTAAAAATCGCTAATTTAAAAAATCAAAATATATATTGGTATCTTGATAAAGAATTTATAGGACTTGATAAATCATATGAAAAAGAAATAGAACTTGGAGTTGGAGAGCATAGTTTGACTATAATGGCAGAAGATGGTGAAGTGGCGAAGACAAGTTTCTCCATTGAAAAAACGCGTTAGATGATGAGGCTTTTGATTGATGCCTCACTCGTATTTTTGCTGGAGAAAGAATAATAGAGATTATTTGCAAAAATATTATTATTAATAGATGGAGAGAGCATGAACTCTCCATTTTTATTTGCCTTAATTAATTTTGATTTAGGAAAGTTTTTAATATATGCCTTATAAGAGCTTGGAGAAAAACTTATGAGAGAAGGAATACGAATCTCTCTAAGATATGGTAAAAAAGATTTTTTCACAGCAAGAATTCTTATATACTTTGGATAAGATTTGATATTTGGGACATCATTTTTATTTATGCCAAGTACAACATTTAATAAAACTCTTTTTATGTTGGCAAGAGTTCTATTTTTGGTTTTGAGCGATTTTGCGATTCTTCCAAACGACGTGATTATATTTGGAAGTTTCATTAGAGAATTGTAAAAGTCATTTGTCATTAGATATGTATCGGATATATCGAGCAAGTTGTTTTTACAAAGTAATAGTTTATAGTTTAAGATACTAGAGAAATTATCGTTTGTAATTTTTTTAGTGATATTTTTTCTAAGTTCACTGGCAGTTGGTATATCATTTACTCTTTTTATGCTTATAGGCTTTAAGTGGCTTTTTAACTTCTTAATTGCACTAATATATTCTACGGCGAGAATGTCGTTTGGAGATAGTTTTTTTCCGTAAACTGTTGATAGTGATTTAGAATATGACGAACCACTTTTAAGCATTGATTTTACCACAACGTTATTTTCACTTTCTATGTTGACATCTGCAAAGGCAGACAACTTTTCAACATCATTTATCATAGAACCAAATATCAATTTGTCAACGAATCCGAGCTTATCAAGGATTTTAACTGATGAGAGCGCAAAATATTTTGCTGATGATAAAGTGAATTCTACTGGCAACTCTATGACCATAGATACACCAGATTTTAGAAGTTTTTTTGAGCGGCTATATTTATCGTGGACAGCTGGCTCACCCCTTTGCACAAAATTGCCGGACATAATAGCTATTATAATATCCCCTTCTTTTTTTGCAGCATTAATGAGCCTTTTATGACCTTCGTGGAAAGGATTACATTCGCATATTATTCCTACTACTTTTCTACCATCTAACATATTGCAATTATACATAAAAATGTGAAAAAAAGCCAATAATATGTTATAATATTATGTTATGCAGAGTGTTAATGGCTATAATCAGTATAGAGGTGGAAGACGTCGTGAGTCAAACGACGTGGCTTCTATTGTAAGAATTCTAGTGTCTTTTTTTGTAATAGTTATATCAGTACTTGCCATCTATGTGGTTATAAGAAGAGTGATGGATATCAAGATACTTGAAAAGATAAATTTGAAAGATGAACCGCATGATAGCATTAATATAACAACTGATGCAAATTCAGGCACTTCGTTTTTTGTGACTGATGATAAAGGTCTTAAGTTTAGAAAAGAAGATAAGACATTTGCAAGAGAAGAGTGGATAGAAAAAAATGGTGAGTTGTTTTATTTTGATACAGCGGGTTATGGAATAAATGGAGACTTAAAGCGTGATGGTCAGCTCTATACATTTGAAAATGGGAAACTTAAGGCTATAAAGAGAGATACTTCATATGTGTCAAGAGCTAAGGATGAACTTTTCAGTAGTATAGAGTCAGCGCAGTATCTTGTGTGGCTTGTAGATGATGAAAAGACTGGAAATTTTTATCCAATCAAGTTTAAACAATATAGTGATGACTCTGAAGACTATCTTGGTACTGAGGCAGATAAGCAATACGCTTCTCCAAATATGATTAAAATATATATGAGTAATATTTATTATCTCGCAGCTGGCAAGGGAACTAATTTTGCAGGTCGTCTATATAGGATGAGACCAAATGCAATTCATAAAGAGACTGTGGGAATAGGTGTCACAGGCTATATAGTTTTATCTGATGATGTAGTGTATTACTGTGATGGAGATAGAGTTATAAAAGCAAAAAGTTGGAAGGGCGTAGAATTAAAACTTCCAGAAAACGAAGAGTTAAATGAAGAGGGTGAGATTGTAGCTAAGGTATCTACTAAGTCAGAAGTTGTGCCAATTATAAATGATGATGGGAAGAAATTAGACATAGATATAGTTGATTTACCAAAACCTGATGAAGAGGTTAGAATAGTAGATGGTGTTGGCGAAAGAGAATCTACAAGATCAAACGAAAGTAGTGCATCAAATAGAGAGAGCACTACAGCCAATGTGCAAGTTGGTCTTGCACCTTATGATATGAATAAAGAGAAAACAAGTGCAGTGAAAGATGAGAGAGTTGAGGTAGGGGTTGGACCTCGTATAGTCGAAGTAGAGGCACCAAGGTAATGATATTTTATATAATGGGAAAATCGGCTTCTGGAAAAGACAGCCTTTATAAGAGATTGTTGTCATCAGACCTTAATTTAAATAGGGTTGCTATTTATACTACAAGACCTAAGAGAGATGGAGAGGCTGAGGGTATAGAGTATCACTTTGTAGATGAGAAGTTTTTAGATGATAAGAAAGATAAAATCATTGAAAAGAGAGTATATCACACAGTTTTTGGAGACTGGTACTATGCTACGATTGATGACGGAAAGATTGAAAAGCATAAAAACTATGTGGTGATAGGTACTTTAGAGTCGTATAATATTATAAAAAAGTATTATGGCAAAGATTCAGTATTTCCTATCTATCTTGAAGTTAGTAATGACATAAGAAGAAAAAGAGCGATAGATAGAGAAAATATGCAGAAGGTGCCAAAACTAGATGAGATGGATAGAAGATTTAAAGCTGATGAGATAGACTTTAGTGAAGAGAATATAAAGAATGCAGGAATAGTAAAGAGATATGTAAATGACGATTTTGAAAAGTGCTTTGAAGAAGTTGCAAATGATATAAGAAAGTTTGGTAAATGATAAGTATCCCATACAAAAAAATATATAATGCATATATTATAGAAACTTATAATTATGAGTCTGCAAAAAATAGCATTAAAGAATTTGCGATGGCGAATGGCTTTGATAGACCACTGGTTGAAAGTGAAAATCATCCAGATATTTTTTACCTTGAATCACCAGATGACAACATAAAGATAGATGCAGTTAGAAATGATATAGTAAATACCGCTATCTATTCTCCAAAGATAGCTGACAAAAAAATATATGTGATATATGATGCGGTAAATCTTGAGGAAGTTGTTCAAAATGCCTTACTTAAGACTTTGGAAGAGCCACCTGCATATGACATATTTTTCTTGGTGACAAGCAATGCCAACAAGTTGCTTGAAACAATAAGAAGTAGATGCATAACAATAAAGGACAATGAAGATATAGATTATAGAAGTGTATTGGAACTTGAGTATTTGGAAGATGCAATATTAAATATATCAAATGCAAAATATATGGCAGTGAGTGACAAGATGAGTTTTGCTGAAAAGTTTGCAAGCAAAGAGTACAAGCTAAAAGATTTGATAAAATTATATAGGTATCTTTTGAGAGATGCATTGCTTTACAAACTTACCCTGTCAAAAAAATATCTACATTTGAAAGAATTGGAAGATGATGTAATAACACTCGCAAATACCTACGACATAAAAGTTCTAGGCAAAATGATAGATGGTTTGAACTATCTAGCTGATGCCAATAGAAATAATGTAAATAAAAAGATAGCACTATTTAATTTTTTAGAGGTCTGATATGGAAAAATGTTTAGGAATTAGATTTAGAACAAGTGGAAAAATATATTACTTTAAGCCAAATGACGAAGAGATAAATGTTGGAGATGCTTGTATAGTTGAAACTATACGAGGGGTTGAATTTGGCAAAGTTGTAAAAAAGGATATAGAGGTTGATGAGAAGACACTAAAATCTCCACTTAGGACTATAATTAGAAAAGCAACACCAGAGGATCACGAAACTCATAGGAAGAATAAAGAAAAAGAAGGAGATGCATTTGCAAAATGTAAAGAGAGAATTAAAGCACATGAACTTCCTATGAAACTTCTTGACTGCGAGTTTACATTTGATTCTACAAAGGTATTGTTTTACTTCTCTGCAGAAAATAGAATTGACTTTAGAGAGCTGGTAAAGGACTTAGCGTCAATATTTAGAATAAGAATAGAACTTAGACAGGTCGGAGTTCGCGATGAGACTAAGATTCTTGGAGGACTCGGATCTTGTGGAAGGCCATATTGCTGTTCGACATATCTTTTTGATTTTAAATCAGTGTCTATAAAGAATGTGAAAGAGCAAGGTGTAAGTTTGAATCCAGCAAAAATTTCTGGAGCCTGCGGAAGGCTTATGTGTTGTCTTAATAATGAGAAAGAGACTTACGAAAAATTAAATGAGTCTATGCCACAGATTTCTGATTTTGTAACCACTAAAGATGGATTAAAAGGCACAGTTCAAAGCATAAATACACTTAGACAAAAAGTTAAAGTGCTCGTAAATCTAAAGAACGACGAGAAAGAAATGAGAGAGTATGACCCAGCCGATCTCAAGTTCAAAAAGAGGCAGTTAGTAAGTCAAGAGACTGAAGAAGAGAAAGAGGCAAGGAAACTTGAAGAACTTGAGAGAAGAGACGTGAAGGCAGATTTGTAATTAATAAGAGAAATATAATAAAAAAGGACGGTTTTATCCGTCCATTTTTATTAGAATGCAAAATCAAATGTAAAACTATCGCCCACATTAAATGGACTATCTTTACATTCTGTAACTTCAAAAACAGCTTTCTCCCAGCCGAAAATTTTTATAGTTCCTTTGACATTCTCTTCATATGAAGTAAAGGCTAAATCGCCATTTTCTTTTTCTATGAATGTGCCTTCTACTGTAGTTAATCTATATATAGAAATGATTGCTTCGTTGTCGTTTTCCATATTTTTACGGGTAATGAGCGAACCGTAAACGTTACCTGTTTCTTGATTATCTACAAAAGTTCCATATATAGATCTATCTGGCATGACAAAATCTTCATGTTTAATGATAGCGAGTTCTCTGGCGAGAATTAAGCATCTATTGTGAGTAATGTCTGATAAAAAATTATTCTGTAGAAGTGGATATATGCTACCACTATTTTCTGGAGCACCAATGTTTTCAATGGTGATTTCATTTTTCATAGAAATCCAATTTCTTTGTTCGTTGAGAATTCGTTCTTTTACATCCTTGCTAGCACTACTACTTATTCGCTTCCATAGATTGTTTAATTCAGTATCCCATACAGTATAAGTCCAGGCTGATGAAGAATTCATCTCGCTTTGAGTGTTGGCAAGAGCTGCATTATCAGCATAGGTATTTGCAATTTTTTGAATTTGATTAATTTCATCTTGTAAAGATGAAGCTTTGGAGATAGCATTTTCTACTTCGCTCTCTATCTCGGATTTATAGTCATTAAAAAAATCATGTTTTTTTACTACATTGTCATTTTTTGGATTTGCAGTTTCAACTTTATCGTCAGATTTTTTGATATTATCTTGAGTAGTACTATTTTTAGTGGCATCAGTTTGGGCTGTTGTAGCTTGAATACCATTTGTATTTGGTGATATGCAGCCAGTAAATATAGTTGTCAAAGTAACTAGTAAAATAGAAATAACCTTTTTCATTTCTTAAAACCTCTCCTAAATATATTATTCTGAAATGTTGACATAGCAAGGTGCTTTTTTAAATTTTTTTAAAACTTCTTTATAATTTATTGAATGTTAAAAGCTAATTTTTATATTTATAAGCTATAATATTGTGAATTATCATAATTAATTCTATGTTAGAATTATGTGGGTGATTTATATAAATTTATTATAGAACTCAGATATACTCATTACTTTTTTGTGTTTAGGAAAATGAATTAGATTTCCTGTTACAAGAATAGAGTCTTTGGATATGGCAATGTCATAGAATATTTTGTCAGCCATATCTTCAAATGGCTTATTGCTTTCAGTATAGTCAAACGCATATATACCTTTCATTCTAATAAATGAGATTATCGCGCTAATCTGAGTTTTAGGAATACCAAATTTTTTTCTAGACAAGACTTCTTTATATTCATTAATTATGTTCTCGTTGTAATATATCTCAATATTTCCATTTAAAATTTTATCAAGTATGGCACTTGCTTTTCGATTGGGCGTAAGAAGAGCAGACAACAAAACATTTGTGTCTAACACAATTTTCATTATTTCTTTTTCCTTACAGCTTTAATTTCGTTTTGAATTTCGGCTTCTGTGAAATACCCTTTAGCTTTACTTTCATTTCTGATGTTTTTTACAGCTTGTTCCGCTCTTGCAGATGCAATAAGAGCTAAAGTGTTAATAAAGTTTTCTTCATCTGTTTTAATTAATACTGCTTTTGGCTTGCCATTATTGGTAATAATCACATCATCTTTTCCCCATATTTTTTTGCTATTAGTTCTTAAATCTCTTATTGTGCAAAAATTCATTTCATACCTCTCTAACAATATTATATTAATTGTGGTTATTATACACAATTGTGGCACAATTGTCAACATTTTGATTTTGTATCAGCACTTGATAAATATGCTTTTAATAATATATAATTATACCCATGAGCAACATCAAATTAGAAAACCTAGAAATAAATGGCTATCACATTTACCAAGACAAGGACAGTTTCAATTTTGGGATTGATGCTGTCCTTCTTGCTAATTTTGCGTTGAGGATGAGCTCGCAGTGCTCGCCCCTACAGGTTTGTGATTTTTGTACGGGTGCATTGCCTATACCACTTATTATGTATGCGAAGAGAAAAATGTTTTTGAGCGAGAATGTAAAGTTCACTGCATTTGAGATAGATAAAGGCCAAGTTGAACTTTGCAATAAATCGATTGCATACAATAAAGAAAATGTGGAAGATGCAAAATGTATTGATGAAGATATTACAGTTATAAATGATGACATCAAAAATATTTTTAATGACAGAGAAAAATACAAATCAATGTATGAATCATTTGATATGATAACTTGCAATCCACCTTATATAAAAGCAGGGAGCGGCATTACAAATTTGAATGACAAAAAAATTGTGGCAAGACATGAAGTGCTTATCACATTTGAAGAGATATGCAAAGCTGCAAGTTTGATTCTAAAATCCAATAAAAAATTTTACATAGTTCATCACTCAGAAAGATTTACTGAGATTTCAGAAATTTTGAAATCATATTCATTTGAAGTAAAAAAAGTTCAATTCATCTATCCAAGAGTTGATAAACCATCAACTCTTTGTCTTATAGAGTCTGTAAAAAATTCGAAAGCAGGTCTTAAAGTTCTTGAACCTATAATTGTGTTTGAAAATGACGGAACTTACACAAAAATGGTTCAAAATATCTATGGTAAATAGTGTCTAAAAAAGCCCCATTTTATGCGGTGCCCCTTATTTATCAACATTATAAAACCACAATATATAGTGTTAAAAATATTGTTAATAACTATATATTGACTTTATGCTGCTTTGTGATATAATAACTTGACTTATGGTGGGTATGTAAAATAAATATTGAAGGGGTACGAATATGTTTGTTGTTGTAAAGAGAAATGGTGAACAAGTTGATTTTAACATCCAAAAAATTAAGGATGCAATTGACAAGGCATTTGTGGCTTGTAAAAGAGAGACACATCCAAGTATAATTGATGACCTTGCTCAACGCGTAGCAGCAGCTTTTAGTTCTAAAATTAAAAATGGTGTAATTACTGTTGAAGAGATTCAAGACTCGGTAGAAGAAGTTTTAATTAAATATGATTATAGTGATGTAGCGAAAGCATACATATTATATAGAAAGAAGCATAGTGATATAAGACAAACTAAAGAGACTCTTCTTAACTATAAGCAAGTTGTTGATAATTATTTGAATGTAAGTGACTGGAGAGTAAAAGAAAACTCTACTGTTACATATTCTGTAGGTGGTCTTATACTTTCAAACTCTGGAGCAATCACTGCTCATTATTGGTTGTCAGAAGTTTATGATGATGAGATAGCACAGGCTCATAGAAATGCTGAGATTCATATTCACGACCTTTCTATGCTTACAGGATACTGTGCTGGTTGGTCTTTGAAACAACTCATCAAAGAAGGCCTTGGTGGTATCCCAGGAAAAATTACAAGCTCACCTGCAAAACATTTATCAACTCTTTGCAATCAGATGGTAAACTTTTTAGGTATCATGCAAAATGAATGGGCTGGTGCTCAAGCATTTTCATCATTTGATACATACCTTGCCCCTTTTGTTAAGATAGATAATTTATCATATCATGAAGTAAAACAATGTATACAAAGTTTCATCTATGGTGTCAACACTCCATCAAGATGGGGAACACAAAGTCCATTTACAAATATAACTCTTGACTGGACAGTTCCAAATGACCTTGCAGAACTTCCTGCAATCGTTGGCGGAAAAGAGATGAACTTTAAATATAAAGACTGTAAGCAAGAGATGGATATGGTCAACAAAGCATTCATCGAAGTTATGATAGAAGGTGATGCAAATGGTAGAGGTTTCCAATATCCAATTCCAACTTACAGTATAACAAAAGATTTTGACTGGTCAGAGACAGAGAACAATAAACTCTTATTTGAGATGGCATCAAAGTATGGCACACCTTATTTCTCAAACTATGTAAATTCAGATATGGAGCCATCAGATGTACGTTCTATGTGCTGCCGTCTTAGACTTGATCTAAGAGAACTTAGAAAGAAATCAGGTGGATTCTTTGGTTCTGGTGAGTCAACTGGTTCAGTAGGTGTAGTAACTATCAATATGCCTCGTCTTGCATATCTTGCAAGTTCAGAGGAAGAGTTCTATCAAAGACTTGATAGACTTATGGATATATCAGCAAGATCACTTAAGATAAAGAGAAATACTATAGAGAGATTTATGGAAAATGGTCTTTATCCATATACTAAGAGATATCTTGGAACATTCAACAACCACTTCTCAACTATTGGTCTTGTAGGTATGAATGAAGCTTGCTTAAATGCCAAGTGGTTAAAGAAAGATTTAAGAGATGAAGAAGCTGTTAAGTTTAGTATAGAAGTACTCAATCACATGAGAGAGAGACTTAAAGATTATCAAGAGAAGTATGGCGACCTTTATAACTTAGAGGCAACACCTGCAGAGTCAACTACTTATAGATTTGCAAAACATGATAAGGAGAAATTCCCAAATATCATCACTGCAAATATGAATGGAACTCCATACTACACTAACTCATCACACCTTCCTGTAGGAACTACTGATGATATCTTCAATGCTCTTGATGTACAAGATGAACTTCAGACACTCTACACTTCAGGAACAGTATTCCATACATTCCTTGGAGAGAAACTTCCAGATTGGAAGGCCGCAGCAAATCTTGTTCGTACAATAGCAAATAATTATAAACTTCCATACTATACTTTATCACCAACTTATTCTGTATGTAAGAATCATGGATATATTGCTGGAGAAGTTTATACTTGTCCACATTGCGGAGAGCCAACAGAGGTCAATAGCCGTATCACAGGTTACTATAGACCAGTTCAAAACTGGAATGATGGAAAAGCCCAAGAGTTCAAAGATAGAAAAGAGTATTCTGCAAAACTTGCCGCAACTCGTATAGAGCAAATGGGAGAAAATTTATTTAAAGCTGAGACTCCTGATACAGTAGTTGAAAAAATGAATTTTGAAAGAGAGCAGGCAGCAAAGGCAGCAGAGGCTGTAGCCCCAGTGGCACAAGCTCCACAGGTTGCAGCAGCTCCAGTAGCTCCAGTAGTAGAGGCAGCAGCAACGGTTACTCCAGTAGCACAAGCAGCTCCAGTGACTCCAGTAGCAGAAGCACCAGTAGCTGAAGTTCAAGAGGCTCCATCTTTCAATGATGTATTTAAAAATAATGCAGCTCCAATGCAAAATGTAAGCACTGAGAATTTTTACAAAGAAGAAAAAGCAGATGTAGTTGTAGAGACAGAAATAGCAAAGAAAGAAGACAGCCTTAAATTATTTGTAACTAAGACTTGTCCAAATTGTAAGAAGGCAGAAGAACTTCTTGATATGGCAGGTATAAAATATTCTATAGTTGATGCAAATGAAAACCCTTCTGATTGTGAGAAGTATCAAATCATGCAAGCACCAACTCTCGTAGTAAATGATTCTACAAAATATGTAAATCTTTCAAATGTAATTAAGTTTGTAGAAGAGACAACAATGACAGTATAATTATAAATGTTTATTGTAGGGGCGAGCACAGCGAGCCCGATAAAAAAAGTGTCGCTATCTAAGCGACACTTTTTTATGCTCTGCCCATCTTTTTTTATAATCGGGCATATATTTTTTAATTAAATCGTAAAATTTTTTACTGTGGTCATGGACGAAGAGATGAGCCATCTCATGAAGGACTATATATTCTAAAAAATAATCGCTCATATAATATAGCATTGAGTTGAATCTTATAGTTCGTTCGCGAAATGAGCAACTACCCCATAGAGTTCTCATTTTTCTTATACTATATTTTTCAACTTTTGTATTGAGCAATAATTCGTATTTTTCTATAAAGACAGATATTCTTTTTATCAATACTCTTTTTTCTTTTGTCTTTATAGGTGGTAAGTCGGATAAGTTTGTAGTGTTGTCTTGCTTCTCTAAAACTTTTCTAATCCAATCTTCTCTATCTTTTATGAAGTCAAGCAACTCAAAGTCGGCAACATAGTATGGGCAAGTTATCTTAATCATGCCTTTACTATCAACTGTTAGCCTAATGTTCCTATTTTTTCGATATTTGGCATAATAGATAGTTAGGTCTTTATATTGTAGGGTTTGGTAATTGAGTTTAATCATACATATATATTATAGCATTTCTTTATATGTATTTGTGAAAATATATAATACTTTGTAGGGGGATAACATATCCTGGAAAAGTCAAGAAAAAGTATACACTTAGGTGGTGCAAAAATCAGTGATTTTTGCTGGTAAAAGTTTAGCATTTTTGTAAAAGTTTTCCTTGTATTGCATAGGTGTTAAATAGTTTAGAGCTGAAGCTGGCCTTTCGTTG
>JAFSKG010000010.1 GCA_017449075.1 Lachnospiraceae bacterium
AATTTAATCTTAATTCTATCATTTGAATCATTGTTATTTTAAAGTCTATTTCTTATAGGCTTCTTTGCTATATAAAAATTTTTATTTTTTCTCTTGACAATTAATAGTTAGTCTCCTTACATATAATAAAAAAGCGAGATGCCATTAGCTAGATTTACGCCTATGGCTACTCGCTAATTTTTACTTTAATATAAATATTATATCAAAACTCAATACTTTTTTCAAAAGAATTTTCAATTTAGTAAATTTAACATTTTTTAAAATTATTTAACGCCTCTTTATTATTATCTATAATCATCTTAATCTTCTCGCATCTCATCAAGTCTCCACATTTACCGCAAGTCTCATAATTCTTCTCTTTTGCACATTTCCTTATAGGGCATAGAGACTCGCAAAATGGAGTCTTTGCACCTTCTATCCTACAGCCAGTGCAATTAATCATCTCTGGTGTGATTGTGACTTTGTTGAGTTCTGACCACTCTTTTGCGACCTTCTCTCTAAGTTCATCGTCATTATTTGCTGTGGCAATGCGAGCTTCACAAGTTTCGCAATTAAGTCCACAGTATGCTATATAATTATTCATGATATTTACCTCCTATTTGGGCTCGTGAAACTCGTCCATACACGGGCTCGCAGTGCTCGCCCCTATGGGTTTTTGCGGGCTCCGCAAGCGTTCGCCCCTACTAAATTGCTTCTACTAAAAAACTCACTGGGCGGAAACCATCATTGCAACTAGTTCCAAGCCATTTTTATGACTTATAAATGGTGGATTTTTTAACGGTGTATGTCCTACAGCTTGCTTATCAAAATAGTAGTCCAATATGAGACTATCTATTCTAACCCAAGTAGGTCCCTGTGTTATATCGTTCCCTGTTACATCCCACCCATAGAACTTAAATGGTTCAAAATTGAAATTGTGGAAAGCATCATTTACCTCTTCTATAGAATTAAAATTATGCAACTTCATCCATGTCTTAGTAAATCCAGCATGAGAAAATACCCAACCACCAATTTCAACTGCTACATTCATTTCATCGATATGCTCTTTTAAAGTATGATAAATGTCCACCTCTTTAAACGCCTGATGTCCCGATACACTTTCTTTCATAAGATAAGAATTTAAATCGTGGTTTCCAATCAAAATGTGAACTTTATCTTTATTTTTACTTTGGAACGAAAGTGCTTCTTCCAAATTACTAATTTGGTCTACTTTATCCCAATCATTAATCCAGTCATCAAACCAATCGCCCATTTGAACTATATGATCATATTCGTCGACTTTATCGACACAAGTTTTCCAATAGTCTGTACCGTGGACATCTGATATCACTAAAATTTTCATTTGTTTTTCTCCATTTACAATTTCTTTATTAGCATCACCATATTCGGCACTATCATCACAAGGCAACCTGCCACGAGTCCCCATATCGGTTCAATAAAAATCATTAAAACTATTAACCCTAACACAACTGATGCTACGAACAAAGCCCAGTCAACTTTAGTAAAAACGTACTCTTTTTTATAATAAATACTATTTACATAAATTGATACAAAAAACATAGCAATTGCAAATGCAGAATGAAGTGCAATAAACACATGGTCAGAATTATTTACGATTAGGAACTTTATAGATATCGTCAACATATTTATTGCTATTACTACAAAATAATGACTAAACATCATTCTTAGTCCCCTATCAACTTGTCTATGCTCTACCAAATAATGAATTTGCGTTACATAACAAGTGAACATAAGTAATATAATTACAAATAGTGCGCTCGGCAATAAACTAAATGTTCTTACATCAAAAAATTGACTTATCGCCACAATTGAGTCTCCAAATGTGACGATAGTCAATAGTTCTAATCTTTCAACAAGATGTGGAAAACTAATAATCTGAGGGTCGAAGTTCCCTTTTAATAAAAATGGTAAAAAGGCTCCAAGAAGCACTGCTAAAAAATCAACATATATTGGCAATGGTCCGATAGGATAATGAGATAAAATGTATGCCAAAAAATATAGTGCAACTATAACTATCAGTATGCCAATTGAATTCTTCGCTGCACCTAAATCTTCTTCATTTTTAAAATATTCTATCACATACATTATAAGCACGCATAACAGCATTATGCTCATTGACAAATTAAATGCAGCTGGAGATACTGTATTGTTTCCAATTGTATTTGACATATAAAGTGTTGCTATCATGTTGACTGCAGTAGACACTATCTCATACCATCGCCATTTTCCATATCTATTAACATAAGTAGTCAAATGCAGCCAACTCTGAAGTATCACAAGACAATAGACAACATATATAATAAAACTTGGCAAAAACTCACCACGACCATCTCCCTCTATGAGAAGTGAGAGCCTGCTTATGGCATACACATAAATCAAGTCGTAAAATAATTCAATTAGTTCTACTTTTTTTTCTTTTATATTAAACATTCTATTTTCACATAAATTATTGCGTGGCAACTTTTACAATGCATCGTCAATGAGCTGTCTCATGACCGGTGCCTTAGTCTCATCAAATTTTACAAACTGCAAATTAGTATATAGACAAATTGAAGATACCTTTCTTGCTCTTTCAGTTTTCTCAGTTATTAATTTCTCATTCTCAGTATCGTAGTAGTGCCTTATGAAACTATTCCATATTATCGGAAGGTACTTTCTATCGCAGTGAAATACTGTATCAGTATACTGCTTAGGGAAAATGTGGCAGAAAGTATAAAATATACCTATATCAAATTCTGGATTACCATACCCCATAAAATTCAAATCTATCCAATAGCTTTTGTCACCAGATACAATCACATTTCCAGTTTGAAAATCACCATGCACACAAAACTTCTGTTGCTCTATAGTTTCTAAAAATTTCAGTGCTTTAGTTTTCTGACTTTCAAAAAGAATATCTCTTGTTGTTACTTGTGTCACAACCCTATCATGCATTGAATCAAAATCTTCCGTGTCACAAACTGTACTATGAAATTCTTTTGACGCTTCAGCAAATTTTTTCATGTACTTATCAATATTATCTAAATCTTCACTAAATAACCTTGAGATAGACTTCTTGTTTTCTATGTATTCAAATATAAGCCCCTTTCTTCCTTCATCGTCAATGACCACATCACCAACTATTGGTGTTTTTACGCCTATGCGAAGCGCCTTTCTAGCCATCTCTTGCTCGCGATACATTGACATTTCATCAGTCAAAGATGTGTCAGAATTAAATTTAACCATCCACTTTTTGTCTGCACTCACATAACTTTTAGAATTCACCCTGTCGCTAAAACAAGTCCAAGTTGATAAATCAATTCTTTTCAACTCTAATTCTTTATCCATAATACTTTTGCTTTATTCTAAAACTTAAATACATTGATCCCTGTCTTCTCATCAACTTGTCTATCTACAGTTCCTTCATATGTAGTAATAAATATTTCTGCAGTAGCACCTATTACACATCTTAAGAGATGACCACCGCGATATTCTCCTTTTTCATTTCCACATCCAATATGCACATGGAGATAAGGTTTGCCATCAAATGTAGTAACATTTCCATGAATATTTGCTATTTCATATCTACCTTTATAGTCACTTGGATCATATGACTTTGTATCATGATTTCTAACTGCAATTGTAAAGTCTGATGTGCCACCAAGTCCATTAATTTGTGCAAGCTTTATATTTTCAGTTTCAACTATTTTCTTAAGTGATTCCATAATTTCATCACCAACATCAAGCCTCATTATAAATGTGTCTCCAAATTTTTTGTATTCCATATTTACCTCCAAAACGATATTTTATATTACTGATTATTGATTTTATCCTATCTAAGCTTCTCTACATCATATCCATAGATTGTTTTCCAATCATTCTTCATGGAAATAGTGCCATATCCATTCTCATCAGATACACTTTTTATCATACTCGCTTTTTCTAAGTTTCCATTTTCTCTCACATTGTCATCACAGAGAATCATAAAACCTTTACTTTTATATTTATTATTTTTTAGTACATATTCCATCATGCTAAAGTCACCTGTGCTATTTCCAAATGCCAACACGGGTATCATTCCTATCTCCTCAGCAATTGAAAGCACTTTATGCGTTTTTATATTTACATCTATAGACGGACCTGCTATAACCACATCCTCGTCTCGCTTAAACTGATGAACTGAATTCTTATCATTTCCCTGCTTAGTTGATTTTAAGGTAAAGTCCATTCCTATCACATTATTTGGCTTTATGCCCGCGCCATCACACACTACTGCTCTTACAAAATTTCTCTCGGAACCGCTAACCACATATACTGTGAAATCATTTGCTTGTAAATATTTAATCACTTGAAGCATTGGTTTATATAATGCATCTTTCACTTTCAAATTTTTATAACTATTTGTATCTTTTTCTAGATAAGTCTTTGTGTAATTCGTGTATTCTTCTATAGTTTGATTTTGATAATATTTATATTCTATTTCACTTAACTTAAGCTCCAGCTCATCGCTCACATAACCAGTCCTCAATACTTCATTTATATCATTTACTAGTTTGATATCATCCTCATTATTTTTATCATAAGTATTTAGTATAGCATCAAAAAGCATAAGATACTCATTGTATGTAGGATCCGTCTCACAGAATATTGTGCCATCCATATCAAATACTGCAATTCTATCATCTACCGGAACAAAATCATTGCTATTTTTATTTGTCGCATTTTCAACAAAACTTTTTAGTTCTGTCACTACTTTTGAATCATCATTCCAGTAAGAAAAATAATTCTCACTGCTTTTACCCGAGCAAGAAAATAAAACTGTGAATGCTATAATTAAAACTAGTATACAGCTAATCGTCACTTTAAGAAACTTTTTCATTTTTACTCCTGAATAGTTATTACTTTTCTATTCTAACAACAGGCTTAATAAGATCCTTTAGTTTGTCCTTCATAAGCATAAGTGCATCCTCTATCTTATCAAAACCTTCAAATCTATGAGTTATTAACTTACATAAATTGAGTTTGCCATAAGTCACTAACTTCGCAAGCTTTTCCATTCTGAGTCTTCCGCCTGGCATAAGACCACCATTAATTTGCTTGTGATCCATACCAACGCCCCACTCTACTCTTGGTATCTTGATAAATTCACCTTCCCACACTGTGTGGACGTCAGAAGTACATGGTGCAACAGCAATAGGCTTAACTATCGCATCCATAGGTCCGCATTTTGGAACTTCTTTGTCAACCTAACCAATCTTTCCAATTTCGAGCATTGCTAGGCATTTCATAAGTATTTCCTCCCATTATATAAATAATAATTATTCATTAATACATTATATTCTTAATGTAAACTACAAAGCTAACTTGTACAAAGCATACTGATTTAATGATACGCCTTCCTCTTTTGCCCTTTTAGATAATAATTTATGTAAGGTCTTTGGTAATCTTACAACAAACTTTCCGCTATAGTCAGTAGAATCCATTGGTAAAGGTAACTCTATACCATTAGCAATTTTTGTTTCAATATAAGATTCCATAGCTTCCTTTACATCCTTATATGCTTCATCATAAGTGTCGCCTGTCCCAATCAATCCTTCAAGTTCCAGAACTCTAGCCACAAAATATTTTCCACTTTCGTCATTAACTTGATTAATAACAAAACTATAAGGCATGCTTAGATACTTTTCCACTTCTTTTGGATTCACTTTCTTCATCTTACTCACCATTTCCTCTTCTTCTTTTACTTTTTCCCTATTGTCTACTTAGATATTCTTGCTAGAATCTCTTTCACATATACTGCTTTCAACGGGGATTCTTTCTTTAATGTAAATACATCTCCATTACTATTTACAAACTGCATATGTGAACCTTTCTGTCTATCCATTCTATAGCCAAAATATTCAAGAACTTTTGCTGCTTCCTCATGCCTAATGCCGTTGGGCTGATTATTCATTTTTTCAATTATCTTTTCGACATTCATAAAAATATAGTATCATATTTGATACTATATGTCAAGGCGCGACTTATTCATTATATTCCACTGAAAATTTTTCCAATAATTGCATTTTTATATAGTTACTTAAAATACCTTGTTTTCAGCGCTTTTAAATTCGTCCACAGGTTGGGGGCGAATCAATTTAGTAATTATTGGGGTAGTCAGCTAGTATTCTTGATTTATAGTTCTTTAATAATCTTATCTATTTCCTTCCTCAACTCATCTTCCCTCTTGACAATTTCCTCTATCTCTTTATTGAGCTTATCAATGTCAATAACTTCTCTTGTATCTTCTTTTTCAACATATGTACTTACAGACAAGTTATAATCATTCTCTGCTATCTCTTTATTTGACACAAGTCTTGAATAATAATCTTTATCTTCCTTTTTCTTATATGCTTCTAGAATGTTATTAATATTTTCTTCAGTAAGTTTATTATTATTTGTAACTTTTACACACTCTTTACTAGCATCTATAAATAATGTCTTATTTTCTTTTTTAGATTTACTCAAAACCATTATGCATGTCGCAATAGATGTCCCAAAGAATAAATTATCAGGCAACTGAATGATACAATCTATAAAATTGTTATCAATAAGATACTGCCTAATTTTCTTTTCAGCACCACTTCTATACATTATTCCTGGGAAGCAGACAATCGCTGCTGTACCATTTGCTGCGAGCCAATAAAGACTATGCATTATAAATGCCATATCCGCCTTGCTCTTTGGTGCGAGAACTCCAGCTGGACTAAATCTTTCATCATTTATTAGTACTGGGTTATCATCGCCCACCCACTTTATACTATATGGTGGATTACTTACTATTGCTTCAAATGGCTCTGCATCTCTATGTTCTTCTGATGGTTCAATTAAAGTGTCACCATTATGTATGTTAAACTTTCTTGGATCAATGTCATGTAAAAACATATTAATTCTACACAAGTTATATGTAGTTAAATTAATTTCCTGTCCGAAAAATCCATTTCTAATTTTATCTTTTCCAAGAATTTTAGCTGCTTTAAGTAATAGCGAGCCACTTCCACAAGCTGGGTCATATATTTTGTTGATTTCTTTTTTACCAACAATCGCGATTTTGGTAAGTAATTCTGATACTTCTTGAGGAGTAAAAAATTCGCCGCCTGATTTACCTGCATTACTTGCATACATACTCATCAAATATTCATATGCATCGCCAAACGCATCAATAGTATTATCTTGATAGTCCCCAAGTTTCATATCGCCTATACCATCAAGAAGTTTTACAAGTTTTTTATTTCTATTAGCAACTGTATTCCCAAGTTTATTACTATTTACATCTACATCTTCAAAAAGTCCTTGTATATCCTTTTCAGTATCCGTTCCCTTCGCCGAACTCTCTATATTCTTAAATATTTGCTCAAGTGTCATATTCAAATTCTCATCACTTGATGCATTCTTTCTAACATTCTCAAATAATTCAGATGGCAGTAAAAAGAAACCTTTAATTTTTACAATATCAGACTTTATTGCTTTTGCCTTTTTATCATCAAGTTCAGCATAGTTAAATGTTTTATTGCCTGAATTTCTCTCATTGTCATTGATAAAGTTGCAAAGATTTTCTGAAATATAACGATAAAACATTATACCCAAAACATAGGATTTGAAATCCCATCCATCCACACTTCCTCTTAACTCATCAGCGATACCCCATATCGCCTTATGGAGTTCTTCTCTTTCTTGTTCCTTTTTAATATCTGCCATAGTATTTCCTTTCACTTTCTATTCTAATATGCCACTATACTTGTCATAGTATTCTTTTAATATACTCGCCACTTTATCTTTTAATTCAGCTCTATTGCTATCAAAGAACGATGTCTTTGGAATTAGCCTATCGAAATCTTGTCCTTCTAATTTCAACTCGCCATCTCTAAATGCATTCTTTATAAATTCTCTTGCTTTTTCATCATCTAAGTTGTTGTCAGAAATTATATCTTGCAAGTCATTCTCTCTCTTCTCAATTACATATTTTTTAAAGTCTTCTGCAACTTTCGAATTGACATTTAAAGTCTCTAAGAAATTATCAATCAACTCTTTCTTTGATCTAAGTCCTGGGCTTGATTTAATTGCCTTGTCAATATCAACTAATATCTCTTTGTTCTTACAATTACTTTGATGATACTTCTCTACGAGCATAAGTATATAATCAATATTTACTTCTATTTGTTTTACCAATTCTAACTCAAATACCACATCATCAAGTATACTTTCCTTGTCACCATCAGTTCTAGGCTTTAGTTCAGCATAAATGTCATTATACATACTTGTATAATCCTGCAAATCTCTATCTGTCATAGTCATATCAGATATAAACTCGTCAAATGCTGACAAAATATTTCTAAGTCTGAGTATCTTGCCAAATAATACAATAAACTCTTTCTTTAATTTTTCAGAGGCAATAGTTTCGCCGACTGGGAATTTAGTAAACAATTCATTCACAAGTTTCAAGTATTCGTCATAATATTCTTTGTATCCTTTTAATAATACAACTCCCGATGCGTCTCTATCGCCGAACATTGCAATTGCATCATCAACATTTTGTGTTAAATCTCTAAAACAGACTATATTGCCATATGTTTTAACTGAGTTTAATATTCTATTAGTTCTTGAAAATGCCTGTATTAATCCATGTTGACGAAGATTTTTATCAACCCAAAGTGTATTTAGAGTTGTGGCATCAAAACCAGTTAAAAACATATTTACA
This sequence comes from Lachnospiraceae bacterium, assembly GCA_017449075.1. Classification (GTDB taxonomy): domain Bacteria; phylum Bacillota; class Clostridia; order Lachnospirales; family Lachnospiraceae; genus UBA3633. The sequence continues at coordinate 8,738 of JAFSKG010000010.1, forward strand.
ACTATGAGCAAATCTAAATCTTTGTTTTTCATTCTATGGGAAACATCTTTGTAGTAGTTTTCAAATCCTTCCCCAGATGAATCATAGTTTGTATTAAACATTGCATTATACTCAGCAATTGCACTATCAAGGAACTCTCTATCTGAAGTTCCTAATGAATTTGTATCAAATCCTTCCTCATCCAAATTACCATTGCTATTGTCATCACTATTAGGCGAAAATGAATAGATTGTCGCTATCTTAAGGTTTTGACCTGTTTCAGTCATCATTTCCTTAAATATATCATAATAGTTTTTAGCCATATCAATGCTTTGAACACACAAAATAGAATTAAATCCTTTTATCCTGCTACCACTCTGTGTATATACTGCCTTAACTCTTTTTGATGGGTCAACTTCTTTATCTTTTACTATCTCTGGTATATTTAATACTTTTCTAAATTCGTATGCATTACTATCTCTTTTTGTTTTTTGATTAAAGTGCTCCAATATATACCCAACTATCTCTTGAATTCTTATAGGATTATTTAATGCTTTTTCTCTTTCTATATCTGTAACTTGTTTGTCTTTGCTATTATCTTTTTGCTTTATAGTGTTTATATAATCAATTCTAAATGGCAAAACATTGTTATCTCTTATAGCATCAACAATTGTGTATGTATGAAGCCTTTCACCAAATGCCTGCTCTGTAGTTTTTAAATCTGGTTTATTACTACTGCTACTATTCTCAGGGAAAATAGGCGTTCCTGTAAATCCAAATAAATGATAGTTCTTAAACTTTTTTGTAATCAAAGTATGCATCTGCCCAAACTGTGATCTATGGCATTCATCAAAAATCATTACAACATGCTTATTAAATACTTCGTCAGTATCTGCTCTCTTCACAAATTCACTTAGCTTTTGGATTGTTGTAACAAGTATACTTGATTTATCTTTTGGCTCTTTTAGTTGTCTTGTTAATACGTCTGTACTTCTATTACCATTTGCAGCACCTTTTTCAAATTTGTCATATTCTCTCATTGTCTGATAGTCCAAATCTCTTCTATCAACGACAAAAAGAACTTTATCTATAAATGGCAAACTTGTAGCAAGTTTTGCCGTCTTAAATGATGTAAGCGTTTTCCCCGAACCAGTTGTATGCCACACATATCCACCAGCATCAATAGTTCCAACTTTTTTATAATTGGTACTTATAATAATTTTGTTTATAATCTTTTCTGTAGCAACTATCTGATATGGTCTCATAACAAGCAACATATTGTCGACTGTCCATACACAGTATTTAGTTAATATATTTAATATAGTATGTTTTGCGAAAAATGTTTTTGTAAAATCTACCAAATCAGGCAATGTTGTATTTTTAGAATCAGCCCAATAAGATGTAAATTCAAAACTATTTGAAGTTTTTTTAGTAGTAGACTTTGCCTGTCCTTCATTTTCTTTTATCGCTCTTTCTCTTGTAGTATTTGAATAATATTTCGTTGATGTTCCATTTGAAATGACAAATATTTGTACATATTCAAATAATCCTGACTCCGAGAAAAAACTTTCTCTTTGATATCTGTTAATTTGGTTGAACGCTTCTTTAAGTGCGACCCCCCTTCGTTTTAATTCTATATGAACAAGTGGCAAACCATTTACAAGTACCGTGACATCATATCTATTTTTATGAATTCCAGCACCTGCCTCATATTGATTAATTACCTGCAAATAATTGTTATGTATGTCTTTTTTGTCAATTAATATAATATTTTGACTGCTACCATTTTCTCTCTTTAAAACTTTGATATAGTCTTCCTGTATGGTTTTTGATTTTTCAACTATACCCTCATTCTTATTCGCTATATATGTATTGAAAAAATCATCCCATTCATTGTCTGTAAATGTTATATTGTTAAGTTTTTCTAATTGCTTTCTCAAGTTTAAAATGAGTTCATCTTCACTTTTAGCAACGAAATACTCATAACCCTGTGCCTGTAGTAACTCAATAAATTCTTTTTCAAGAGCTGCTTCACTTTGATATGCAGTTTCAGTTCTTTTTAACTTCTTGTACTCAGTAACAACTGTACTTTTGTCAGTTTCAAGAACTATATTATAGGTGCTATTCATAATACCTCTAAAACTTTAATAATTTATCTCTATAATACTCATATTGTTTCTTGCGAGCTTCTATCCCTGCTGGCAAGCCTTCGTTTAAGTCATTGCAAAGTTTATTTAATTTATCCATTTTTGATACTACTTGCTTTTGATCTTCTATACTTGGAATACAAATCGTAAATTTCGCTATATCACTGCCATGAACATGTGGTATCCCTGCCCCTTTTTTCTTTTCATATATTTTATTTTGATTGTTAAGCAAATAATAATATAAATATTTAATATCTAATACTTCTTTACTATTTACATCAACTGTAAATGAGTCACAGCAAAATATTGGTATTTCCCAAAAACTAACATGCCCTGCATATGCTCCTGAACCAGCAATTGCAATACAATTAGCAGAACGATTTGATTGATTGTGGTAATATGCAGGTCTTTGTCCTCCTGAAACAACTGGCACATTTCCATCAATAACCTCTTTTGCTGTTATTATTGTTCCTCTATTAAATGAACATACATCTTCAAGTCTAACTTCCACATACCCAAACACAAATTGTATCAACTTATAGAGTGACTCTCTCTCTCTCTCTC
>JAFSKG010000011.1 GCA_017449075.1 Lachnospiraceae bacterium
ACGAAAGGCCAGCTTCAGCTCTAAACTATTTAACACCTATGCAATACAAGGAAAACTTTTACAAAAATGCTAAACTTTTACCAGCAAAAATCACTGATTTTTGCACCACCTAAGTGTATACTTTTTCTTGACTTTTCCAGTCTCCGACCACATTTTCGACAACTTTTAGACACAAAAAAGTATGATAAAAATAGACGATTTCTCGCCTATCTATAAATGAATAAAATGATCGTCCCCATTATTCTTGTCGCAAAATAAAAGTAGGTCCATCACGAACCTACTTTTAACATCATTGTAATTATAAACTAATCAATTGCTATAACTGATTTGTTGTAAGTTTTTTCAATATAATCTTTAACTTTTTGGCTCTTTAAGCAATTGAGTAAGTCCTTTGCCCACTTCTCATTTTCATTTCCTTCTTTTACGCAGAGAATATTTGCATAAGTTTGAGCAGCTGTACTATTTTGTGGCTCTACGAATAGAGCATCGCTAACCTTAAATCCTGCTTCCATAGCATAGTTTCCATTCATACATGCAACTGCTACTGAATCAAGTGATCTTGGAATCTGTGCTGACTCAAGTTCTACTATTTCAATCTCAAGTGGGTTCTCAACAATGTCAAGCTTAGTTGCTGTAAGTCCTGCTCCTTCTTTAAGCTTAATAACACCTGCAGCCTCAAGAAGATTCAAACTTCTTGCTTCATTTGTTACATCGTTTGGCACTGCAACTTTATCGCCTTTTGCTAGTTCAAGTGTCTTCTTTGACCCTGCATATACTCCAAATGGCTCATAGTGGATTTTTCCAACTGATACTATGTGTGTACCTCTCTCAGCATTAAAATCATCAAGATAAGGTTTGTGTTGGAAAAAATTTGCCATGATGTCTCCCTCGTCTACAGCTGTATTTGGAAGAACATAATCTGAAAACTCTCTTATTTCTAAATCATAACCGAGTTCTTTCATATCATCCATTACTTGCAATAGAAGCTCTGCATGTGGGACAGGTGATGCTGCAACTGTTACTACTTTAACCGGTGCCTCACTGCTATTTGCTGGTGCTTGTGCAGTCTTATTGCCACAAGCAGCCAATGATAAAACTGCTAATGATAAAACTAAACCTAATAACTTCTTGTTCATAAATAACTCCTCCTAGACAATGTATTAATTATATTGGTTTTTCTAGTGTTTTGCAACACTTTTTTAACTTAGTAAATACAATAAAAAAGTGCTACGGTCTAATCATTTTCCGTAGCACTCATAAATTCAATATTTACTAACTATTTTGTGCACACGAAAAATGACTTACGCATCATCATGTACATCATCATTGATTTTACAAATACATTTTTCATGTGAACTCCTTATAAACATAATATATCATCTATAAAAATAATAGTCAAATATTAATTTACAACAAGTTATAGTATATATAAATACGGGCTCGCAATGCTCGCCCCTACGATAGGCGGATGATATCCGCCTCTACAATCTACTTGTGAATTTTGCCATCTTCTCCATCGCCACCTTAAGTTTATCAATTGAATAGGCATATGATATACGAAGGAAGCCTTCGCCACTATCGCCAAATGCTGTTCCTGGGATTACTGCAACATTTTCTTCATCTAAAAACTTCATAGCAAATTCTTCACTTGTCATACCAAACTTCTTTATGCAAGGGAAGACATAAAATGCTCCAAATGGTTCAAAACAAGGTATGTCCATTTCTTTAAATGACTCAAGTAAGAATCTTCTTCTTTGATTATAAGATTCTTTCATCTCTTCTATATCTTTGTCGCCATTTTTAAGTGCTTCAACTGCAGCATATTGGCTTACTGTTGGTGCACACATAATTGCAAATTGGTGAATCTTAGTCATCTGGGAAATTATTTCCTTCACACCGCATGCATACCCAAGTCTCCAGCCTGTCATTGCATAGGCCTTTGAAAAACCATTTATAACTACTGTTCTCTCTTTCATACCATCAAGTTCTGCTATTGAATGATGTTTTCCATTGTAAGTTAGTTCCGCATATATTTCATCTGATATCACATAGATGTCGTGTTCTTGCACAATTTTTGCAATCTCTTCTAGGTCTTCTTTTGTCATCACAGCACCTGTTGGATTATTTGGAAACGCCAAGATGAGAACCTTTGTTTTGTTAGTAATTACATTTTTAAGTTCAGCTGCTGTAAGCTTAAAATTATTTTCTGCTTTCAAATCAATAGTAACTGGCTTAGCATTTGCCAAAATAGCACATGGTTTGTATGACACATAACATGGCTCGGGAATTATAACTTCATCACCATCATTTGTAAGTGCACAGATAGCAAGGTCTATAGCTTCAGAGCCTCCTACTGTCACAAGCACTTCACTCAGTGGGTCATAGTCTAAACTGAATTTTCTTTTTAAATAATTACAAATCTCGACTCTAAGTTCCTTAAGACCCGAGTTTGAAGTATAAAATGTCTTTCCTTTTTCAAATGCAAATATACCTTCGTCTCTTATATGCCAAGGCGTATCAAAATCAGGTTCTCCAACTCCAAGAGAAATCACATCTTTTTTTTCAGATACTAAATCAAAAAACTTTCTTATCCCTGATGGTTTTATATTTAAAACTTTTGCAGAAAGTCTATGTTGCATTATGAAATTGCCTCTCTTTCATCTTCATGCTTATTATCAAATACTATTCCATGATCCTTGTATTTTTTAAGTATAAAATGAGTTGCTGTGCTTAATACCGTATCAAGTGTTGATAGTTTATCCGACACAAACTGTGCAATATCTTTAAGTGACTGCTCTTCCAATGTCACAAGCAAATCATAGGCGCCAGATATAAGATATACAGAGCTAACTTCTGGATAATTATATATTCTTTCCGCAATTCTATCAAATCCCTGTCCACGCTGTGGTGTCACCTTCACTTCTATTAGGCCAATAACTTTTTCTGTATTGGTTTTATCCCAATCGATGAGTGTAAGATAACCGCAGATGACATGCTCTCTTTCAAGTTCTGCCATTTCATTTAAAACATCTGCTTCGCTCACACCAAGCATCTTTGATAACTCTGTTGTAGCGATTTTAGAATTCTTTTCAATTAGTTTTAATAATTCTTTTCTGATGTTTGTATTCATATTTTGCTCCTTAAATTTTATGCGATTCATCATCTTTATTTTCTCTATTTGACTTTGTGAGATATGCAACCATTCCTACAAGAAGTAATATTACTATTAGAGAAATTGCAAGTGCCATAATCAAGAACTTATACTCTCTGAATATTCCTCCAAGTAACTCTCCACTTCCTGCTTCGCCTTCTTGACTCTGCTCTTTCAAGTATTCGTCAAGTTCTATAATTCTTCTACCGCCTGATTCATTGTCTTCTGTATCAGCGCTTGACTCAACTACAACTTCACTTGACTCTGCTGGTACCACACTAGTTTCAATTGGAGCTACGCTTGTCTCAATTGTTATATTAGATTCTAACACATTTGACTGTGATGTATTTGACTCTGGCAATCTTACCTGCTCTGCTGAATTTTCAGTTATCTCTATGCTTCTATTAACTGCATCTGGAGCAGCTGTAGGGCTTACTACGCTTGGTGCTGGCTGAGTTTCTTTTACTCCTCCATAACCCGAAGCACTGTCACCAATATATGGAACTATTCCATCTCCTATACCTTTTCCAGTTTCTCCATCATACTCTGGTTCATCGGCGTATGGTTGAGTGGTTTCTAGCTCTACCATCAAATAATTAGAGCCATCTATTGGAACAGACCCAAGATATTCACCGTAATCATCATATTGGTAATTTATATCTTTGATGAAACCCTCTTTTTTATCATCTCCAGGAACTGCAAAGTTACCATAATCGTCTTCGTCTACATCAACAGCTTTTCTGCCATCATTACTCCTCAGCATATGACATTCAGAAAACATCTTATTGAATAGCATTACATTTTCTACATTCCATCTTGAAGTATTAACATAAATATTTCTCAAATTATAGCATCTATAAAAAAGCTCTGTCATATTGTCAACCATTTTTGTATCAAACAAAGTTAGGTCTATATTCATAAGTGATTGACATCCGCAAAACATTCCTTGCATTTCAGATGGCATAAACTCTTTTCCATTGCTATCATTTTTAAACTTAAGGTTCTTTAAATTTCTACACTCTAAAAACATGTATCTAGTATCAGTCAAACCTTTTAAATAGACAAAGTCACTTAAATCAATAGTCCTGATTCTCACAAACTTATCAAACATAAAAGCTGTATTTGGATTCATATTAACTATACTATCTGAATACCAATACAATGTATAATTATAATCCGTAGTCTTTTTTTGTTTTTTAAGTCTGTTGTTTATGTCATTCTCGGTTATATAAACTAAAACCGAACCATCTCTATCTTCTGATACATCTACATAATATGCTGGATCGTCCGGAAGATTAAACCCTCTTTGAAATGTAGTTATTGTATTTTCAATTGTTGCCTTAGGGTCATTACCATTTAGAAAAGTCTTCACTCTTTGATTAAACTCTTTACCAGTGCAGAGTGTGTAAGGTGCTGCACATGTTGTAAACAAAATAGCAAAAGAGAAAGTCAAAGTTATTAAAAACCAAATAACTATGTTCCAAATTTTTATATTTTCTCTTTTTACTAAAACTAACTTATTACTACAACTAATCATAACTGACAATCTCTTCTAATACTCAGTAGGGGCGGATATTATCCGCCCCTACTACTATAATCATTAAAATTATTAAAAATCAATATTAAACTTTTAGTACATCATCCTACCATTGGCATCAAAGAAATGTGTGATACCATTATAAATTATTGTTCCAGTAACCATAGTTCCATCTGGATTGAAATAATAAGTATATTGATTGATGGTCACAAGTCCTGTCGCCATATTTGAATTAGGATCTACATAATACCAACTATTACCCAATTGAATCCAAGTGTTAGATGCATACACTCCATTCGAGTATACAAAGTGCCAATAACCATTTGCAGAAATCCACTGTCCTGCCGGATTAAATACTATTTGTGGTGTAGGCACATATGTTCCTTCTCCAGGACCTGGTCCAGGAACGTATGGTGTAGGGTTTACAGGATAAACAGGATTAATAGGCTGTCCTCTGTCTTCTATATATATAACATCAGATTGTTCCCAACTTCCCCATCCAGTAACTGAGTTATAAGGGCGAACTTCAAAATAATACTCATGGTCTCCTCTTGATAACTCACTACTATAACTATGGCTTCTTGAAGTTTGAGTTCTTGTGCTCACTCGTCTTCCATCTCTATAAAGTCTAATCTCATACTTATTTGCTCTGCCATCTACTGACCATCTTGCAGTTTTATTATTCCAATACAAATCATAAACTTGTGGATAATTATCACCTATAATTGGTGAATATGAATATGAAAGAATTGTAAGTGAAAGTGTAAATGCAAGAATTAATGAAATTATTTTGAATATTTTTTTCATATTAAATAACCTCCATCAAACTCTGTTTATTATAGCATATATTTTTCAAAATGTGAAACTATTATGTCTTTAAAATGTGGTAAATTAGCGGCAATCTTGTTATTTATGGTATGGCTCATTATTTATTATCTTAAACACTCTATAAATTTGCTCAAGTAATATCACTCTAAATAGCTGATGCGGAAAGGTAAGTTTTGAAAAACTAAGTCTAAAATCAGCTCTCTTTTTTATAGAATTATCAAGCCCATAAGAACCACCTATTATAAAACTAAGCTCGGAGATTCCTTTTAATGTTACTTTCTTAATCATTTCACTTAATTCTATAGTAGAGCATCCTTTTCCGTCTATATCAAGTGCTATTACATATTCACCTTTTATTTTTGAAAAGATGCTATGGGCTTCATCTTCTAATGATTTTTTAATATTTGATCCATTTTCAACTTTTGCAACCGATTCACTAATTTCTATAATGTTAAGATTACAAAATTTAGACAGTCTTTTTTTGTATTCATCAATTGCTTCTTTCAAATACTTCTCTTTAATTTTTCCTACTGTTATAATATTAATTTTCATATTTAATTTACTGAAAAATAACCATATACAGCATACTTTATAACAACTCTTGTATTCTTATCAAATATATAGCCTTTATTTACATTGCTCATGCCATCAAGCAACAACTCTACAACTTCTCCTTCTTTCTGGAAAAATCCCTTTCTTCCTCTTTCTATCTTTACAAATTTTATATTTTCAGGCAAGAAGCCGAGTTCAAGTAATTGTTTCTCAACATCTATAAAATTCTTACCATGATACTTTTTTGAATCAATAGGAAGAACTATTGTATTTTCATTTTTTGAATTTGCTTTACCTTGTTTCTTTAATGCCCTTGATTTGTCATCATTCTCACTATACATCTTAGATATAGTTTTGTTAATGAACGGCATCTTGTCTTTTAATTCTTCTACCACTTCTTTTCTAGTATCATTAAATTCTTTATCATCATCCAATACATCTATTTCGCCAAGAACAACTTGTAACTTATACTCTTTCTTTAAATAGTCTATCGCCTTATACCCTATCCACATAGTTAAGGTTCCATTTGTAAATGCCTGCACACCTGCATCAACTAAAAAACTGCTGCTCTCATTAATTACTGGTATCGCACGAGAACCAAGTTTTGCCAGGAATGAACCGATACCACTTCCTTCTATACCATAAGCGGCAAGTGAACCTATAATAGAATTTAAAAATATTTTCATGAGTCGAGCATTGGTTGGTCTAAATCCATATAAGAATAATATATCCCTAATCATTTTAAAGTTTACACCTGCTACAAGTATTGCATCGAGTTGCTGAGATGGAACTATCGCAGAGTAAACTCCTGACTGAACAGCACTTGTTACGATCATCCTATTTGATGCTTTCTTGATGCTTCCGTTCATAAGTTTTGTAAGTATAGAATATATTCTGTTGTTGTCATTTTCATCTACTGCAACTCTTAAATCCTTTACAAGTTCTCTATCATACCAATCTGCGTCTTTGACATTTTGATTAAAGCTAATTATATGCTCTGCTATTTTTTTTCTTGTTTTTATATTATGGGCATTGGCGATTTTAGAATTTTTATTCATACTTCTGCTTTCAAAATAAAGCATTCCATAAATATTTAGTATAGGTCTTACATAGAAATATAAAAAGAGTATAGCAAATACAACAAGGCTAACAATTCCTGCTATTTGATTAAAGTTTCTAATCCTATCGCTTATGTTTAATAGCAGTGATATTATAAACAATCCAAAAACTACTATGATTAATTTTATGACATATCCAAAGGAGTTCCTATCCTCTTGCTTTATACTGCTCTCTTCATAATCATAGATAGTATTTTTTATTTCTTTTTCACTTTGATTTTCTAATTCAAGTTCTTTATAAATCTCTTGATCCATAATTACCTCTTTTTATATTATAACACTTATTTTAAAAATGTTGCAAATAAAATACACTATTGACTACAAAAAATGTTGCTAATTTGCTATAATTAATAACAGATAGGGGGATGGTTATGACAAATCCAACATCATATTTTCAAGATTTCATGAATACTATAAACGAGGCTTATGGGGCGAATATTAAAGCAGTGCCATTTGCCATTCTTCTCGCAGTAGTTTTTTATATTGTCTACAAAATTGTAAATAAAATATTTAAAAGTCATATTAGCAAATTGCCAGTTGATAATAATATCACAAAGGTGATAAACAAAATAATTGACATCCTTATAATCTTCTTTGCTATTATGATTATAGCAAGTGCTCTTGGCATAAATACTTCTTCGCTAATTGCTGCCTTCTCTATCTTTGGTTTAGCAATATCTCTATCTGTGCAAAACTTAATGTCAAATGTTGCAAATGGCATAAACATATTTGCAAATCATCCTTTTAAAGTTGGCGATTATGTAAGCATAGATGGTGTTGAAGGCACTGTGGTTGTAATTAGTTTTATGTTTACTAAGATGAGGACTTACAAAAATGAAATGGTTTATATTCCAAATAATAAAGTTGGCACAGCAACCATCATAAATTATTCTTATGAAAAATATAGAAGAGTTGAATACACAATTGGTGTGTCTTACGACAATAATATAGAAGACGTAAAGAAAGCTCTACTTGAAGTATTAAATGAAGAGCCACTTGTAGTAAAGACAGAAGACATAGTTGTGTTTGTAAAAGATTATGCTTCAAGTTCAATAGACTTCACTATAAGAGCATATACAGAAAATAGTAATTATTTAAATTGTCTCTGGAGTATAAAAGAACATATAAAACCAAAATTTGATAAATACAATATTTCAATACCTTATCCACAACTTGATTTACATATGATAAATAAATAATTATTAAATAAAAAAACCTGTGAGCTACACAGGTTTTTTTATTTCTAATTATAATTGCTTTTCCATATAGCTCTTTCCATCAAGGTTCTTCCATTCAAACTTTCTATTCTCATAAATCATATAAGAATGGTCGGATCCACCTTTTGGAATCGACACTGAACCCGGATTCATATAATACTTTCCTTTTGCTATCTCTTCACAAACCGGTATATGTGTGTGCCCATGGAGAATAATATCTATATTATTCATTGGTGGCAAATGTCCTGTGTTATAATAATGTCCATGTGTTATAAAAATGTTTAACCCACTATCTGATAAAATCATATGAGGTGCTTCGACAAAAAAGTCAAGAACCATTGCGTCGACTTCTGAGTCACAATTTCCTCTAACACAAGTTATTATCTCGGATTTGCTATTAAGTAAATCTATTGCTTCTTTTGTATTGTATTCTTCTGGCAAATCATTTCTCGCACCATGATAAAGAAGGTCACCGAGCAACACTATTCTATCTGGTTTCTCCTCATCATATCGTTTCCACAATTTTTTTATACATGCAGTCGAACCATGTAAGTCGGATGCAATCATCATTTTCATATTTATACCTTTATAAGTTCATACTCGAGATTTCCGAGACCAATTTTTGCAGCGTGCTCAAGGCAAGACTGCCACTCAGAGTTTGGATTTGAATTTGTAAACATGTCTCCGTGATCATGAGCTCCTGGCTTACTCATCTCATCCGTTAACTGAGTGTTTTCAAATGGCTTTTGTTTTAATGCCATATCCACACAACATCTATCAAGTGCGAGTGGGTCAAACGAGCAGAACATACCAATGTTTGGAATTAATGGTGCATCATTTTCAGGATGGCAATCACAGTTTGGTGATACGTCTATGATGAGAGAAATATGGAAGTTAGGTCTACCATCAACAACTGCTTTTGTGTACTCAGCCATCTTAGCATTTAAATCTTTCATAGCTACATCATTTTCAAAATAAATAGCATCAAAGTTACAAGCACCAACACATCTTCCGCAGCCTACACAGTTATTATGGTCCACTGTCATTTTCTTTTTTACTTCGTCAAATTTCAATCCATTATTTGCACACTCTTTAAGGCATCTCTTACAAGCACGGCATGCATCTTCATTGATATTAGCCTTGCCTTGGCTGTGTTGGTCGCATTTACCTGCACGGCTTCCCGAACCCATGCCTATATTCTTTATAGCACCACCAAAGCCTGTCATTTCATGACCTTTAAAGTGAGTGAGTGAAATAAATACATCAGCTTCCATGATAGCCTTACCAATTTTTGCAGTCTTAGTAACTATACCACCATTCACAGGCACTTCTTCCTCATCATGACCTTTAAGACCATCTGCTATTATAAGTGGACATCCTACTATGAGAGGTGTAAATCCATTTTCCCAAGCACACTCAAGATGCTCTAAAGCATTTTTTCTTGAACCTGGATACATGGTGTTACAGTCAGTTAAAAATGGTTTACCACCAAGTGACTTAACTAAGTCCACAACTGCTCTTGCATAATTAGGTCTTAAGAATGAAATATTTCCATGTTCTCCAAAGTGCATCTTGATAGCAACAAATTTATCTTTCATATCAATTTGTTCAATGCCTGCTTTTTTAATAAGCTTTTGAAGTTTTGTTGGGAGTCCGTCCCCCATCGCTGATGTCCTAAAATCTGTCCAATAAACTTTTGACTTACTCATAACTTTTCCTCCTTTGCGAGCCCTTAATTAAATAATTGCGAGTATGTATTCCTCTACAATTTCATAACTTTTTAAAAACCTTTTTTCTATGTAAACATTATCATCATGCACATCTGCTAGATTGTCCCTTAGACCAGTGCCGTCTTTTTTTATTATTGCCTCTTTCATGGCCCAGAGTTCGTAGAAGCGTTCGTCTGGGCTCGCAGTGCTCGCCCCTACGTAGGACGACAGAATGTCGCCCTCTACAACCAAATTTTTTTCTTCTTCGGATAAAACTAAGTCATACAATTTTTCATCGGCTTTATCAACAAATTGGATGTCGCAGCCTACAGGTTTATCGCTTACTACTGCAAGTGACATATTTTTGCTATGAGATAAATTGAAATGAATGTCCGGTGCATTTAGAAATTTCAACTTTCCATTTTTTTCTATAGCATAGTCCATATCTTTTTCATTTAAATTTAATTCATCTAAACATTTATTTAAAAGATATGTGTTGGCAATCACTTGGAGTTTGCCTTGATGATTGTTCATTGCCTCATATTTTTTCTTTCTAAAATCAGAGGCATTTGCCAAAGCGTCGCTCAAAAACTTTTCATCCTCAAACTTTCTAATATCAATTGTAGCAAATATTTTCATATCACTTTACTCTTAAATAGTCATCGCAAACCAATATATTTTTATACCCTCTATCAGATAATATATTTTTTAAATAGTCTACGTTTCCTTTGTCAACAGCTTTTTTATCAACTATACAAAGTATGATACACAAGTCAGTCTTATCATTAATGTCGTCAATTCTTTTTACAACGCTTACATTATTTATACCTATATTTGAAAGCCAATTTGCTATTCTCTCAACTTTTCTATCTGTGCCATATAGTAACATTTGTTTGTTACTATCTCCTAATATTTGCCACTCTTTTTTCAAATGCATCAAATTGTCATTTTCATATTGTAAGAGTATTTTGCTCCACATTTCTATATTTCCTTCAGGAACTATTAAGCATTTTCTAGTGTCATTAAAAGTATATTCTGTATAGGAGAGCTTCCCATCGTCTAAAACATTTATCACTTTGATTTCATCAAAACTCATTTTCATATCATTTCTCATGTTGATAAAATCTATACATAAGTTTGGATAGAGATTTGAAAACTCATTTAAAAACCAAGTCAACTCCTCTTTTGATTCCGGTCTTTGTGACACAATGACAATTTTACTGACTTTTTTCAATCTATCATCTAATCTTTTTGCCCTAAGGTTCATCGCCTCTTTGAACTTTCTATATGATTCAAGTATGGGCATGCCCTTCTTCATAAAATGTATAGTATAAATTTCATTCGTCAGGTCATCTATCCAGTAGCATCCAGTTGCTGTCTTTTTACTAAAGTCAATTTTATAATTACTAAAAAAACTATCAAATTTACTTTCAAATAGATGCAGTACAGATTCTATAGTTCTGACTTCTACAAAATCGAGTGGTGACGAGAAAAATCTAAAACCATTGCTCATAATATTTATCGCCGGCTTACAATTTAGTCCAATAGAAAGCATAAAATCTATATACTTTTTCTTTTTATGTTCTTTTACAAAATCATCTATATGCATTACATTAATCTAAAAAATAAATGTTGTACAGTTCAGGTTTAGTAAATATTTGTACTCATGTGATTTAGATATCTTATTGAGCAATTCATAACTATTTGTTACAAGTTTTTTATTTTCATCATTTTCATCTAAGCTTATACATTTTCCATCATCAAGCATTATGAACTTCGCTCCATCATTTTTAAAACTTATCATAATTTGTGTGTGTAAATTTAATCTTCGTTGAGACTTTTCAGCATATTCTAGCATTTCTTCCATACAGAGGCTCACCTTATATGCTATATCTTCTGACACACCGTTTTCACTTGCATACTGTTTTATATATTTTGATGCCTCAATAGCGTCTTCTCTCTTAACTGTAAGATATAATTTCTTTTTATTTTCCAATTCGTCTTTTTTGCTCTTTATGTCATTATAGAAGTATCTTGCTATCAAAATTATAGCCACAAATGCTGCTGTCATAGCCTCAGCCAAAAATACAAAAGGTGCAGGGTAGAACTTATATAGGAAGTAGGCAAACGCCACCATTGATAAATTACCTATAAGTGTAACCCTTGTTGCAAAACTATAATTTTTTGTATTTGCAAAATATGCTCTAAATATTGTGCCGTAGCCTGCGAACACATATTGCAGAGCACTAAGCCTAAGAGCCAGCAATGCGCTTTCTGGCATTGCATCATGCACACCATGTATGACAAAGAAAAATCTAGGATTAAATATTACCAATATAGTCATTGCTACACATGAGATGGTAATCAGTCTATACCCTATCCTCATAGTATTTTTTAATCCAATCCTATCTTCTTCACCATATAGAAGATTTATCATTGGCCTAATAGAGCCCTGAATACTTGATATAAATACATTAGCGAGGGTAAAACAAAATACACTGACACCTTTTATACTTCCGCCTTCTTTTCCAAATGCAAGAAGTATTATTCTCATAAGTATATAACTTTGAAAAGCTTTTACTAATATACTTGATGCTTCTGGTAATCCACATCTGATTATTTCTATAATGTCATCTATCTTACATTTTACTTTACTATTCTTATAAATATCTGTTTTTGTGTACATGTATATTACTGTCAAAGTGGCTCTAATTATATTGGCACAAGCTGTTCCATATCCTGCTCCACCTACACCTACTTTTAACACACCCACAAAAAGTATATCAAGCGCGATATTGATGACACCTTCTATCATCGCAAAAATGACTAAAATTTTCATCTTTCCGACAATTTGGAGTTGACAAAGTCCAACAGACGATATGAGGGAAAATGGCATCGCTATCATAATACCAACTGAATATTGCATTGTCATATCATGTAGTGCTGGCTCTAAATTATATGATGCAATTATAAGTTCTACAATAGGCACTTCCAAAACAACTATTAATATGGCTGTGATTAGTACTGCAAATTTGATTGCACTTTTTTTATAACTAAGTGCCTCAAGATCATTTTTCACAATGTAGGTGGATAAACACGTTGCAGTTCCATTTGAAACTATTGCCGCAATCACACCCATGAGAACAGTTACTGGATAAAAAATGTTTACAGATGCAAGTGCATCAGATCCTAAAAAATTACCGACCACAAGTCCATCTACAGTCAGAATTAAAAGTGTTGAAATGTTACTCAAGAAAAGTGTTGGCACATATTCTAGCATTTTTATCCTTATCAAGCTTTTATTTCTTTTAAATTTTTGTCCCTCAACACTATTTGTTATCATAAACAAACCTTAAATAATCTTCAAAATTATAAGTTACTCTCTTCTTTAATTCTGTCAGTATTATATTTTTCCCTTCTTCTCTTTTATACCAATTATCTGGCGAAGTTCTTTCAGTATATGCAGAAAAAAATGATAAGTCATATTTTTTTTCGCTTAATACTTGCCTCGAAACTATTTTCGTTCTTTTAATATGAAATCCTGCTGTAATAATACCGATTCCTCTATGTGTTTGTTCTTTAGATAAAATTTTGTCAATAATATCTTTTGACATTATTATATTCTCTATAGTTGTCTTGGCATTTTTTTCTATATATATGT
Source organism: Lachnospiraceae bacterium (assembly GCA_017449075.1). Classification (GTDB taxonomy): domain Bacteria; phylum Bacillota; class Clostridia; order Lachnospirales; family Lachnospiraceae; genus UBA3633. The sequence continues at coordinate 13,774 of JAFSKG010000011.1, forward strand.
TTTCTTTACTAATTCCCAAATCAGATAATACATTTGCCATAAAATCTGCTTCGGTTATGTTTCCTGATTTATGTAAATTTCCACCACTTACTAAATATTTCATATATGGTTTGCTTTTACCTATTTCCAATGCCTTTTCTACTCTATATCCACAGTTATTGCTACCTAAAACTATCAGCACGCCTAAGTCTTCTTTTATGGCATCATCATTCTCAAATATAAAGTGGTTCATGCCATCAACAGATTCTGTTTCTTCTTCTTTATTATATTCTATGCGAGCTATTGCTTTTTCAAATTCATGGCCTATGTCATATGCAACAAAACTTTTTTTATCATCTTCACTAACATTTTTTGACAAGTCTAAAAAGCATTTTATTTTTTCTTTATGTATTTTTATTGCTATATCAAAATAATGTTTGTGGGGTTTTGTAGATAAAGATATTTCGCTTCTCTTTACATAGTCGATTTTATATATAGGAGATGTTATGATTTGATTACAGTATCTCAAATATTTGAAATTGAACAAGCGATCCTCTCCAAACTCTATCGCCTCATCAAACAACATGTTGTGTTCTTTGATTATACTAGACTTATAAAATTTATTTGTATTTGAGTATACTAAGAGATGTCTATTTACTATATATTCATCTGCAAATTCGCTATTTGAGTTATACTTTTTTTCTTCTACCTGCCAATATTTTATGACATCGCCTTCAAACCGTTTAATTCCAAAAATATATAAATCTGCATTGCTTTCGAAGTACTTCTTGCAGTCACTAAAAAAGTTTCCGCACATTCTATCATCGCAATCAAGAAATGTCACATATTCACCTGTTGCAGCCATGAGTCCCAAGTTTCTTGCATGCGATGCTCCTCTATGTTCACTCTTTACAAGTTTTATGAATTTATTTTTTGACTCATAATCTATTAATTTGTTTAATGTGTCTTCATCACATCCATCACTGACAAGCACTATATCAAATATTTCAGTTAATTCTGGTTTCTCATGTAATTCTTTAAGCATTGAGTCCAGGCACTCTTCTATATATTGGCCATCAAAAACTGGCACTATCGTTGTAAGCTTTATCATTAATCCACTCCTAAAACTATTTTAAAAACTTTGACGCATAAGTCATAATTGCCGCTACTGTCTTACCATCTTTAAGTCTTCCTTCATATATTTCTTTCTTAAGGTCATCAAGTGACCACTCTTCTGTTACTACTTCTTCGTCTCTATCAAAATGTTGTTTACCTTTAGTGAGGTTTGTTGCTACAAAGCATCTAACTATTTCAGAGCAAAATGCCGACGCAGTGTATGTATCACATAAAAATTCTATATTATCACTTTTATATCCAGCTTCTTCCTCAAGTTCTCTCTTAGCACAGACAAGATAATCTTCATCGCCATCAAGTTTACCAGCTGGTATCTCAAGTGTCCACTCATCAACTGCAAGACGATATTGGCGCACCATAACTATTTTGCCATTTGGAAGAACTGGCACTATGGCTGCTGCATCGCATTTACCCATATAGTCCCAGTGAGTTATGTGACCATCGACCTCTACTGTGTCTTGATAAATATCCATAATCGTGCCTTTATATTTTAGGTCGCGACTTACTAATTTAATTTTTTTCTTAAACTCGTTCATAATACTAAAATATCAATGTATATCTACCTTGCTTTCAGAGTCAAATATACCTACCTTGTTTTCATTAATTAAAACTGTGAGGCTTATAACATCGTACATGCGGTGGTGAACTTTTAATTCATCCCCTTCAAAACTCGTGCAAGACATTGAGAGCAGGTATTCACCACCTTGAAGTCTCATCTTTTGAGTGAATGACACATCATATACTCGTCCTTTCGCGCCAAAGCCTGTGTCAACTTTTTCCAGCATAGTGTTTGTTCCGGTCAAGTCTGTGCCTCTTTTATCTTTTATAGTCCAAGTGAAAATTGGGTCTTTTATATCTTCATTCATTCTGATTTTTTCTTTTATTGTAAATGTCTCGCCTTTAACTATCACTGTGGCCGGATTTCCTTTTTGGTCAAGAATTCCAAAATCTATAAACTCTGCTTTCATGTCGCCGTAGATGTCGGCGTGGGGATTTATTGACATGGATTCCTTGAGGGGGCTCGTAGAACTCGCCCCTACGGAGTTGTCGTTCGCCCCTACGTGGGACAACAGGGTGTCGTCCCCTACAGAGTTGGCGGCGTCCCCTACGGAGTTGTCGTTCGCACCTACGGAATCACTGATAGTTGGTTCTTGACCTGCGAGAATTTTTTTATAGAGATCTACCATTTCATGAGGCGCACCTATCGCCACTTGATTTCCATTATGAAGTACCATCGTGCGGTCACAGTATTTTATGACAGCTCCTAAGTCGTGAGTAACCATTATTATAGTAGTGCCTTTACTTTTTAACTCATCCATTCTCTTATAGCATTTTGTTTGAAAGAAAATATCTCCAACAGACAAAGCCTCATCGACAATCAAAATCTCTGGCTCAACTGCTATAGAAAGTGAAAAAGCAAGTCTCACAAACATACCACTACTATATTCTTTAACAGGTCGATTTATCGCATCATCTTTTAAATCTGCAAACTCAATTATTTTATCAAGTTTCTCATCCATCTCTTCTTTTGAAAATCCCATCATCGTGCCATTTAAATATATATTCTCAATTCCTGTGTAATCTAAATTAAAACCTGCACCAAGTTCAAGAAGTGCAGCAACTTTTCCATCAACTTTTACATCGCCGCTTGTCTTTGACAATACGCCAGTAAGAATTTTCAAAAGGGTAGATTTGCCTGAACCATTTACACCTATTATGCCAAACGACTCGCCTTTTTCCACATCAAAAGAAATATCATTTAAGGCATAAAAATCCCTATGATAATTTTTCCTCGTTAAACTTATCCCCTCTTTTAACCTATCAATTGGTCGATTATAAAGTTGATAAACCTTTGTTAAATTTTTTACTTCTACAATTTTTGACATAAAAATAGTGCGATATTTATTATATCACACTATTTGATAAAAATCACTATTTTTAACTAGAATTCCAATGTTGTATGGTTCATATTTAATATATATTGATATTCATAAGATTTTGACAACTTTTTCACTAATTCATAATTATTAGTTACAATCTCACTACGGTCTTTTACTTTATCGAAGTTTAGACGCTTGCCATCGTCAAGCATTACAAACCTTGCTCCATTTTTGAAAAAATTAATTACTATTTGAATATGTATCTCAAGTCTATTTTGTGATTTCTTTGCATACTCTACCATTTCTTCCATACATAGTGCGAGATGATTTGACAGCACCTTTGAATAATTATTATCTTCTGCATACTGATCTAAACTCTTAGATGCATTTGCAGCTTCGTCTGGTTCTACTTCAAGATACAATATGTCACTATTTTTTATTTCATTTAACTCTTCTTTCACTACAATAATAAAATAGTGTCTAAGATAAAGTAAAAGTATTGTAGATTCTACTATAAAATCTGAAAGCCACAAATAAGGTTTACCAAACATTTTATAAAGTAAAAATGCTAATACAGGTATGATCATGTCCCCATAAAATGTATGCCTCATAGAAATTCTTGCATGTTTCCTATCAATAAAATATGCTTCAAACAATGTATTGCATCCAAGGAATATATAGAACAAAGCATTGAACCTTAATGCAATCACTCCATACTCTGGTATTTCTTTAACTCCGTGTATGTAATAAAACCACTCGGGATTTAACTCTACAATCAAAACCAGAAATCCTACACACACTAATATTTGTCGCACTGCAATTTTCATAGCATCCCGCATTGCAATTCTATCGCCTATACTCAAGAAAATTCCCATCAGTGGACCATTCGAATCTGCACAGCTTACTATGAAAACTGTTGCAAGACTAGTACATAAATTGCATACACCCATTATAACGCCACCATCACTACCAAAGAGATATATAACTAACTTTAACATCAAATAGCTATGTAATGCACTTGACAAAACTCCAACAGTATAAGGAAATCCACCTACAACTATTTCTTTTACATATTGCCATTTTACTCTTGCTTGTTCTAAGTCAAGCATGTCCGTTTTCGTTTTAAAATATATTATAGTTATGATTGCTCTAGTGGCGCATGCAACCACAGTAGCAACACCTGTTCCATATAATCCCAAATTAAAATATCTTACAAATATGATATCCAATACTAGATTAATCATAGCTTCAAGAATTGCAAGAACGAGTAGTACCTTCATTCTCCCAAATTCCTTCAAAAGTCCTGCTCCTACATCGGAAACCAATCTAAAAGGCATAGATATAAGCATAGCAGAAGCATATGTCCTTGCTAAAGCGTATAGCGCTCCATCTAATTCATATGAATGAATTATTAAATGAGCTATCGGAATTTGAATTAATGATAAGACAAGCGCCGAAACTACAACAACAACTAGAACTGCTTTTTTACTGTGATTAATTTTTTCTCGATTGTTTTCTACCAAGGTGCCAGAATAACCATCGGCTATTCCATTCACTATAATAGCAATGTATGCACTAAGTAATACCGATATTGGCGCAAATACATTTACAGCTGCAAGAGCATCAGGTCCCATCAGATTACCAACTACAAGTCCGTCAACTGCCATAAGCAAAAGTGTAGACAAATTCATTATATATAAAACAGGTATATACTCAAAGTATTTCATTCTAATTAATGAATCTTTGCGCTTATATTTTTTTTCTATATTATTTTGGCTGTCATTATTCACATGCTTATTATAATGATTTTTTTAGAAAAATCCAACATTTTCTTCAACTAAATATTTTGAATGTTTCCTCAAAGAACTTGATATGATAGGAATTCATCACGAACTCATATATGATGAACCCCTAAAATTATGCGGACTAGAATAATTGGTTATACACCCCAAATCCTGCTAAAATATTATATATATCACATATTGACTTATACACTATACTTTGCTAACATTATTATAGTAAATAGATAGAGGCGCGGTGCGAATATAGGTTTTAATAAAAGAGGCATCTGAAACCGAAGGTCAAACCGCCGAATAGATACTTAAGGGCACTTAGTATCTATGGGGTTCGTGAGAATATCACGGGCACTGTCGCGAATAATCGCGGAGGGCTATCATAATTTAACACTTTTATTATCGTGTTAGTTGTGAGGCCACAACTAACTTTTTTATTTGGGCTCGTAAAACTCGCCCATACGAGGGGTGACAGAATGTAACACACGTGGCAGACATTCACCCCACAAAATTAGGAGGATTTTTATGACATTCGTAGGAACATTTTGGGCACTTGTACCAGCACTAGTTGCTATCGTACTTGCTCTCATCACAAAAGAAGTTTATTCTTCTCTTTTCATCGGTATCGTTATCGGTGCATTATTCTTTACTGGATTTAATCCAGTAGCAGCATTTGACCAAGTTGTAAATGGCGGCCTTATCAAAGTATTATCTGACCCTTACAATGTTGGTATTCTCATTTTCCTTGTAGTGCTTGGCGCTATGGTTTCACTTTTAAATAAAAGTGGTGGATCAAAGGCATTTGGAGAATGGGCTTCAAAAAATATAAAGTCAAAAGCTGGAGCGCTCCTTGCAACTTGGTTCTTTGGAGTTTTAATTTTTGTTGATGATTATTTCAACTGCTTAACAGTAGGAAGTGTTATGAGGCCTGTTACTGATAAGTATAAGGTTTCAAGAGCAAAACTTGCATATATAATTGATGCTACTGCTGCACCTGTTTGTATCATCGCACCTATCTCATCTTGGGCAGCCGCTGTCACAGGATTTGTAGAAGGCGAGGACGGACTTGGACTTTTTATAAAAGCAATTCCATATAACTATTATGCAATTCTCACAATGGTATTTATCATTGCTACCACTCTTCTTGGTGTAAACTTCGGCAAAATGAAGAAATGTGAAGACGCTGCTGAGAGCGGCGACTTATTCTATGGTCACCAAGTAGTAAATAGAGAAACATCATATCACGAAGAAAAAATCTTAGGACCAGGTAAAGTTATCGACTTGGTTATCCCTATAGTTGCACTCGTTGTTCTTTGCGTAATCGGTCTTATCTATAGTGGTGGATTCTACAACCCAGAAAGTGAAAGTTTCGGAAATTTCATCGTAGCATTTTCAAATGCTGATGCATCAGTTGGTCTAGCAATGGGATCATTACTTGCTCTTATTCTTACTATTATTTACTACTTAATTAAAAGATTGTTATCATTTACTGAGACTATGAACTGCTTAACAGAAGGATTTAAGAATATGGTTCCTGCAATTTTAATTCTCACATTTGCATGGACTCTTAAAGCAATGATAGATTCACTTGAAGCAACAACATTTATTGATAGTATAGTAAGAAGCAATGTATCAAGCATGATTACTATCTTACCAGCAATTATTTTCTTGCTTGGTGCTGGAATATCTTTCGCAACTGGTACATCATGGGGAACTTTTGGAATCTTAATTCCTATCGTAGTATATATATTAAAGCCAATAGACCCACAACTTATGATAATCGGCATATCAGCTGCTATGGCAGGCTCAGTATTTGGAGACCACTGCTCACCAATATCTGATACAACTATCATGTCAAGTGCTGGTGCGCAATGTGAGCACTTACTCCATGTATCAACTCAACTCGCATATGCAGCATATGTTGCTATAGTTTCATTTATATGTTATATAATTGCTGGCGTCACAAAGAACCCTGTTGCACCACTTATCGTAGGTGTCGTTGTGTTGCTCGCAGGGCTTTTTGCTATCAAAAGTAAAAAAGTGTAATATAAGGGGCTCATATAATGAATAAAGAATTAATATTTAAGGGAGTCGGCACAGCCCTCATAACTCCAACAAATGAAAAAGGAATCGACTTTGAGAAGTTAGAGAAGCTCATTGACTTTCAAATTGAAAAAGGCGTTAATGCTTTGATAATTGCTGGAACCACTGGCGAAGGTTCAACCCTTGATGATAGAGAACACAAAGAATTGCTTTCATTTTCAAAAGAGAAAATAAATAATAGAGTCCCTATGGTAGCCGGTGTTGGATCAAATGACACTAACTATGCCTGTTCTCTCGCAAAATATGCAAGTGAAATCGGCGTAGATGGTCTTCTTGTCGTAACTCCTTACTACAATAAAGCTACTCAATATGGTTTAATTCAAAGTTACACTGCTATAGCAAAGGCATCAACTAAACCATTAATTTTATACAATGTGCCATCAAGAACTGGTGTGAATATAGAGCCTGAAACCTATTTAGAACTTTCTAAAGTTGACAACATCGTCGGCATAAAGGAAGCAAGTGGAAATCTTTCAAAGATAATGGATACATTCAATTTAGTCAGCGACAAACTCTATATCTATTCTGGAAACGACGACCAAATCACTCCTCTTCTTGCTATGGGAGGCCTCGGAGTAATTTCAGTTTTATCAAATATGCTTCCAAAAGAAACTGTAGAAATTTGCGACTCATTCTTTGCAGGTGACGTAAAAAAGAGTAAAGATTTACAGCTTAAGTATTTACCACTCATAAGAGCTCTTTTCTCAGAAGTAAATCCTATACCTATAAAGTCGGCGATGGCAAAGATGGGGTACTGCGAAAACTATATGAGATTGCCACTTACTCCGATGGATAAAGTTAAGGAAGAAAAGATGTTTGGTATTATGAAGGACCTAAAAATAATATAGGGCTCGCATAGCTCGCCCGTACTGGTGTAGGGGCGAATGCAAAATCGTAGGGGCGAGTTTTACGAGCCCACCGTAGGGGCGAACGCTTGCGGAGCCCGAAAGGATAGAAATGAAAGTTTTAGTTAGCGGCTGCATGGGTCACATGGGTCAAATACTTTGCAAGATGATTTGTGACGACCCAGCACTTGAACTTACTTGTGGTGTTGATAAAAGTTGTGAAAGTTCAAATTTCAAATGTTTCAAAAATTTTAACGATGTTAATGTGGATGTTGACATCATCGTAGATTTTTCTCATCACTCACTAACGAAAGAGATGATTGACTTTGCAACAAACAAAAATCTTCCTCTCGTCATTGCAACCACAGGTCAGACTGATGAAGAAAAGAAAATGATAAATGATGCTGCAAATTCTATCCCTGTATTTTTTGCAGCAAACTATTCTATGGGTGTAGCAATTTTAATTGAGTCTGCTAAAAGAATCGCAAGTCAATTTAAAAATGCTGATATAGAAATTATTGAGACTCATCATAATAGGAAGCTGGATGCGCCATCAGGAACTGCACTTAAAATTGCAGAGGGCCTAAAAGAAGTTCGTCCCGATGCAAATCTTGTGCTTGGAAGAAGCGGAAATCAAAAAAGAGACAAGAAAGATATAGGTATAAGTGCTATAAGACTTGGAAATGTGGTAGGAATACATGAGGTAATGATTTCAACCGAACACGAGTGTATAAGTATAAAACATGAGGCTTATGATAGGGGTCTCTTTGCTGAAGGTGCAATAAACGCAGTGAAATATATGAAGGGCAAAAGTAAGGGGCTATATAGCATGAATGATATGTTATCACTACAATAGGGGCTCGCATAGCTCGCCCATACAGTGAGATCAGACAAAATGTCCGCCCCTACAACATATTTTGTAGGGGCGAGTTACACGAGCCCGGAAGGACAAAATTATGAAACTTGGAATCTATGGATATGGAAATGTAGGAAAAGGCGTTGAGCTCGCCTGCTCTCAAAATAAAGATGTAGAGCTTGTAGGAATATTTACAAGAAGGGATAAATCCACAGTAACCCCTCTTTTAAATACTAAAGTGTATAATGCATCAGAAATAAAAGACTTTAAAGATAAAATTGATGTGCTTGCAATCTGTGGCGGCTCTGCTACGGAGCTTCCTACTATGACACCAGAACTCGCAAAAGACTTTAATGTCGTTGATACTTTTGATACACATGCAAAAATCTTTGAACATTTTAATAATGTAGATAAGATTGCCAAAGAAAATAAGCATGTAGCACTCATTTCTTGTGGTTGGGACCCTGGTATGTTTTCACTCAATCGTCTCTATGCAAATGTACTTCTTCCAAATGGAAAAGACTATACATTTTGGGGTAGAGGCATAAGTCAAGGCCATAGCGATGCAATTAGAAGAATTGATGGAGTCCTTGATGCAAAACAGTATACAGTTCCTATAGAAAATGTAGTAAATAAAATATTAAATGGCGAGACACCAGAGCTTACCACAAGGCAGAAGCATCTAAGAGAGTGTTATGTCGTAGCTAAAGAAGGTGCTGATAAAAATAAAATTGAAAATGAAATAAAAAATATGCCAAACTATTTTGCTGATTATGATACTATTGTTAATTTCATCACACTTGATGAATTAAAAGAAAAGCACAGCGGTATGCCTCATGCAGGATTTGTAATCAGAACTGGCACAACTGGAAAAGATAATGAGCACAAGCACACTATATCATATAATTTAAATCTTGATTCTAATCCAGAATTTACGGCACAGGCAATAGTTGCATTTTCAAGAGCATTACATAAAGAATTTAAGAGGGGAACCACGGGGTGTCTTACAGCCTTTGATATAAGACCAAGAGATTTATATGTCGGTGATTACAATGAATTATTAAAACACATGTTATAGGGCTTGTAAAACCAATTCATATGAGGGACGAAAAATGTCGTCTCTCTTTTTTTGCAAACAAATAGGGCAGACATTATGTCCGCCCTAAAACATGTCATCCTCTACACTTTATGCTGCAAATAATCCCTTAAGAGTACTATATATGTTCATGCACAAACTGTAAACTGATGTTATATTATTACTACTTACTATTTCTGATGCTATCTTTGCTCCTTGCTCAAAGTCAACATTACTCAATACTTTTGTCATTTTAACAATGCTATTTGGATTTATTATACCTGCAGCATCAATTATAGGTATTGTCTCTTCTGTTTGAGTCAAACCGAATGTGCTAGATATTGCATTAGCAGCATTGCTCAAGAGTTGTAATGGCTGTACTTGTGGAACTACTGGTTGAATAGAAGATCCACCATATACCATATTCGTCAATACTGGTTCTACACCTTGGAAGTCAATTACTGTCCATATATCTGTTGCTGGTGAATCTGATACAGGTACTCCATTATAGGCTACAAGATGTGATTGCAACTTCCTTGAATTTGTTGGTAAAGTATTTAATGTTGTCACAGCAAGTACATATCCACTTTCTTTTGTTACATCTATTGTACTAAAGTCTAATAATATATCCTTTCCTGACATTTGTCCACTCTGACTAACAATGAATCCTTCTGGTGTGATAGTGTTTACAAGCAAGTTAGTCGCATCATCAAATCTATAGCTATGTAATTTGTTATCAGTGTCATAGGCATTTATCCAACCATTATTTGCAAATCTAGCAATCTGCAACTCAGTATTTATAGTTTCAAATCTCAATTTCCTAGTTCCTGATGCCATATAATACCAATATCCCACAAAGTTGCCCATTACTGACTGACCATATGTCTTTACAGACTTAACTATTCTAGTGCTATTACTATCGTAATTTCTGCACTTTTCATATATTGATCTATCAAAGCTTGGTTTATCTGGTAAAGCTAAAAGCTTAGTCTCATATACTACTCTTTCTGTGGTTGGGAATATTGCTACAAGTACTCCATCATTTCTAAAGTATCCAGTATAGCCTGTGCCTTCAAAATCTTTAAAGCCAGTCACCATATAAGCTAATTCACTTAGAGAATTATTTAAGTAATATACGTTTCCACCTTCTTCTACAAAACCTCTTTGCATTATGCCGTCATTATCAAATCTATACCACATATTTTTAGAATTTACTACTCGTTTATGCCATCCGTTTGTGAGATAGTACCTATCTCCATTTGGAGCTGACATAAATAGCTTAAATTCATTTGATGCTGGGAAGTATTCCCATGTCTCATCTGAAAGTCCCATTAAACTTGAACTTCCCGCAGACATATTTATTGTCTTATAATCTCCAAAACTTGGTGTTGCGATTCTACCAATCTTAGAGTTTACATGCAACTTCAATATTCCTGCTCTTAAAGCACCATTGTCTTTTCCTCTTCCATCATAACCATATGGATTAACTATTATAGTGTTATTACCTGCCGGAAGCGCACCACCGACACCTCCGCCGCCTCCGCCACCGCCGCCTCCGCCAGTAGTTCCGCCACCATAGTAACTTGGACGCTTACTTGGGCTAGATGGAGGTGTTAAAATTGATTTATCAACAATAATCGCTCTTACACCAAATGTGTGATCTGGATAAGCATCTGCTATTTTTGACAAGTTAGATCCAGCTGACAACATAGTGCCTACAATACTATAGTCATCTACAAAGTTTCCTGCAAGGTCTTTTATGTATGTAACTATAACTGCATTAAGAACCTTTCCTGATGGAACCTCTATACCAAGGTTCTTTGCTGATACAGTATCATATGCAAGTAAATCTGATACCTTAACTTGTATTTCATTTGGTGATGCTACTGATGTGCTACCATCGTCATCATCTCCAAGTATCAAATCACCAAATGATGATACAAATTCTCTTACTGCTCCCAATAATCCTTTTGACTCTGCTGAGTAAGCTAATTCTTTTGCTTTTGCTTGTTCTTGTTTCTGTATAGCATCCTTTCTATCTTCTTGTATGAGGCTATTTATGTAATCTTCATCCAAATATCCGTTATTTTGTGGCTGCATGTTTTCTTTAACTTTCTCTGCTTCCTTCTTAGCATTATCGTTAATCTCTTGTTTTCTCTTCTCTTTTGCCGCACTTCTAAGTTCTTCTCTCTTAGCCTCTCTCGCTTCGAATGCTGCTAATTCTTCTTCATCAAGTGTGCTTACATCAACAAGCTTACCATAGACATCTATATCTTCTGTAGTGCCCTTTGGAAGTGATATTATCTCATTTCCTACAAATTCCCCATTCTCTTTCTTATACCATCCATCAAATCTTATATTGCCTTTTACATTGGTATCTAGTGCAAAATTAGATGAATCTAATACATATGATGCACTATTATCTACCTTGCTTGCACACTGTGTGAATCCTCCAGATGCTGGCTCTACAAAGTATTTAACAACATATTTAGTCTTTGGTAATTTTGCATAAAGTTCTACTACACCATTCTTGATATATTTTGATCTTGCTGTGAGCTTTGTTATTGGGCTTCCAGTACACTTCTGATTATCATACCATCCTTCAAATGTACCAAAGTTATGTGTTACTTCTTTTGGTAACTCATAGTCTTCAAATATGACAAATCGCTCATCTGACATGTCTGTAACATCATTTCTAGCAATACCCGTTATAGTACCTCCATTTAAGTGATAAACAATCATATACATAGAACTTGACCACTTAGCATAGAGAGTTGTGATGTTTTCTGGATTTCCTTCTTTTAATATAGTCACTGGTGATCCAGTATAAGTAGGGGTTGTATACCAGCCATCAAAGTACATCATATCATATGTCTTGCCTAACCTATTAAACTTTGCTGCTAATGTCGATCTCACATTAGTAGGAAGAACTGAATCCTCAGCGAGATTAAATGTCTCTGTGAATTTTCCATCTATTGCAATTTTTCCTTCTACAGCACCCTTAGAACCTATGTTAAATGTGATAGTTGTAGTCTCTGTAGAATATTTTGCTTCGACAACTATATCTCCTACATGATCTTTAGGAATTGTAGTGTATCTAACACTTTCTCCATCTTCCCAACCTGTAAATACACCATCATCATACATGATTTCGCTCTTTGGTATAAGTTCAACGTCCGTTTGGTTGCTATATGACTCTTTGTAATACATACCATCAATTAAAGTCTTACCTTTTAACTTACCACCATTAAGTATATATGTTACTGTATATGTAGATTTGATGAAATTTGCATGAAGTGTTAAGTCTTCTACTTCTTTCTCACTTGCTGGAAGTTTCTCATACTTAGTTCCTTGTCCGCCTTCACCTGTATACCAACCATCAAATACATGTCCTTCATATACTGCACCTGTCTCTACTTCATTTTCTACTAATCTACTATATGTCTTTGTATATGTCTCTCCTACCTTACCACTGAGTTGTCCTCCGTGCAATACATATGTTACATTGTAGTTGATGCTCTTCCAGTATGCATATACCGCATAATCTTTCTCGCCATTATTTTTTCTTACATCTTTTATTTTTTCGCCTTTGCCATCTCTTTCTGTGAACCAACCATCAAATATGTATCCTTCTTTCTTTACACCTGACAAAAGTGGCATCTCATCACTAGTATTTATATTTAGATATTCAACCTCGTAAACTTCTGTACCTTCTTCTAGAGCTTTTCCATCAACTGTGCCGCCTTCTAAGTAGTATTTTACATTGTATGTATTCTTTGCAAATGCTAAGTATACATCAAGTGTTTGACCTAGTTTTTCTTGCATCTTGTCTAGTGCTACTACATTGCTTACATTATGAGATGAACTTGGGTTTTGAGCTTCTTCTTCAGTGTAGAATACACCAGCAAGTATCCACTTTGGTTGGTCATCATACTCACCATTGCCACTTAATGAAATATCTGCTGTAGGTACTACTGTCTCTACATACGTAGTGTCATCTATTTTCGCACCTCTACTTATCTCTCCACCGCCACCTACTATATGATATACTATCTCCACTTTTTTACTCTTATCGTCTTTCAAAACAAAGTTTGCATAATAGTGGAACTCAACATCTCTTAACTCTATAACATTTTTATACTTTTCTTCAAAGCTCTTACTATAACCATCTGCAAAGTTATAGGTTTGTGTTGAAGGATCTGCTTCTTCTGTTGCAAAATAACCTTCTGCATATTCAACGCTTGACCATCCAACGAACTCATACCCAGGTTTTGTAACATTAGTATTTAATGCTACTTTTTCTCTTCGATTCTTCTTTATTGTAATTGTCTTTTTGTCGTTAGTAGATCCTTGATCATAAGTATCCATGCCTTCTATTTCTTCATCTTTTCCAAGGTGATATATAATCTTGTGTGTCATAAGATCATCAAGTTTAAGATATACATCTGTTATGTTCTTTGGATTTCCTTTTGATATTGTATCTATGAGTTTTTCATTTCCTGATTCATCTATATAATACCAATTTAAGAACTCAGTATTCTCTTTAACTATATCAGTAGGGAGTACGAATGCTTCTTTTAAACTTATATTCTTTAACTCTTTTGTAGTTGTATCATCAATATGCAATACTAAATCATATGCAATTGGTTTATACTTTGCTTTTACTCTGTATACTGCTCCACCTTTTGCATTGCTTATACTCTCTACTTTCTCTTTTGTATCTACATCATACCAATAGTCAAAGTCCCAGCCTTCTTTCACTACTTCTGTGTAAAGGACGTAGCTCTTATCAATACTTAACTTCTCTTTAATATTTCCGCCGCTTGTTCCAACTATATTACCACCATCAGTGTCATAATTGATTTCCCAAGTTGTAGGAGCAAACGTAGCGATGACTTCTCTCTTAGTTTTATCAGTATCTCCTGCTTCTATCTTCGAAACTTTTTCACCTCTACCTGTTGTCTCCCAACCAGTAAACTTATGATCCGCCTTTGTTACATCTGTATATAAGTAGTAATCATTCTGTATATTTGCGGTAGAGTCTACGAAGGTCTCATCGCCATCTTTTGTCTTACCTGCGATTACTCCGCCATTTAATATATACTTTACATCATAAAGTGCTGATTCATAATTTGCATACGCATTTAAGTCAGATTTTACTGTTTCTGCTTTGAACTCTTTTACAAACTCTGGTTTTACTATCACAGCACTTGCTGCATCTAACAATCCAGAACTTACTTCTTCTACAGTCCATCCTGTGAAGATAGAATTCTCTTTTGTTACACCTGTTATGAGTTTATATGGAGAAAGACGAACTATAGTATCTTCTACAGTACTTCCAACAGCACCTTCTACGCTTCCGCCGTTTAAGTGATATGTTATCTTGAATGTAGATGGCATATAGTAAGCATATACATCAAATATTTCATTGCCATCATAATTTTCTGGTATCTCTGTTATTTGATCATCAGCACTTAATTGTTCTAAGCCCTGTGTTGTAGACCAACCTATAAAGTCATAACTCTTTTCTACTCCTGATACTGTTGCTACCTTTTCTACATTTGTGAATAACACATATTTGTCTTTTCTTCTTATCTCTTTTACTTCATAGTAATCTTCTGTTTCTTCTGATTTGTCTATTCCTGGTATGTGTCCACCATTTAAGTGGTAACGAACTTTATAGTAATTCTCTTCACTATCTTCCTCAACTTGCTCAATATCTGATTGTGATGCCTTCGATATCGCAGCTTCTCCTACTGCTTGTCTAACAATCTGGTTATAAATCTCTTGAGTTATGATAAGTTCTCTTGCTTCTGATACAAGTGCTTGCTCATCCCAATTTGCTCTTGCACTTATTATATCGCCATCTTTTATGCCTTCTCCATCACCATAGATATCTTCAAGGTATGAGATAGTTGATTTTGGCGCAAAATCTCCAAGTGCTTTATTACCGTTTGTCTTATAAGCGATAGAATATGTAGATAATCTAAATCCAACCGCTTTATATATGTCATTATTTTCAAGTGATATGTCATATCCAGCTTTCATAGGTACACTTCTTACTCTTGTAGTCTCTGATATAGTAGAGCCGTCTCCCTTAAATGCTTCTATCACTTGCTTTGTCTCATTTGTAGTTGGTGCACCTTCATCGTAAACTACATGATATATCTTTCTACGTAACTCAAGCACGCCATCTGAATTTTCTTGTATGTCTAATATCTTCTCTTCTTTTCCAAAAGTCCTATTTACAAATATGTTGTTCTCTATTATCTTAGCATTATTTGTAAGTAATCCTTCTCCGTCTTTTGTATCAAATGATATTTCCATGATAGATTCTTTATCTAACTCTGTTCCGATACCTTGCTTTACGAATGGCTCTACAGAATTATCTTTTGCTCTTATTTGATACATATATCCAGCTTTTACATCTGAATAGCTTGCTACTGATTCATTGTCTTTTATCTCTATCTTAGAATCTCTTACGTTTAAGCTTATGTTGTCTTTTGTAAATGCAACTGCAGCCGAATATCCAACTTCTCCTGCAGGACTCTTCTCTTCAGCATATGTGCCTAATTCTTTATCACGATCGCTAATTAATCCTGAATCATCATCTGATTCATCAGTGTCATCTTCTACTTTCACTGGCTCAACTTTAACTAACTTCTTATACTCGTCAGAAAGAAGAAGTTTATTGTCTTTTACTATTAAGTCTCCGTAGATATTATTATTATCTCCACCTACAAATATAACTGCTGTGTTGCCATTTCCTGTCTTTTCTATAGTATTATGGCTTGCATCAAATGTAGATCTTTCTGCGATTTCAAATGTATCATTTACTTCAAGTATTGCTCTGTTTGTCTTATTATTTACTACATTTACTTTTCCACCTACATAGAACTTAGCATTATCTAAAGTCTTTATAAGTGAATCTTCTACTTTGATATTATTTATTGTAGTATCTACAAGTTTTACCTTGCTGTTTCCTTTTGCTGTGATAAATTCACTAACCGTGCTAATGTTGCTTCCGCTTGCAACATCTATATTTACTTGCATGAGTTCTACATCTTTAGATGATGCAGATGAATTGTCAATATTTACAAATCTTCCTTTTGCTGTTACATTGATCTTTCCTCTTGCTGAAAGCACATGAATGCCGTTTGAACCAAATGTTGGTCTGCTGATTTCACTTGCTGATGCCTTATCTACTATGTGAGCTTCGTGTAGTTGACAGTTAGATATGTAGACATTTCCATTTCCGTTTATTTTATTTACTGAAAGTGTGTAGCCATTTAAGCAGACATAAAGATTCATATTGCTTGCAAGTTCTGTCTCATCTCCAAGGTCTATATCCTCTTCAAGATATATCTTTATATCTTTTCTGTCCATCTCTGATTTTGCAAATTCATCTGTTATATATTTTAAGAACTCTTCTTTATCTGTGACAGGTAAATATGCAATCAATGTATCGTGACCCTCAATGACATCAGTCATATGTCCTGACACTTCATCTGGTGCACCGCAAACTAAGTGTTTGTGACTATCTTCGTCAACTTCTTCACCTTTTCTATTCTTATACATTGCTTTTAAGTTAAATTCTGATACATTTGGTACTTCAGATGTTGATGCTACTGTGTTTCCACTCTCATCTGCCCATCTGTTAAATGTCCATTTATTCTTAGTTGGCTCTTCATATTCTTCTATAGTATTGATTATTCTTCCTCTTGCAACTACATATGACTTCTCTCTTGAACCATCTGCAAATGCACCAAATGAAGCATTAAATGTAAGTTGAGTAACCTGGGTGTCATATTCTATAGTCATATATGTGAGATTTGTATCTTCGTAAGTAGTAAGTGCTGAAATCAAGTCACTTCCAAGTCTCCATCCCTTAAATGCATATCCAGACTTTGGTGTTCCTTCTTTAACACCTGAAGCCTTCATCGTAGTGTATACTACTTCACCTTTCTTTATCTCAAAATACTCTGCTCCATCGTATGTTCCCATAGAGTTAGTGTTCTTTACTTTTACAGTATATGTAGCATTATCTTCACCATCTTTTGTATCACCAGTACCGATGACATTACTTCCTGTAGCATATATTGCATCAAGAGTTTGATTATCTGCAACTTTATAAGTTCCTAAGTTAAGTATCGCAGTTCCATCTTCTTTCAACCATCTATTAAACTTCGCATCTGTCTTTATTGGCTCTTCATAGCCTTTAACAGCTTTTAATAATTGATATTGTGGAACTTGTAAAACCTTCTCTCTTGTATCATCACTAAAGAGACCTGTGTTCGCTCTTAATGTTACACTCTTTAACTCTTGTGAGTATAATGCATAAAGCACTGTTCCTTCATTACCTTTATAGATATTCTCAGCTAATACTGCATAGTCGTAGTTGTCCTTTTCCCATGACCAGCCTACAAAATAATTGCCAACTACTACTTCTGGGTCCTTGATGCCTGCGTTACTCATAGTAGCAAGTATTAATTCTCCAATTCTTATCTCAAACTTTGTCTTAGCTCCTAAAGTTCCTTTTGTATCATCAGAAGAAAGTCTTATAGTGTAAGTTGCTTGATATTCGCCTTTCTTTGTATCACCTTTACCAATATCATTATTTTTTGTATCTTTATAAATAGCATAAAGTGTGAAATCAAATGGATCGGTTGGCATATCTTTAGCATCAAAAATTGTTCCGTCTGCAAGTTCCCATCTGTCAAATGTATAACCATCTGATTTCTCTGGTATATCATAATCAGGGAAATCTTTTACTGCTATTCTCTTGCTATTTTTTATTGTCTTAATTCTTGTGTTGTCTTTAAAGAGACCTGTATTAGCATCAAGTGTGATAGTCCATTCGTTTACATTGAGATATTTTGCATAAACTAAAGTTTTATCAGTATCTTCATATTTTGTGTTTTTATCGAATAAATCTATATAATCTTCAGTATGTCCTGGTACAAATGACCATCCTTTATGCCACCATCCTTCTGCTTCGACTGTTGGATAATAAGCATCATAATCTATCATAGCTTGCATTATATAGTCATCTTTCTTAACTTCAAATACTGTATTACTTACTGATGATTTTGTAACATCATACTTACTTACTACTGTATAATTTGCTCTGCTACCACCATCTTTTGTATCACCTTTTCCTACTGTATTATCTTTGTCATCTTTATAAATAGCAAAAAGCTCTACATCTTTTCCATCTAATTCTTTTCCAAATACATAAGTTGTTGGATATACCTTTCCTGTGCTATCTTCCCAGCGTATAAATGTATAACCCTCAGACTTAGTTGGCTCTTCATAATTTACTACATCTTCAAGTGCCATTCTATTATGAATCTCAAGAGATTTTGTTCTTTGGTAATTTCTGAAAAGTCCTGTGTTGGCATTTAATATTACATGTACAGAGAATACATCATAATATACTGGATAGATCTCTATCATATCCTTATTTGTAAACTTTGTATCGTCTTTTAAAAGATTCTCTATATCATTATCTATTTCTGACCATCCTTCAAATGTGTATTTTACAGATGGTGTGATATTTATAGATTTTTCTTCTATCTTGTCTAAAATTACATCTTCAAGTTTTAACTCAAGTAATGCAACTTCATAATCTTTTCCACCGATATTTTTCTTCTCTGCATTACTCATAGTTCCTTTAGCAATATCATTCTTAACCATCACTGTATATGTAGCATTGTCTCCACCATCGTGAGTGCCACTGCCATCATCTGGCTTTCCTATCTCTTCGCCTGTTGTATTATCTTTATATATAGCATCAAGTATTAAGTCTCTATCTACGACATTTAATTGGCTATATGTAGCTCTTGAACCATCTTCTTTTAATTCTAACCAATAGTAGAATTCCGCATTTGATTTTATTGGTTCCTCGTATTTATCATAGTTTTTAAGTTGTCTCGTTTCGCTATTATTAGTCTCGAAGCTTATCTTTCTACTTCTAGCTTTCTCAAACACACCAGTATTAGATCTAAGTATTACTTGGAACTTGCTTAAGTCTGTATACACTGCTTTTAAACTTATATAATCTGTATTATCAAATTTGTCTCCATCTTTAATCAAGTCATCTAAATCACCTGACCATGACCAGCCTTTAAATACAAATCCAGTTTTTGCCTCTGCAGTTATACTCTCGCTTGCAAGTGTTGCAAGTATATCTTGATTAAATCCAATCTTAAATCTAACTACATCTTTTTCTTCACCATTTACCTTAATAACACCCTTAGTGTCATCATTATCAATAGTGATTATGTATTTTCCATCTACGATTGCTTGTCCAACTTTCTTATATCTTGCAAAAAGTGTTGTATTTGATTTGATAATTGATGTGGTTGCTACTTCTGCACCATTTACATCAACCCAGCGGATAAATTCATAATCTGTTTTTGTTGGCTCTTCATAACCTGTAAACTTACTTAATTCTAATTCTGTCTCACTCTCAAGTTTCTTTGACTTTGTTCCGTCTTCAAACTCTCCATCTCCAGCACTTAAAACTACTGTATATGCAACTTTTGAATATACGGCATATATACTATCTTTATCTATATCTATAAACTTATCAGTAGATTTTATAAGGCTATCTTTTCCATCTTCAGTATATGACCATCCAAGGAATTTCCATCCTTCTTTTGCTACTGGGTCTTTAACTCCTGCTTCACTCATTGATGCAAGAACATTTGAACCAAATTTTAAATATAAATCATTTGGACCTTCATATGTTCCTTTTTCTTCTTCATTAAATATCTCAAGATAATATTCTGTGTTTTCATCTTCAAGTGGTGTTGCATCACTTTTTGTTGCATAGTCTGCTATAAGTGTTATGTCTCTTGTCATTATAGATGTAGATGCTACCTCTACACTTCCATCAAGCCATCTCTTAAATACCCAGTCTTCTTTAGTTGGCTCTTCATACTCTTTATAATTATTAAGCGCTTTTGACTCTGTGCTTATTATAGTAATTACTCTCTTACCACCACTAAACTCTCCTGTCTTTGCACTTAATACTATTGTTATGGCATTCTCACTATATATTGCTTTTAAACTTCTAAGGCTTGTGTCTGCATATACATAGCTATCATCTATTACATTTACTCCATCAAAAGACCAGCCAACAAATGTCCAGCTACTACTATTTGTCGGATTTGGTATTCCTATTTCACTCATTGATGCAAGAACATTTGAACCAAGTTTTAATTTGAAACTTGCTGGTCCTGCATATGTTCCTTTTACTGAATCATTATCAATAGCTATGTCATAAAGTGTTTCATTTACTTCTTCAGTAGTCTTCTCTTTATAGAATGCCTTTAACTCAAGGTCTCCTACTATCTTTGTATCACTTGTATATTTATTTCCTTCTGCATCTTCCCAATGAGTAAACTCATACTCATCAAGAACTGTAGATCCGTCATAACCCTCAATTCCCTCTGCACCATACATAGCAACTATATGGTTAAGAGATGTAGGTTCTTCATAACCTGTATACTCACCAAGTGACTTACCTGCCTTTGTAACATTGAGTGTTTTCTTTCTCTTTTTATTTGTTTCAAATGCACCTATATCAGCATTAAGTACGATAGTAGCACCTGATATCTCATATACAGCATAAAGTTTATTTGCTTCTTCATTTTCTTCTGTATACTCGTGCATTGTAAGGTATGTTATTAAATCTTTAATCTCTACAATGTCGTCTACATTGTAATCTGCTTCTTCTTTATTATCATCTTTATTAAATCCGACAAGTTTAAATCCTCTCATAGTAAGAGTGTTTGGCATAGTGACATTGCTATGATAAGAATATGACTTTGTCGCTATAGTGCCTGTTCCTACATATGTCTTGCCATTTACTTCTTTTGTTCCTGCTAATATAGTAAGTAAATATTCTTTTTCTTTCCATACTCCATAAAAATCAAGTTTACCTTCTTTTATACCATAAGTTGATACAAGACTTGTAGCTTTATTTTTATTGTTTTCACTTAACTCAAGTGTCACTGTGTCTGATTCATTTACAATGTTAAATCCTTTAAAGTTGAATCCTTCTAAAGTAAAGTCTTGTGGCACACTGACTGTTGATTTATAAGGATATTTTTTCTCTACCTTATTTTTACTTTCTTTATGAATGTTGTCAGATGCCTTCTTTCTTCCACCATAGAATGTGATTGTAACTTCATTTTCTTTCCATACACCATAAAGAGTGTTGACATTAGTTTCTGACAAACCCGCAATATTTCCTGCTATACTCTTTGCATCTACATTTATTGTCTTTGCATCTCCACCATTTGTATAGCCATAACCTATGAGTGTAAAGTCTGTCAACGCAAAACCTGTAGGAAGGATTACAGTCTCAAAATACTTATATGTCTTTTTACCCACACTTCCTATGCCCTCATACTCTATGTTATCTGAGCCTTTTTTCTTTCCTGCTTTAAACTCTATCTCATATTTCTTTTCATCCCACACACCATAGAAAGACTTTGTCTCGCTTTCACTTAGATGAGACACATAATCTTTTACTTGAATTTCTGTTCCTGCTGGTATAGTGGCATCTGTTTTCTTATTATCTTTATTAAATCCTTTTAAGTTAAATCCAGTAAGTTCTAATTTATCTTTAGCAAATGTCAATTTCTGATAATATTTAAGTTCTATACCTTCATCCTTTGAGGTAGATTTCTTTTCTTTATTATCTGAAGCAACAACTGAACCACCATAAAGATTTATCTTATATGTTTTTTCGGCATATACTGGATAGATGTTTAGTGTTTCACCATCTTTTACACCCATATCTTTTACATTATATGTCGTGTTGCATTTCCATATAACAGATGTAGCATCTGATTTTGTGGCAAAACCTAAAAGATTAAATCCTGTTAAAGCCATATCGCTTGCTTTAGGCATAGTAACTGTGGTCTCGTAATTATAATTACCACTAGTTGCACCTGCAACTGCACGTGTGTAATCTACTCCATCAGAGCCTTTTACTTTTCCATCATTAAATTTAATACTATAGTCTTTAGATTTCCAACTTGCAAAAACAGTTGTGATACCTTTTTTTATTTCATCTTTGCCAAGTTTTGTAATCTCTATAGTCCCTACTCCTAAACCAACCATAGCAGTAGCATACCAACCTTGAAATGTATATCCAAATCTTTTAATATTGTCAGCTGTTGGCACAGCTGTTTCATTATCATCTGAATCATACTTTGTAGGTGGATTATAACCTTCTACCCACTCTCCACCTTTTTTATCAAAAGTAATATCTTTTTCTACTATCTCCTCAAACACTGGAGACATGAACTCTAATCTATATTTAAGACTTGAGTCTTCAATTTCATCTTCTTCTTGCGATTTTCTACTTGTAACTGTGATTCCAGACCATGGTCCAGATCCACCTTTCCACTGACTTTTACTTTTTACACCACCATTACCATCTCCAGCAGCCATCATCACGCCTTGATCCATCATTCCAAACCTATAGCCTTCTCTCCATGCACCATTATTACCATCACGATAGTTAGGGCCAAATGATACTGCATCCCATGCATCTTTATACCATATCTTCATTCCATCTGATGCAACTGCAGGAGAATCATTATTTGTAAAAGTTTCAATTGCCTTATAAAGTGATTTTCCTCCCCATTGATTCCACCAAGGATCCATAACATGGTACATGTTTGTCCAACCAATTAATTTATATCTCTTGCCACCACTGGTATAAGAGATATTTTTTGGATTATTTTTAATTGATGCTTCATACATTTGAAGAAGATATGCTTTTTGAACATCGGCACCATTCTTAGTATCTTTTCTATCATAGTGACCAAATAATCTATGAGTAAAATCACCATCTTTCCATCCATCGTTTTCCCATCTTATACGTCTTTCTTGGGAATTGTTAGTTATATACATACCTTGGAGCCTTATTTTAAAGTCTCCATCTGGTGTTGGATTTGTTTTACCATTCAAGTCACACGTTACGGATATGTCTGGACTAGCACCGCCAACTCTATCCTCTGCATATGTTTGCTTATCCTTTCCATCCAAATGATATTCAAAATTTCCGTTTTGTATTTGTTGATCCCAGTTATTATCAAATGTTACACCATCAACAGGGGTAAATGATTTACCTACTTCATTATAAACAAAACCAAGTATATTTGGTGTTATCCCACCTTTCGTCATAGCTTTAGTAGTGTCTAGCCAATCTTCAAGCGGATACTCTTTTGCCCTTCCTTTATTTAAACGCCAGACACCCCATATATTAAATGCTAATATATCTTTACCTTCTGTCCAATAAAAATACCTAAAATCTGCTGGGATATTAGGATTTTTTTGACCATCCAAATTATTAAGTTTATGTTCATCATTATTTCTATAAAGCATATAGTGGAAGTAACCTTTATTTACCCAAGACATCGGATCTATCCTGTATCCTACATCTCCCCAGATAGTTACATTTGGTATTTCACGACCTACAGTATCTGACCAACCATAAAGTTTAGCATCACTATCAGATGCCACTATCTCTTCTTTCCCACGAAGAAGTTTGCTATCTGTAGCCACAGTAAATAACTCACTATATGTAGCTATAGTTGCAGGCTTTGATTCTTCAGCATCACCAACTTCATCAGCATCTGATGAACTTGCTTCTTCTATTTCTTCATCATCTAACTCTGATTTAGTTGCATTATCTATCTCATCTTCTGTAGCGTCTGCTTCTTCTGTGGTATCGGCATCATCAGAAGCTTCGCTATCAGTAGCTATGCTTTCTTCATCTGTCTCGTTTTCTTCTATCTTATCTTCAGTATTTCCTTTATCATTATTTTCTTTATCGTCGTTATCTTTATCATCTGTATCGGCATCAGAAACAGAAGAGTTCTCTTCACTCTCCTTCTTATCACTTTCTTTTTCTTCATCGGGATCTTGAGATTCTTCGCTTGGATCTATAGTAGTCTCATCTTCTTCCGATTCTTCATTAGATGCTTTGGTAGTTTCATCTTCTTCTGGTTCTTCTTCATAACCATCATTAGAAGATTCCTCCTCAGATTCTTCTGCACCATCATCAGATCCTTGATCCTCAGAATTCTTTTTCTCCTTTTCTTCTACTTTATCTTGAGAATTGTTTTCACCTTCATTCTCAAATTTTTCTTCAGTAGAATTTTCTTGAGGATCAACAAGTCCATCGTAATACTTACGATTTAAATTCTCCTCAACTTTTTCGTTCTTTGCTTCATTTACGACATCATCAATAGAGTCAGCGAATGTCTGAATTCCTGCACTCGTCATGATCATCGCTACAATGAGCAAGATCGATGTGAATTTTTTAATTACTTTTCCGATACTCATAATTCTTTCCCTCTTTTACTTAAAAAATTTAAAAAACATTTTTGTTTCGTTTTTTATATTTATTTTATAAGTTTATTATGTTTTCTATTTTTAACCTCACATCAAATGCTGGCAGCACATACCTGTGTTGTCGAATTAATCGTAAACTAAAATGCGACTAAAAATTGTCAACTATCCACTTATGGATTGTCGACAAAACTCGTTTATTTTAGCTGCACATACATTATAAGTTTAAACTCACATTTTGTCAACAATTTTAGGTACAAATTTATTAAAAAAGTATTAAAAAAGCTACATTATTTCTTAATAATTAACTTTATCATTTTTTTAAAAAGTTTTCAGTTGTAATGAGAATTTTGTTGAAATTTTCAAAAATTTGCAGTATAATACGGCTATGATTATAAGAGAACGATATTTAAACCAAATAAGACCTTTTTATGACTCAGACCTAATTAAAATAATTACTGGAATTCGCCGTTCTGGTAAGTCTGTTGTGATGCAGCAAATCAAAGATGAGATTACAAAAAAAAGCGATAATTATTTCTATTTTGAATTTGAAGATAGGATTACAAAAAGCCAATTCAAAAATGCCGATGACATAATTCAAAATATTTTACGAAATAAAAAAGACGAGCTTTGCTATGTATTCTTTGACGAGATACAGGATTATGATGGATGGGAAGAAGTATGTAAAACTCTTAGACTTAAAAATTGTTCTATTTTCATCACAGGTTCAAATCAAAAATTACTATCTAAAGAATATACAAATAAATTAAGCGGAAGATATGTTTCTTTCAAAATATTTCCATTTGTGTATAAAGAAATCTTAGAATACTGTAAAGAATTAAGTCGCGATATGTCCATTCTCGACTACATCATATGGGGTGGCTTTCCAAAAAGATTAGAATATAAAGATGAAAATGCTATGAAGTCTTATCTAAAAGATCTAAATGAAACTATTATTTACAACGACTTAAGCCTTAGATATAAAATTAAGAAAATGGAGTTGTTTGAAAATGTTGTCAACTATGTTTTTTTGTCAAATAGTAGAATACTAAGTTCTAACTCAATTTATAAATATATAAAGCAATATCACAAGTGTTCTGAAAATACTATTTCAAAATATATTTATTATCTTGAGCAAGCATTTGCTATTGAAAAACTAAGCCAATACTCTACCAAGACAAAACAAGAATTGTCATTTTATCATAAAATATATAATGAAGATGTGTCTTTTAATTCAATAAGGCAAACGAATAATCGATTTGACTTAAGTCACAATCTTGAAAATATTATTCACAATGAGCTCTTATATATGGGATATACTTTACATGTATACAACATTAACGGAAAAGAGGTAGACTTTCTCGCAACAAACGGCAACAAAAAATATTACATACAAGTTGCTTATAGTGTTGAAGATGAAGAAACATATAAAAGAGAAATGACTCCTTTCAACCTAATAAAAGACAATCTATCTCAAAAGATTTTAATTACCAATGATGAATTGGATTATTCTACAAGTCTAGTCCGTCATATAAAATTTAAAGATTTTTTAATGCTTGATACTTTATAGGGCTCATGCAGGCATTGCAAAAATACCGATACTATATTAAAATTAATTATAATAAAATAAAATTTATGGAGATGGGTGTATGAAAAAAAGTGATGATTTAAACATTAACAAATCCGACATTGCAAAAAACTATTTATTTCTAGGAATTTTAATTGCTGCAATGATTCTTGGATGTGTGTTTGGGGCTATGAACCCAGATGCCGCAAGAAAAATTAACTTTCTCGGTACTATATTTATTAACATGATGTTCTGTATTGTTGTTCCTCTTGTGTTTGCATCAATAGCTGGTGCTGTTGCAGGTATGAAAAACAGAACTCGTGCCGGCAAGATTATCGGCTACACTATTGCAACATTTGTAATTACTGGTATTATAGCTGCCATCATAATGTTTGTTCTTATGAAAGCTTACCCACCAGTACTTAAAGCTTGGGAAAATGTACCATCCGAAGAACTTGGTGAGTATGCAACCATACCACAAATGATTACAAACTTTTTAACCACTAGTGATTTCACAGGTCTCTTAACTCGTCGTGCCATGCTTCCACTTATTGTATTTTCACTTATATTTGGATTTGCAACTAATCTTATAGAAGGTGGCGAAGGCCCTGTAACAAATTTCATATTAGGATTAAGCAAGGTTATGGTTAAGTTTGTAAATATTGTTACTTATTATGCTCCTGTTGCATTCTTTGCAATATTTGCAAATCTCATGGCTGACTATGGACATATGATTACAGAAGCATATGCAAGAGCAATGATTGTCTACTATCCACTTTGCTTCATTTATCTTTTCACTGCATTTCCACTCTTCGCATGGTTTGGTGGTGGTAAAGGTGCAGCAAAACTTATGTTTAGCAAACTTGCTCGCCCTGCCATCGTGTCACTTGGTACTTGTTCATCCGTGGCAACAATTCCAACCAACTTAAATGTCGCTGAAGAAACTGGCATCTCAAAAGATGTATCAAATATAGTTATCCCACTTGGTGCTACCATGCACATGGATGGTTCTTGCTTCTCATGTGTACTAAAAATTGCATTTGTACTCGGCGTATTTGGACAACAACTTTCTTGGAACCAACTCATCCCTATAACACTACTTGCTGTTTTCTCATCAGTAGGTATGTCAGGTGTTCCTGGTGGCGGATACATTGGCGAATACATCATCTGCTCTGTATTCTTCCCAACTCGTATGGAACTCGCATTCCCTATACTTGTTGCAATCGGAAACTTAGTTGACCCACCTGCTACTATGATAAATGCTTCTGGTGACTATGTTGTGTCATTCATAGTTTCAAGATTTGTGGATGGAAAGGATTGGCTTCAAAAGAAACTCAAATAATTTATGATTTGTAAAAATATTACAATAAAAGATAACGAGCTTTATTTTAATAATTTTAAAGTTACAGAGCTTGCAAAAAAATACGGCACTCCACTTTATATAATGGATGAGAACCGTATAAGAGAAAATGTGAATGCTTATAAGTCTGCATTTAAAAAATATTTTGGCGACTCTGCTCTTATGCTCTATGCAAGTAAGGCTTGCTCTTTCAAATACATTTACGAAATTATGAAGGATGAAGGTGTCGGTATCGACCTTGTATCAAGTGGCGAACTCTATACTGCAAAAGCTGCTGGCTTTGATTTATCTAAAGCTTATTTTCATAGCAACAACAAAACTGACTTTGATATAGCTTATGGTATAGAAAATGGCGTCGGATATTTTGTAGCTGATAATATAGAAGAAGTAAATGTCATAGAGAGA
Organism: Lachnospiraceae bacterium; assembly: GCA_017449075.1. Taxonomy (GTDB): domain Bacteria; phylum Bacillota; class Clostridia; order Lachnospirales; family Lachnospiraceae; genus UBA3633. Next base: position 42,149 of record JAFSKG010000011.1, read on the forward strand.
GAATGTGAGAAGCTCGGCAAGACTCAAAAAATTTTGCTTCGTCTTACTCCAGGCATTGATACTCATACCTACGAAGCAGACCAGACAGGAAAAATAGATTCTAAGTTTGGTACTGCTATAGAGACAGGGCAGGCACTTACTCTTGTCGGTGAAGTTCTAAAACTCTCGCACGTAAAACTTATGGGCTTCCACTGCCATGTGGGCTCGCAAGTTTTTGAAGAAGATGTGTATGAAAGAACTTCAAAAATAATGCTTAAGTTTTTCGCTGACGTAAAGGAGAAATATAATTTTGAGACTTTAGAGTATGATATTGGCGGTGGCTTTGGTGTTAGGTATGTAGACTCTGACCCTATACTTCATCTTGATACAAAGTTAAAAGAACTTTCAGAATATATAAATGCAGAATGTGGGAGACTCAATATAAATGTTCCAGCATTTAGAATGGAACCTGGTAGATCTATAGTTGCTGATGCAGGTATGACTCTCTACACTGTTGGGACAATCAAAAAAATACCTGGCTATAAAAACTATGTGTCGATAGATGGCGGCATGGCAGATAATCCAAGATTTGCACTATACGGAGCTAATTACACTTGTATGGTTGCAAATAAGATGAACGAGGCACTTGATTTTAAAGCTGACCTCGTAGGAAGATGCTGCGAATCAGGTGACATAATACAAAAAGATATTATGTTCCCATCATCAGTTAAAAGATATGATATAGTTGCTGTCGCAACTACAGGAGCTTACAACTACTCCATGGCATCAAATTACAATCGCTTACCAAGGCCTGCAGTCGTGATGCTAAAAGATGATAATGATTTCGTAGTTGTAAAAGCAGAATCATTCGATAACCTAATTCAAAACGATATATAAGTGCCGCTCGCACAGCTCGCGGCTACAATGTAAGGGACGACATCCTGTCGTCCCTTTTTTATACCAAATCTAGTATTTCTATCGCATCATCCACATATCCCAAACATTTTTTATAATTCTTTTCTTCATCAGTCAATCCTTTAAATCCCGCACCATAATTCACACCAATAAAAGCTACCCCGAGATTAATCGCTCCTCTCAAATCGTGCTCAGTGTCACCTATCATACAAACTCTGTCATAATCAGTAATCTTGCAGTCTTCTATGGCAAGTCTCATTATATCAGTCTTTGTTAAACCTTTTTCGTTAATTGAACCTCTTAATGTATCAAAATATTTTGTCATATCATAATGTTCAAAAAGCGGTGTAACACATTTCATAAGTTTATAAGTTGCGAGTGCTACCTTGTATCCATTTTCTTTAAGTGTAGTTATCACTTCCGGAATATTTTTAAATGGTTTTGCTTTAAGTAACTCGTGCTCCAAATAATATTTTCTATATTTTTTAGTTAAACTATCAATATCTTCATCTGACAATTCCGGATAATATCTATGGAGCGAATCTATTATTGGTGGGCCTATAAAAGTGTCAACCTCTTCTTGTGTAAGTTTTCTAAGACCAGCGTTTTCAATAGTCGCCTTAAGAGAGTTGAGAATGGTCTCTGCTGTGTCAAAAACCGTTCCATCTAAATCAAATAATATCAAATCATATTTTCTATTCATAACTACTATACTCTACACTTTCCCTTGCATCAAATTGTTTTTGCTTTTTGGATCTTTTAGAACTTCTAGTTGCTTTTCAAGTTGGCTTATCATTTGGTTATAATATTTTATCTGTTCGCTCCCTTTTCGCTCCATCGGTATTGTTCTAAACATCTCAGGTAAAATCCTTATACCATAAAAATGTCTTAAATCTTTTTTTTTCTTATCAAAGTTTCCATTATAGGCAAGGTCAAATATCTCATCAAAAATCTTTTCGATATTTACATTTTCCTTTAGAGAGTGGCTCATAGACCTTGCAATTATATAAGCAATATTATCTGCAATCTGTAGACCTGCCACATCCTCTTTCTTCTTTTTCACAGAAAAATTAGTGTTACAGAGCTGGAGAGCTTCATCATTTATATATCCTACGCCCTTGCTATTTGCAATAATTCTAAGATAATCTTTCTTAAGTAAAAAGTCTGGACTCATATTCCACTTTTGGTCTTCTGTATTTCTCGCTTCATATATTGTCTTTCCAAACCCGTTTCTATAAAACAAATAATGGGTATAATTCTCTATGACTTTTTCAAGGGCTATGTTAAATGGATTATCAATAAATGCAAAATCAGTCTTTTCATTTTTTGTAAATGCAGTCCCAAATAGTTCGTGCAACTCATCGAGTTTTATTACCGTAGCAAATACTACTCCATCCACTTCACGAACTATTTTAATCAAATCAATAAAGGCTTCTGGATATCTCTTTATATAGTCAGTCGCATGAAAAACTCTTGATTCTTTATCTTTGACATCTTTCCAAACTATTTTTTTAAGCTCAGTTAACCTTCGTTCAATTTCTTTTTCTTTTTCAATGTGACAAGCAAATCCACCAATGACAAAAATGTTGTCAACCGACTTACTCTCATCTAAATATAATGTATACTCATTCTCCATTTATTTCTCCCGGGCGGACAGAATGTCCGCCCCTACAACACCATAGGGGCGAGCTATGCGAGCCCAATTAAATTATTTTATATTTGCAATAATACCTTTAACGAGTTTTTCAAATTTGACAGCAATTTTCGCCGCCGTCTCCCTCACATCATCATCACTGAGTTCTACTTTTGAAAGTCCTGTTCCCATATTTGTGATAACACTAAGTCCGGCTGTTTTCATCCCTGCATGTCTTGCTGCTATAACTTCTATCACTGTACTCATACCAACTGCATCTACTCCAAGTTTGCCTAGTAGTTTAACTTCTGTTGCTGTCTCATATGATGGTCCCTTTAGTTGACAGTACACGCCTTCTTGGAGTTTTATTTTGTTTTTTGCCGCAACTTTTTTTATAACTTTAATCATTTCTGGATCATACACATTTGTCATATCTGGAAATCTAGTTCCAAGCTCTTCCACATTTTCGCCTATAAGAGGGTTTGGAGCAAAAAATGATATGTGATCTTTTATAATCATTATATCGCCTGGGCGATATTTTTTATTTGGAGTACCTGCCGCATTTGTCAAAATTAATTTTTTTACACCCATCATAGCAATAAGCCTTACAGGTCTTACTGCTTCTACCGCACTATAACCTTCATAAAAGTGAATTCGGCCTTGCATCACAAGAACTTTTTTACCGCCTATAGTTGTAAATACAAATTTTCCTTTGTGATTTTGATTTGTGGCCTTTGGAAAATTTTTGATGCTTGCATAATCAATTACCGCATCAATCTTCAAATCATTTACAAAATCTCCAAGTCCTGAACCAAGTGTAATTGCTATCTCTGGCACATATGGTATCTTCTTTTTGATACTATCATATGCCTCTTTCAATATTTTATACTCTTTACTCATAATACCCTCCCTCATTGTAATAATTTTTATAATCTAATAAGTTTAACTATTTATGACTAATTATATCACATAATATTACTTAATCATATATTTATCTTATATTGAATCTATACTGGGCAATATCCTATCCCCTCGGGCGGACAGAATGTCCGCCCCTACGCATAACAAATACATCGTAGGGGACGACATTCTGTCGTCTCTCTAGCCTTTTACAACTCTAAAATATTTTTGACACATTCATAGTTTTATACTATAATAAAAATATACAGGACTATCGGTTTTGTATGCAAAAAATCAAATGAAAGAAGGTAAATTTATGAATCTTAACACAAGTAAAATGATTTTAAAGGTTTTTGGTATTATTTCAATCATCTTTGGCATCATAGGCATAGTAGCAGGAATTTTGGCTATAGCTGGTGGAGCTCTCATAGGTGCAGGAGCTGCTGCAGGTGAAGTTACTGCAAGTAGTGAGATGGCTGGTGGAGTTGCACTTTTAGGCTTTGGTGGTCTCCTTATAATAATCGGCTCTGTTGTTGAATTACTTTCAGGAATTTTCTCTGTTAAAGCATCAAATGACATTTCAAAAATTATGCCAGCATGGTGGTTTGCACTTATAAGCCTTGTTATGGGTATCGTAAATATAATCGTTATGGTAGTTCAAAAATCTCAGGCTACAAACACTAGCAACATTGTAAGTGCTGTTATAGGTCTTCTCATCAGCATTCTTATATTTGTTGCAGCTAACACTATTAAAAAAGCAGCAGGAAAATAATTTAATTTTATTTTATTGCCCCACTTGTATGTGGGGTTTTTTTATTATTTGGCAAACATGCCGCTCGCATAGCTCGCGGCTACGTATGGGCGAGCCCCTTGTACGGGCGAGTTGTACGAGCCCCTTTAAAATTTATGATTGATAATTCATACAAACCGAAAATTTTAGATTCATTGAAAGGTTACACCTTAGATACTTTTTTAGGTGACCTAACAGCCGCTATCGTAGTGGCTATCATTGCATTGCCCCTTTCTATAGCACTTGCTATCGCATCTGGTGTTGGTCCAAATGAAGGTCTCTACACAGCAATAGTTGCTGGTTTTATCATTTCTCTCTTAGGTGGAACTAAGATTCAAATATCAGGACCTACAGCTGCATTATCTGGTATCATTGCTTCGGCCATATTAAAACATGGTTTAGACACTCTCATAGTTGCAACCATCGTCGCTGGTACCATACTAATAATCTTCGGATTTTTAAGAGTTGGTGTATATCTAGCCAAAATTCCAAATACAATAGTCGTAGGTTTTACAGCAGGAATTGCACTTGGAATACTTGTAGGTCAGTCAAAAGATTTTTTTGGAATTACTTATCTTAACGGCGCAAGACCAATAGGAAATATAGAAAAAATTATCAAATTTTTTAAAAACATTAATACTCTCAATATTTACTCACTTTTAGTAGGACTCTTATCATTAACAATCTTAATTACATTTCCAAAAATTTCAAAAAAAATTCCTGCATCACTTATTTCTATTTTAATTTCTACCATCGTTGTGAAGGTTTCGAATTTAAATGTCTTAAAGATAAATGATTTATATGCCATAAGTAATAGTCCTATGACATTCCGTGCTCCAAATCTTATACTACTAAAAACTCCTGCTGTCTACACAATCGGAATAACAATTGCCTGTCTAATTGCCGTAGAAGCAATACTCGCTTGTAAAGTCTCAGACAAATTATCTGGTGACTACCATCACGGAAATGCAGAATTAATCGCTCAAGGTTTTGGCAGTATCGCATCTGTGCTCTTTGGTGGCATTCCTGCAACTGGCGCTCTTGCCAGAACTTCTGCAAGTGTAAAAAATGGTGCTAAAACTCCTATAGCAGGTATGCTACAAGCTGTTATACTTTTTCTTATACTCATAGGTCTTATGAAATATGTTGGTATGATTCCTATGTCAACAATTGCAGCACTATTATTTGTAGTTGCATCAAACATGTTTCAAGTAAAAACAATTACAGGCTACATAAAAGATGGAAACAAAAAGACATAGCGGTATTATTCACTTGCCTTGTACTCACATTTACAATAAACCTAATGGTAGGAATCTCAGTGGCACTCATACTGTGGATCTTACTTAACAAACTACTGTAGGGGCGAACGCGAAAACCGTAGGGGCGAACGCTTGCGGAGCCCTATTCGTAGGGGCGAGTTCTACGAGCCCAATATTTTTTAAAAGGATTTGATTATGAAAAGAAGTAGCGGAATTTTAATGCCAGTTTTCTCTCTACCATCAAAGTATGGTATCGGCACTCTTGGAAAAACTGCATACGAATTTGTAGATTTTTTGGTTGACACAAAGCAAACTTATTGGCAAATGCTTCCTATAATGCATACAGGTTTTGGTAACTCACCATATTCTGCCATATCAAGTTTTGGTGTAAATCCATTTTTCATAGATTTTGATTTGCTAAAAGACGAAGGTCTACTCAAAGAAACTGATTATAGATATTTAGAAACCGATACTAGTCCAAGACGAGTTGACTATGAAAAACAATTTAACAATAAATACAAAATTCTTAAAATTGCTTGTTGCAATTTCAAGAAACTATATAAAGATGAATACAATAGTTTTCAGTCTAAGCAAGAATTTTTTAGTGATGAATATGCTTTGTTCCTTTCAATAAAAGAAAAGTTCAATGGCGCTTCTTTTGATGTATGGCCAAATGAATATAGGTTTTGTAATCCTGAAACTTTGAATAGTTTTCAAAATGAAAACTTTGAACTTGTAGATTTTTATAAAACTATGCAGTGTCTATTCTTTAGGCAATGGTTCAAATTAAAAAGATACGCAAATGAAAAAGGAATAAAAATTATTGGTGACATTCCTATTTATAGTGCATACGACAGCACAGAAGTTTGGCTTCATCCAGAGATTTTCCACCTAGACCACAACAAACTTCCTATAGAAGTTGCAGGTTGCCCACCTGATGGATATGCAGCAACAGGACAACTTTGGGGAAATCCACTCTACAACTTTAAATTCATAGAGGAAAAGGGATTTACATATTTTATAGATAAATTTTCTCGTCTTCAAAGACTTTATGATATAATAAGGATTGATCACTTTAGAGGGTTTGATTCTTTCTATGCAATCCCATTTGGAAATAAAGATGCTACAATTGGAAGATGGGTTGAAGCTCCTGGAAAAAAACTTTTTAAAACTGTAAAAGAAACCTTAGGAAATGTAGAAATAATAGTGGAGGACCTAGGATTTTTAACTAACTCGGTTAAAGAACTTTTAGAATATACTGGTTTTCCAGGCATGAAAGTTCTTGAGTTTGCGTTTAATGCCAATGACAAAAGCAATACCGAATATCTTCCACATACATATACAGAAAATAGCGTTGCTTACCTTGGAACTCACGACAATGACACATTTATGGGATGGATTAATTCTATAAATGAAAATGATAGAAACTATGCTATAGAATATTTACATTTAAAAGATCCTGCTAATTATTATAAAGAAGCTCTTAAAGTGCTTTATGAAAGTAAATCAAACCTCGTCATAACTCAATTCCAAGATTTGCTTGGCACAGGAAGTATTGGTCGTATGAACGTGCCTTCAACTTTAAGCCCTATGAACTGGAGCTATAGGCTTCTTCCTTATGAGTTAAATGACGAGGTTAAGAATTTTCTTAGAGGTTTGACAGCTGATACTAAGCGTTGCTAGTCTTCTTTCTCACATAATTGTATATTATAAACAACATTGCAAAACCAATTGCAGGAACTATTTGCACATATTTTATTGATATAGCATTTGATGTTAAAGTCATAAGCGAAGAAACTGCTGCAACTCCGCAAAGTCCAAATACTCCAGCAAGACTAATTATTACACTTAATATTTTTATATCAAACAATTCTTTTAAGTCTGCATCTAAGAGTGGGGTGAGCGGGCCTGACATAAATCCAATTAATGCGACATTCGCATATACAGGCCACACACCTTTATATGGCAAGAACAGCATGATAATCAACACTGACTCTAACAATGATAATATCTTTATTATTTTATCTGTTCCAACTTTTTCTGCAACTATTCCCATACAAATTCGTCCAATAGTAAGTGCAAATGAATAAATAGCCGCTGTTGTTGCACCTTCTACTATTGATATTCCTTTTTGTTCTACAACTATAGTGGCAGACCATGCCATAAATGCACAACCCGAACCAATTGACAATGTAAAGCAAAGTAATGTTGGCAAAACTCTTTTCATCTTCAAAACTTCTAATACTTTTATATCACTTGATTTTTCTTCTTCTGTCACTGAATGCATGCTGAGAATATCTTTATCTATCGTCTCTCTCTTTTTAATCCAATATTTTTTCATTAAAGAAAGAATGATTATAACTACTACAGTTATACCAAATGCAATGTTAAAACCATTTCGATATGAAGATGTATATAAAAGTGCAAATGTCATAAGCATAGGTGCTGCTGTTGCAGTTAATCCCCATACTCCATGCATAAATGACACCCACTTAGCATCATACGCTTTAACAACATAACTATTAGAATTTACATCTATGATTCCGTTACCTAAACCGAGAATCGCTCCAGCTACAAAAAGCATAGGTAAACTTATTGCATTTGCATAGAGAATCATGCTTATTGCATATAATGTAAGCCCTAGGATGCTCGTAAGGTTAGACCCCAGTTTCTGCCTTATCTTAAATGTCACCAAACTTGAAAGTCCTGATGCTACGCTTGTAACTGTAAATATAATTCCAATAGCTGCCGCATCTATATTAAGTTCCGATGCCATCTGAGGCCAAATACCACCAACTAAAGAACTACATAAACCATAGACTCCAAAGCAGATATAGATCATAAACATAAATGTCTTTGTCATAATACTCTCCTTTTATATATTAGCTCTTTTACTTGCTCTATAAACTATATAAGAGAATATCGCAAGAAGTATTACAGCTACTATAATTATATATACTTGAATCACATCTATTCCAAAAAACTTCACAACAAGAGTTGCGCAGAATGAAGAAATGCCTATACCTGTAAGACTAAATATAGAACAGTACCCCAAAATCTCACCCACATTGTTTTCACCAAAAAGAGTTTTTAAATAGTGATTAAGGAAAGGAATGATCGGCGCTATACCTATTCCAAGTACTGCCGCATTCAAATATAAGAAATATATATTTGTCGACTTTATAAACATAAGTCCTACACCAACAATTGCAACAATTATGCCAAAGAATATTACATTCTTTGTTTTAAAGTTACTTGCTATAAACCCTAGAATCACTCTCATAAGGGTTAGGCTTGCAAAAAATACTGTAGCTAAGTTTGCACCTTCAATTACGCTTATATGTCTTTGTTCTACAAATATAGTTGCAATCCAAGTATTCATAAGTCCATTTAATGCATTTCCAAAGAAGAAACAGATCATAACTATAAGTGCTAAATCGATCTTTATAATATCTACAAACTTTTTATTACTTGTCTTCTCTTCCTCTGACACTGAGTGAAGCTCAACAATCTCTTTTGCAACACTTGCTTTGTTCGCCTCCCACTTTCTCTTCATAAAACGCATCAATATAAACACTGCTATTATAATAACTGCACCTATAGCAAAACCTATTCTATAATTTTTTAAAAATGTAATAGACAATGCCATTATCATAGGTCCTACCGAAGAACCTATTCCCCAGCATGCATGAAGCAAAGAAACTTTTTTTGCATCATATGCTTTTATAATATAACTATTTGCACCTACATCAACTATTGCATTTCCTATACCGAGAACTATAAACCCTATACCTATAATGTAAATATTTTTTGCAACCCCATACAAAATCAAAGAAAGAGCCATAAACGCAAGCCCTATTGATACTGTAATGTTAGTTCCAAACTTTCTTCTTATCTTATATACAAAAGCACTTGTGATGCCCGATGTAATATTACAAAACGTAGACACTACACCAAGAAGAGCAACTGCTGCACCAATATCTTCTGCAACTTTTGGCCAAACACTATTTAGTAAATTTCCTGATAAACCATATAATACATAGCTTGTGAAAATTACAAATAAAAAATTATACATTGGCATAATATTTCCTCCACACATATTTTATAATATTTATTTAATTATAGCAACAAAAAACACTGCATATATGGGATTTGCAGTGTTTTTGGCAATTTTCATTGCATTTATATATATAATTAAAGGAGGCCTATTTTATAAATTCAATAGTAATGACAAATGAAGTTCCTTTTCCTTCTTCACTCTCAACTTTAACATCAGCACCTAGATAATCAGCAGAGCTCTTAACTACAGCAAGACCTATACCAAAGTGACCGTCTTCGCCTTTATAATAGCGAGTGAAAATATTTTGCAAATTCTTTTTATCAATGCCTTTTCCATCATCAGCAATCGTAATGATATACTCGTAGTGGACGACATCCTGTCGTCCATCGTAGGGGCGAGCTTGCGAGCCCGCTTTCTTTAGATTAATTACTACTTTTGAATTTGCATACTTTATTCCATTGCTAAGCAGATTTTGTATAATTCGCACTAATAACTTCCTATCACTATTTATCATGCCCTCATCATCTAACTCATTTTCAAATATCACTTTCTTACTTTCATCTATAACTTTAACTGTCTCCACCTGCTCACTTATCAAATCAACAAGACTCAACTCTTCCTTATTTCCTTTATAAGTATCATTATCAAAACGACTCAAGACAAGTATGTTCTCAATCATTTCTTTTAACTGATTTCCAGTTCTGAGTATAACATCACATGCTTTATTTTTATCTTTTATAATTCCAGCCTTTAAACCATCAGCATATCCAAGTATTGATACAAGAGGAGTTCTCAGGTCATGCGCAACATTTTCATAGATAGTGTTCTTTCGATTTGTCTCTTCATCAATTTTTTCTTGCATATTAGTGAGTGACTGTCTAAGAGATTCAAGTTCTGTGGTAGATATATTTTTTTTCCCTATAGTTACTCCCTTTCCAATCACATACTCCTCTGACTCTTTTGAAAGTTTAATAATAGGCTTTGACAAGTCTCTTGCAACTATATATACAGTAAATATAACCAACACCAGCACTATAATCTGAATAAAAAGAAGTTGTCTTGAGCTTTCTCGAAGCAGGTTTGATTTACCTGTTAGTTCTTGTATAACTACAAAATATTTCTCCTTAATATTTAACGAATCACTTGTGACATAGGTATTTGCAATATATTCTTTTTTGTTAAACACTATGTTCGTAAGCGTCCCTTCTTCAAGCTCATAGTCACTTAACAAAGAAGCTAAAAACGAAAGCATTTCCCTGTCGATGTAAATGTTATTATCAAAAAGTGAAACTTCATTAAAATTACTATCAAAAACATAAACTTGTGTGTTATTCCCTTGATTTACCAAGTGTTCTGATGGTTTAAGTGTAAATGTCTTCTCGTCAGAGTTTTTAAACTCATTTATCTGCACTACCACATCATTATAGGCTTCGTTTAATTTTTCTTTCGCATTATCCTTTACAAATCTGTCTATAGAAAAATAGTTAATCAAAAAAGTAGCGACAGCAAAAATCACCACTATTTGAACAATAGGCCAAAATATTTTGCTAAATATCTTTTGCGTTTTCTTATTTACTGCTCTTTCCATCAGAAAGTCTATATCCTACTCCCCATATCGTGTCTATACTTATCTTTGCCTTATTCTCATCAAGTTTTTTTCTAAGCCTTTTTAGAAGATCATCTATAACTCTATTATCATCTTCTTCATATCCCCACACATCTGCAAGTATATCTTTTTTTGTAACAGCTTCTTTTTGCTTTTCGAACATGTAAACTAAAAATTTATACTCTATATTTGTAAATGATACTTCTTTCTTATTTATAGTTACTTTCATCGCGCCTGTGTCAATAGTGACATTTGAATACTCAAGTATTACTTTTGGCTTCTCAACTTTTTTTACAGGTCCTTTTTCACTTCTTCTTAAAACATTTTTTACTCTTGCCACAAGTTCAAGAGGCATAAAAGGTTTAACTATATAATCATCACTTCCATCATTAAATCCTCTAACCTTATCCACTTCTTGATCTTTTGCCGAAACCAAAATCACAGGTACTTCACTTTTCTCTCTTATCTTAGTAAGTGCTTCGAAACCATCCATTCCTGGAAGCATTATGTCAAGAGTTATAAGATTTGGCTCTTTTTTTCTTACTGCATTTAAAAGTTTCTCTGCAGTGTCAAATGTCTCTGCTTCAAAATTATCATTTTCAAGATACATTTTGATAAGTTCTGATATATTTTTATCATCGTCACACACATATACTATCTTTTTACTCACTTTTTCTGCCATATATTTATCTCCTTTGCTTTTAAATTATACTACATATTACAATATAATTAAACTCTATTGTTTATTTTTACCCCTATTTTGCCACATTTCTACCACTAACATTTTTTTCAATCTGTGCTATATTATACTTGTAAATCCGAAGAGGAAAAAATAAGGAAAAGGTGAACAATATGAAAAACATATTTAAAGCAACAATTTTAATAATGAGTCTTTTAACAATAGGAAGTATGCAAGTTTTTGCAACTAATGTAGACGTACAAGGTGCCACTTCAGAATATGCAGAAAGTTCTGATACAAGTGCAGAAGCTAAGGCGTATAACGAAAAGGCTAAGACTATAAGAGCAGAAATCAATACTTATACTTCTCAAATTAAAGAACTTAGAGAGTATAACAATTCTGTCAGCAAAAAAGTTAAGACTATTAGTGAAAAATATAAGGAAGACAAAAACTCTTTTTCAAGTGATAAATTAAAACAAATTAAAGAACTTAGAAAGTCAATAAAAACAACTGACAAAAAAGAGAAAACTGTTACAGAGAAAGATTCTGTTAAGTCACTCGTACAAAATAAAGAATACGATAAGGCACTTGCAAGACTTAACGAAATACTTGAGGCTAAAAAAGTACAACTAAAAACATTGCAAGATAGAAATGCTATCTGGCGTCAAATAGACGCAATTATCGGATAGAACATATAATAAACCCCTCCAAAAAAGAAAACCGGGAAGCATAATGCTCTCCGGTTTTTTCTTGCTAAAAAACTATAATTATTCTATAATACTATTTCGTAGGGGCGAAAGCTTGCGGAGCCCGAAGGAGTAATTATGATAACTTTAGAAATGAGTGCACGTCACGTACATGTATCAAAAGAAGATTTAGAAATCCTTTTTGGAAAAGGATATCAATTAAAAAAGAAAAAAGACCTTTCTCAGCCTGGGCAGTTTTCTTGTGAAGAAAGAGTTGAAGTTATAGGTGAAAGAAGTTCTGGAATGCTTTCTATTCTTGGACCAGAAAGAAAAGAAACTCAAGTCGAGATTTCTCTAACTGATGCCAGAGCACTAGGCCTTAAGGCTCCAGTTCGTGAATCTGGCGACTTACACGACGCTGGACCTGTAACTATAAAAGGGCCTGCTGGTGAAATAAAAAAAGAGCATGCAGTAATCTGTGCAAAGAGACATATACATATGACAGAGGCTGATGCAAAAAATTATAATGTAAAAAATGGCGACATTGTCAAAGTTTCTGTAAACTCACCAGAGAGAAAACTCATCTTTGACGATGTAGTTATAAGAATTAGCAACTCTTATGCTCTCGCCATGCACATTGACACAGATGAAGCAAACGCTTGTGTCGGAGCTACCGAAGCAACAATCATATCGTAGGGGACGACATTCTGTCGTCCCTCGTAGGGGCGAACGCTTGCGGAGCCCGAAAGGATAAATTATGAATATTTTAGTATTAAACTGTGGTTCATCATCTCTCAAATACCAACTGATCAACATGGACAATGAATCACTCATCGCAAAAGGAACAATTGAGAGAATCGGAATAGATGGTTCTAATCTTGTACAAAAAGTTCCAGGAAAAGACAATTACAAAGTAGAAAAACCTATAAAAGATCACGTAGAGGCTGCCAACCTTATGTTTTCTGCATTAACAGATTCTACTAATGGTGTCATAAAATCTCTTGATGAGATTTCTGCAATTGGGCATCGTGTACTTCATGGAGGCATTAAACTCACTGAATCAGTATTAGTAGATGATAAGGTTAAAGATGTAATCCGTGAATGTTTTGACCTAGGTCCTCTTCATAACCCAGCAAACCTTATGGGCATAGAGGCCTGCGAAAAAAATGCAGCTGGCAAGAAAAACGTCGCAGTGTTTGACACAACATTTGGTATGAGCATGGAAGAGAAAGCATATCTCTATGCCATTCCTTATGAGTACTTTGAAAAATATTCTGTCCGCCGCTATGGATTCCATGGCACAAGTCATATGTTTGTATCAAAAGAAACTATTAAATTCGGAAATTTAAAACCTGATGCAAAAGTTATAGTCTGCCACCTTGGAAATGGTGCTTCTATCTCAGCATCTATCGGTGGAAAATGTGTTGACACTTCTATGGGCTTAACTCCGCTTGAAGGACTTGTGATGGGAACTCGTTCTGGAGACATAGACCCTGCTATAGTTCAATATATCTGCAACAAAGAAAAAAAATCTGTTGACGAAGTGTTAAATATGTTAAATAAAAAATCTGGACTACTTGGTTTAAGTAATATTTCTTCTGATTATAGGGATTTGAAAGGAAAAATGGAGGCTGGTGACAAAGCTGCAAAAAGAGCTCTTGATGCCATGAAATATCGTATAGCAAAATACATCGGCTCATACTTTGTAGCACTTGGCGGATGTGATGCTATCACATTTACAGCTGGTATGGGAGAAAATCAAAAAGAACTAAGAGAAGATGTATGCAAATATCTTGAATGCCTCGGTGTAAAAATTGATGCAAATAGAAATGATGTTCGTGACAAAGCAACTTTAATATCAACAGATGATTCGAAAATAAAAGTATATATGATTCCAACAAATGAAGAATTGATGATTGCTAGAGAGACAATGAGACTTGCAAAATAAAAATGGGCGGGTAACCGCCCTTTTTTATTTCAAATATTTATTTAATTATATATGTTAATATATAATCTTTTATTGTCATAATCTTTGGAGTCTCTATATCCACTTCTTTAAAATCTTCATCTCCAGTAATAAACAAATCTACTTTTGATACAATTGCTGCATATAACACGTCATAATCTTTTTCATCTCTAATTCTAAATAATTTTTTGTTCTCAACATTTTTTACAATTATTTCTTCGGCTTCTATATCTTTCAAGAATGTGTTTAACACATCTATTTTATTTGGAAACTTTTTGTTAAAAACTTCTTTAAGTTCATCAATAATGATATTTGATATAACCCATGTATCATTTTTTAATAAGTAATTAAAAAATAAGTTCATTCTTTCATTGTTGAAAAGAATGAACGATATGATTACATTTGTATCAAGCATTACTCGCATTACTTATTGCCTCTTATTTCTTTGACTATTCTCAAAACATCCTCATCAGAATAGATGCCTGCTTTTTCTGCTTCGCCTTCCATAGCTTTTCTTATACTATGAAAAGCATTAACATTAGCATTTTCAATAATAATCTGACCTTGTTCATTCTCATAAAACAATATTTTATTGCCATCATTAATATTCAGTTTTTTTCTTATTTCAGCAGGTACTGTAACCTGTCCTTTGCTTGTTACTTTTGCTAGTACCATAGTAACCTCCATGTACAATGCTTTCATTGTATTCCTTACTTTCCTTACATTATACCACACTTATTAAATTTGTCAAGACATGCCTTCTATACTTCGATTTTTGCTTTATTTTTCTTATGTATTTTCACAAGACCTGTCTTATGTAGCGCAAGCATCAAAGATGGTATAAATATGAGTTGGAAAATTATTCCTGGTATTGCATTTAAAAATGCTCCTGCCATAAACATTTGCCAAGTGAATGGCTGTCCATTTATACCAAGTAATATCATCTGAACTATGCCCCACACAATTCTTCCTGCTAACATAGCTATGATTAGTGCTTCATAAAGTGCTATTATACATTTCCATCTTGAATTCTTATATATAAGTCCGGATACCAAGCCATAAGTTGCAAGTTCGAAACTCATTGATATAGCTGTTGGATAAAGTGGTGGCATGCCAAACGTGAAATGTCTAAGTATTGGCAGTATTAGTCCTACGATTAAACCATAAACTGGTCCAACTATAAGTCCACATAGAAAAACTGGAAGGTGCATTGGCAAAAATGCATTACCGAGTTGCTTCAATTGACCTGTCAAAAGTGGGAGGACAAGTCCAATCGCAATGAAAAGTGCTGATAGTGTTAAATTTTTAGTTCTCTCTGACATATTTAAATCTCCTCCTAATATAAGTACTTTTATTTAAATTAATAATTTTTAGCCTCTTCTTTTGTTATCCAAATCTATGACATCATCAATTATCACATTATCTTTTGTTGTTTCCAACACTGAATTAAGTTTATTGTTATCGTTTAACTTAAAAATGTATATGGCTTTTTTGAATTCTAATGCAGTTTTTATTTCCCAATCTATGTTTTTACTCTCATGAGAGGTTTTTCCTACAAAAAATAATACTGAATCAGATTGTTTAATTTTTTTCTTTGCAACAAATTTCCAAAAAAGAAAAATATAATTTAACATCAATATTTCAATGTTGGCTAGTTGCTTTTTCAGTTTATTCTCAATAATTGCTTTTACTTCTTTTCTATCTTTTCCAGAGTGTATGATAAAAACCTTCATAGTATCCTTAATTATATCAAATTTATATTATATATGCAAAAGAGGTGGCGAACCACCTCTTTTATCTAAAACTCTTTTATTATATCTTCCGTCCTACTAACACCAAACCTTCTTGCTCCAGCCTTATAAAGTGCATCCACATCTTCTTTTGTCTTTATGCCGCCTGCAGCTTTGACTTTGCACTTGTCGCCAACTACCTCTTTCATGAGTTTAACATCTGCAGCTGTAGCACCTGTTGGAGCAAATCCTGTAGATGTCTTTACAAAATCGACTCCTACTTCTCTACATATCTCGCAGACCTTTCTCTTTTCAGCGTCGGTAAGATATGCATTTTCAATTATAACCTTTAGAAGTTTGCCGTGCCAGCTTACTGTTGTATATATTTCTTTTATCTCTTGCTTGACATAATCATAATCTTTGTCTTTAAGTGCTGCGACATTTATGACCATATCTATCTCGTCTGCACCATTTTTTATAGCATCTTTAGTCTCAAATACTTTTACCTCTTTTGTATTTTGACCAAGGGGAAATCCTATAACTGTGCACACCTTAACACCTGTACCTTTAAGACATTCACTCGCATATTTTACATAATATGGGTTGATACAAACAGATGCTGTGTGATTCTCTTTTGCAAAACTTAAAATCTTATCAACTTTATCCTCTGTTGCATCGGCTTTTAGTACTGTATGATCAACCATACTCAAAAATTCTTGTTTATACATATACTACCTCTTCATTCTATCAAATGGGATACCTGATGCTCTTGGTGCTGCTGACTTCTTTGAAGTAAATATAAGCACGAGCACTGTAGCAATGTATGGTATCATCTTATAAATGTTACTTTGGATGTTGAGTGCAAATAAGAATGGTATACTTGCATAGCTATTTGAAAGCGCCTTCATAAATCCAAAGAAGAAAGATGCAAAGAGTATGTACTTAGGTTTCCATTGACCGAAAATAAGAACTGCTACGGCAAGGAATCCATAACCAGAAACTGTTGCATTGAAGTTAGTAGAAGTTGGAACTACGAATACGAGTCCACCAATTCCTGCAAGTGCTCCAGAAATTAAAACTCCTGCATATTGTATTAACTCTACCTTGATACCTGCTGTATTTGCTGCATGTGGATTTTCACCGCAGGCTCTAAGTCTCAAACCAAACTTAGTCTTATACAAAACTACACTTGATAATATAAGAATCAATATTCCTATATAAGTAGTAATGTATGAATTCTTAAATAACATCTCACCTAAGATTGGAATTTTTGAAAGTATAGGAACCTCTACTATTCTGAATGTATTCTTAAACTCTATTTGTTGAACAGTCTGAACTATTCTCGCTATAAATATTGCAAATGCAGGTGCAAACATATTAAGTGCAGTACCTGATATAGTCTGGTCTGCTTTTAAGTTTACTGCTGCTATAGCATGGAATAAACTAAATGCCATACCAGTAACTGCTGCAATAAGTATTGCTATAAGCAACTGTCCATTTCCTGACATAAATCCCTGAGTAAGATTTATGAAGAATATACTTGTGAAAGCTCCCATAACCATGATACCTTCAAGTGCGATATTTACTACACCTGATCTCTCACTAAACATACCACCGAGAGCTACTATAAGAAGTGGTATCATAAAAAGTAGTGTTTGTTGTATTAAGAAATATAATAATTCCATGCTATACCCCCTTCTTTCTTGTTAATGTTATTGATTTATCTTCTACATTGTATGTCAGCCGCTCATTCTTGTCCCTTTTCTTATCATTAAGTTTTTCAAGAAATCTCTTTATGATAAGCGCAAATGCTGAGAAGTAAATGATAACTGCTACAATTATATCTATGATTTCTTTTGAGAAATGGAACAACTGAAGATAAAAACCTCCTGCCGTCAAATAAGCAATAAACAGGCCACTGAATATAACACCTATCGGATTACTTACTCCAAGAAGTGCGACTGATATACCATTAAATCCTTCGTTTGGTATTACATCTTTTATCTCTATGTGACGGCCTGTACCAGATAAAAGCATTATGCCTCCAGCAAGACCAGCTATAGCTCCTGCTATAACCATAGAGTAAACGATAGATCTATTTTCATTTATTCCAGCATACTTACTTGCATTTTTGTTGAGACCGCAGGCCTTTAACTCATATCCAAATGTTGTCTTTTCAAGAATTATATAGAGAATTATAGCTACTACTATCGCAATAATTATTCCACTATTTACTGATGAACCATCGAATAATTTATCAAGTCCAAGTTTTGGCAAAGTTGCCACCTTTGGTATGTCCTTTGACTCATTTCTCAAAGTATTAAATAATAATTTATTTCCCTTAACTGTCATATTTACCCAAAAGAGTGAAATATAGTTAAGCATGATACAAGTTATAACTTCATTAACATTAAAATATGCTTTCAAAATTCCAGGTATTGCTCCCCAGATAGCACCAAGAAGTGTAGCAAAGAGAAGTCCTACTACCCATTGGAAAGGTCCAAGCTGTGGACAAGTAAGTCCTATAAATATGCCACCAAATGCACCCATTAAGAATTGCCCTGAGCCACCTATATTGAAAAGTCCTGTCTTAAATGCAAAGCCTACAGAAAGACCACAGAGAATAAGTGGTGTCGCATAATACAGCACTTGACCTATACCTTTTGCTCCATGAGTTATAGAACCAGTAAGTATAGTTCCAAATCCTGCCACTGCCTCATTTGGGTTAGAAATCATCAAGATAATAAATCCTATGATAAGACCACAAACTATAGCAGCAAGTGATGAAATAAAAGGAGCAAAATCTTTTTTCTTTTTCATATTATGCTACCTCCTTTTTTGGCATTCTCTTTCCGCCAGCCATATAGAGTCCTAGTTCATTTAAGTCAAGATTCTTAACATCTGTAAACTCACCAACTATCTCGCCTTCAAACATAACTAATATTCTATCAGCAAGATTCATAACTTCTTCAAGTTCAAATGATACAAGTAAAACCGCTATGCCTTGGTCACGCTGCTTTACAATATTTTTATGTATATACTCTATAGCACCTACATCAAGACCACGAGTTGGCTGAACTGCTATCATAAGTTTATGCTCTTTGGTCATCTCTCTTGCTACAATTATTTTCTGTTGATTTCCTCCAGACATATTTCTAACTATGCTGGAAGGTCCTGACATACTTCTTATATCATAATCTTTTATCATCTCATCAGTATACTCTGTGATTTCTTTTTGTTTTAAAAATCCTGCATGAGAGAATTTGCTTTCAAAATATTCTTGAAGAACCATATTCTTTTCCATGTTGTAGTCAAGAACAAGTCCATCTCTATGTCTATCCTCTGG
The DNA here is from genome assembly GCA_017449075.1 of Lachnospiraceae bacterium. GTDB lineage: Bacteria > Bacillota > Clostridia > Lachnospirales > Lachnospiraceae > UBA3633. Next base: position 61,698 of record JAFSKG010000011.1, read on the forward strand.
TATATGTGAGATACCATGAGTGTTTTTATATCTGATTGATTTATGAGTGAAATCTTCACCCATTATTTTTATAGTACCAGCTTTTAGTGGTTTTGTGCCTGTGATACCTTTTATAAGTTCTGACTGACCATTTCCATCTATACCTGCTATACATACTATCTCACCTGCACGGACATCAAAACTTACATCACGAACTTTATCCTTATGTCCTTTTTCACCTGCCACTTCAAGATGACGAACTTCAAGAACAGTAACACCTGGTTTTGCAGGAGCCTTATCAACTTTGAGGCTTACTTTTCTGCCAACCATCATTTCAGACATCTCTTCTTTACTTACCTTGTCTACATCGACAGTTGCAATAAGCTTACCTTTTCTAAGTATAGAACATCTATCTGCAACTTCTTTTATCTCATCGAGCTTATGAGAAATAAATAAAATTGATTTTCCTTCTTTTTTCAAATTCTTTACGATTATCATAAACTCTTGTATCTCTTGAGGAGTTAAAACTGCAGTAGGCTCATCAAAAATCATAATATCATTATTTCTATAGAGCATCTTTAAAATTTCTGTTCTCTGCTGCATACCTACAGTTATATCTTCTATCTTCGCATCTAAATCAAGATCAAAGTGATATTTCTCACATATCTCTTCTACTCTCTTTCTTGCATGATCGAGTTTTAACAAACCAAAATGAGTCTCTTCTACACCAAGTACGATATTCTCAAGGATTGTAAAATTGTGAACCAGCTTAAAATGTTGATGCACCATTCCAATCCCAAGCTTATTTGCAGTTACCGCATTGTCTATTATTTCTTTCTTTCCATTGACATATATTTCACCACTATCCATCTTAAAAAGACCAAATAGTATACTCATAAGAGTGGATTTTCCAGCACCATTCTCTCCCAAGAGTGCATGGACTTCACCTTTTCTAAGTTGCAAAGTTATGTCATCATTTGCAACTTTTCTTGCAAATGTAATGGTTATATGCTTCATTTCTATTGCATAATTTTCCATGTGTGCTCCTTATATAAAAAATAGGACCCATATTAAATGAGTCCTATTAAAAATAAATATAAATTACTCGATGAATTTAACTTTTGTGTTAGTTAATTCTTTTAATGCTGTCTCAGGGTTGTAATCTGTTACATCGTTAAATATTTTATACTTTCCTGCTTTTAAATCATTGTATAATGCATCATAATCAGCTTTAGTAAATTTCTCAAACTTTGCATGATCCATAGCAGCACCAACACCATTATTCTTTACGCTGAATACAGATGTCTTTCCACCTGGGAAGCTACCGTTGTAGAACATTGTGATACCATCATAAACTGAATTTGAAAGAAGCTTTATAGCAGATGTAATAACTGTATCACTCTCTGAATATTGATCAACATCAACACCGATAACTTTTGCAACAAATTTTCCTTCTTGTTGATTTTTTCCTTCTGCTGCGCTCATTGCTGAGTTACCAACTGCACCACCGCAACCAAATACTACTTCTGTGCCAGCATTGTACCAAGAAGCTGCTAAGCTTTGCGCTTCTGGAGTAGCTGCAAATGCTCCTGTGTAGTTATAAACTACTTCACAGTTTTCACCAAGTTCTTTTGCTGCTGCATCTGCACCTTGAATATATCCAAAACCAAAACGAATAACTGCAGGAACTGACATACCACCTAAGAATCCAAGTTTAGTATTGCCATCTTTAACTGCTGCATAACCAGCAAGGAATCCCGCTTCGTCTTCTTGATAAAGAATAGGCATTGTGTTGTTCTCTGTCTTATAAGTGCTGTAATCTGCTGTATGAGGTTCACCATCAAGAAGAATGAAGTGAACATCTGGATATTTTGTCTGAGCAAGATATACTGGCTCTTCAAATAAGAATCCTGGGCAAACTACAAGTTTTGCTCCACCTTCAATAGCAAGTTCAATTGTCTCGAAGTAAGCATTTGTTCCTGCCTCTTGTGGTTGATAATACTTGTGAGAAATTCCTTTCTCTGTAGCATATTTTACAAGTCCTTCCCATGCACCTTGGTTAAATGACTTATCATCAATTGTTCCAAGGTCTGTAACGAGTGCAAGTTCAAAAGTCTCTTTCTTTGATGCTGCTGCTCCTGAATCAGCACTAGTTGCTGCTTGCTTTTGTCCACATGCTACAAGTGACAAAACCATCATAAGTGCTAATACACTAGATAATAATTTTTTCATGATAAATTTTCCTCCGAAAATTTTTATTTTATTATAGAAACTCAAATTCTAGTTTCTTAAAATACTCTTAATATTTTAACACATTTTTCATAAATAATATAGTGCTTTTTTACCTTGTCCCACCACCAGAGCCACCGCCTGAAAAACCTCCTCCACCACCAATAGATGATGCTCCACCAAGGCCCTTTGCCGCCATAGTAGCAGCACGCGCTATCTCAGCAGCCCTTCTTGCATTATATGTACTATAATACAAATTTCTAAAGTAAATATCTGATACATAGTATGTTCGTGTTATCTTTTCTATCTCAACTAACTTATCAGGATATACTTCCTTAAGCTCAGATAAAACCTTCTTTGCTATGCCAAAGAGTGTAGCATAGACCATCAGGTCTTCCCAAATTATGCCCTCCATTACACCTCGCTCATTTATAAGTGTGAACTCGTCTAAGAATTTTCTAAGCCCATAAGTTTCAGACAATTCTTTTATACCCTTTTCATTTAAGTCATTTAATCTATTGCCACCTACTCTATTGTAGCAACCCTCTTGATTAAGTGCGTTTCGTCCTTTGGTATCAAGCGACTTAATATAATCTATAAGTGCTTCATAATTTTTCTGCGCATACTTTTTTAATTCATTTTCTTGAAGTATTCCGTCGTCACCTGCCGCTCTGATTATTATGTCATATAATTCTCTTAAGATTGGATCTTCTGGTTCTTTGCCAACCCTAAGACTTGTGTTAATTTTTTCTTTTCCAAATAATCCATATGACTTTTCTTGTAATGGCTCAAGGTTGCCATTATTAATAAGTTTCATAATGATGGCGCCTACGACATTTGTCTCTTTATTTTTCCAAATATCAAAATCTTTATATAGTATATGCGTCATCACTAAGTTTCCGCCATTTGGATTGTCCCTAAAATAATTTCCTTCTTTATAAAATGTTTTTAGCGCTGCTTTTCTTTTTACTTTTGAAACTATTGATGCAATAATACTTATAAAAAATGCTCCAAATATTATTGCAAAAAATATTTCAGCTAGCGATAAACCGCTTTGCTGTTTTAGAGTTTCAGCATAACTACTATCTTCAAGCGCTACATTTAATATTGCATCTTCAAAAGTATCATTGACGCTTACATTTGGTGTTATAAGCCCTTTATAGATTTGAAGAGTTACATTCATATAGTTACTACCGTTTAGTGGGCTCGTACTATATGCGACAGCACAACCTTCTTCAGAAAAGACTACCATTCCGTCAAACCCAAAACCCCAAATTCTCGCATTATCTGTAGAGAGTTTTTTATCATCATCAACTTTAATTCTCAAATTGACATTGCTTGGGAATGTTCTCATGTTAGGATTTACAAATTGAAAGTTAAATCCATCTGCATCCATATAAGACTTAACAAGTGGATCTATGTCATAAGAAAATGTATAGATATTATTTCCATATTCAGATATGCCAAAACAGAGTTCTAAACCATTATTTGTATAGTTAATTCCAGATCTCCACTTCTTATTTTCAAAGCTCCAGTCTACATTCCAACCATCTGCCGAAAGATATTCTCGATTGCCTTTCCAAACTTTTAAATTTTTAACTATAAGATTTTTGTCTTCTATAGGAAGATAAACTTCCGTCCCTTCGTCAAATGTTCCAACCCACCTCTGTGTAATGGTTGCGCTACCATTTTGATGTATTGCCACATCTATGTCCATAGTATCGACGTGGTTCTTGGCGTACGAAGGTAGACACACGAAAACTGATATGAACATAATTGTCATAGCCAGAAGTGCCGTCTTATTGAATTTTTTAATTAAATTAATCATTGATTTGTATTAATTTGCAACTCTCTCGTAAAAATAGTTGGAGCTAAAACTGATTTTCACAAACGATGACGAAGTTCGAGCCTTAGAGTTTTAGCACTGTCTGAGCGCAGCGAGTTTGCAAAACTCTTGGCGAGAACGAGGCAGAGCTTTATATGAAAATCTTGTTTTAGCGACCTATTTTGAGAGAGAGTTGCAAATAATTATATTAATAATTTTAAATTATTTCATTGATGGCATATCAGACTTTGCGCTATCAGTTTGCAAATAGTCCCTTGCTACTATTCCACACATAGGAGCCACAAGAGATGTTGGGAACATTCTTATAGTTCTATTAAGCTTAGTTACAGCATCGTTATATACGAGACGACTTTGACGAACCTTAGTCTCATAATCATTTAATGAATTCATCAAGTTTTGATAATTTGTGTTTGACTTTAAATCAGGATATGCTTCAGCAACTGCCATAATCTTTCCCATTGCTTCAGTTATCATATTTTCCTGAGCTTCTACTTCAGAAGCCTTACTGTGACTTCCGATAGTTGTTCTCATCTTGATTACATCTGAGAGAGTCTTATACTCATGCTCATTGTAACCTTTTACAAGGTCAAGAAGACCTGTGAGTGCGTCAAATCTTGAAGTAAGATTTACTCCGATTTGGCTCATTGCATTGTTTACGTTTTCATCAAGTGACACAAGCATTCTTTGAACACTTATAAACCACAAAACTACTATTAATACTATCGCTACTACTATAATTACTCCTTGCATATTTTTATCCTCCTAAATATTTTCTAATTTTATGATGTTTTAATTATATCTGCATTTTCTTCTTCTCTGTCATAAGTAATTTTATACTTTATTGACTTTGTAGAACCAGATTTTGGTTTTATGCTTCCGCTTATATTAATTACTATAGATGTTCTTTTGACTGTTCCAAGTGTTGCACTTGTAAATGTTACTGATTTTGGTAGTGTAGAGTACTCTTCCACTATTCCACTTACATCTTCAAACCATACATCCATTATCTCTTCTATACAAGAATTTAAAGTTTCTGTTTCTTCGTCTGTAGCTCCTATCATTATAGGTTTTAATAATGTAATAGTGCATTCATAATCTTCTCCATCTATATAGTCTACAAACTTTTCTGTTCTTGCTATTTTAACTTCTCTTGTAACTTCATTCGTTGGTTCATTTACAGCAGGTGCAACCACTATTCCTGCACCTGGTCCTTCTACAGCTGCTGACACAGTTGAACCTCCTGTTATATTTATAGCATTTGCATAAGGTGCTGCATATATTGGTGCAACTGTTGGAGCTTGCGTCTCATAAATAGGTGTTGCTTGTCCTACCTGAGTTGGAACTACTTGAGTTACTGTTGGTGCTATTGTTTGCACAGGCTGTGCCTTCGTAGTAGGTGCTGTTGTAGTTGGTGCTATTGTAGTCGACTCTTGTTCAGTAGAAAGTCTAAGTTCTCCATTTGCATTTGCAATATATTCTACTCCATCTATTTTTTTGATATTTCTACTTGTCTTATCTACATAGAGTATTCCGTCATCATCAAAATAGTATTTCTTTCCATCTATCTCTCTAATTTTACCTTTTACAAGATCTCCAAGGCTTCCAAAATATCCATAGTTTCCATCATTGTCTATTATCGCCCAAGTATCTTTTACTTTATGACCTTCATTGTCTACATAATAAAGTTTGTTATTTACTTCGACAAGTGTGTTTCTCACAACCTGACCTGATGAAATATAAGTTTCTACTCCATCACGTAATTCGAAATGCCCTTCAGTATTACCTTTTATTTTTTTTCTAAATGAGATAAAGTTAATACTTAATGCTAATACCAATACTACTATAATTGCAATTAATACTATTAGTATAACTTTTCCCTTATTCTTTTCCATACAATATCTCCTTACATAGCATAAGCAATATTCAATTAATAATTATATCATAAAGTTTGTTTTTTTTCATCTTATATTGTATAATTTCAAATATGAAAAAAATTGCGCTTACGGGTGGTGGAACTGCAGGACATATAACACCAAATCTTGCACTTATACCAGAGCTCAAAAAGAGAAAATTTGATATTATCTACATAGGTAGTAAAAATGGTATGGAAAAGGAAATCATTGAAAAAAGAGGCATACCATTTTTTGGTATCACTGCAGACAAATTAAGACGATATCTAGATGTAAAAAATTTCTTTATGCCTGCAAATGTCATAAAAGGAATAAAAGACGCCATCGCAGTTTTAAAAGAAAATAAAGTCGATGTTGTTTTTTCAAAAGGTGGCTATGTGTCAGTTCCCGTAGTCATAGCTGCTGCAAGACTTAGAATTCCCGTAATTTCTCACGAAGCAGATTTTACGCCGGGACTTGCCAATAAAATTGCAACTCCTTTTTCTAAATTTGTCTGTTGCAATTTTGAAGAAACTACAAAATCACTTGGAAAAAAAGGTGTGTTTACAGGTTGTCCTATAAGAAATGAGCTTTTATCTGGAAACAAAAAAAAAGGTTTAGAATTTTTAAAGTTTAAAGAAAAAAAACCTATACTCTTTGTAACCGGAGGAAGTCTTGGTTCAAAATATATAAATGATTTAGTGCGAAACAATCTATCAGAAATTCTAAAAGAATTTAATGTTGTTCATTCATGTGGCAAAGGAAAACTTGATAAAAACATACACGAAAATGGATATAGACAATTTGAACTTTTAACAACAGAACTTCCTGATGTATTTGCAGCAACTGACTTAGTCATAAGTCGTGCAGGCGCCAATGTTCTCTTTGAACTACTTGCACTAAAAAAGCCCAATCTTCTCATCCCTCTTTCTACAAAAGCATCAAGAGGTGATCAAATATTAAATGCCAATAGTTTTATGAGAAAGAATTATTCTGTAGTTCTATTAGAAGAAGATCAAGACAAGAATCCAGAATTGTTTTTCAAGAAATTAGGAGAATTAAATACAAGAAAAAACGAAATGATTGCAGCTATGAAAACCTCAACTGAAATCAATGCAATAAATAATATCTGTGATCTAATTGAAAAAGAGGCTTTATAAGCCTCTTTTTTAATTTCTAAACTCTATTGTCTGTTTTGTTTCATCAGCATTTTCTATGATAGCTAAAGATTCTAGATGAATTCCTCTGTCTCTTAACTCTTTTCCACCTGGCTGGAATCCTTTTTCTATAACTACACCGCAGCCTACAAGATTTGCTTTTGCATCTTCAACTATCTTTACTAAACCATTTAAGGCAGCTCCATTTGCTAAAAAATCATCTATTAACAAGACATTGTCATTTTCTCGTATAAAATCTTTTGATACTCTTATATCATATTCTTCTCTTCTGGTATATGAAAAAACTTTCGCCTCATAAAAATCTTTTGACTGATTTAACGATTTACCCTTCTTAGCAAACACAAGACGGCAGTTGAAACACTCTGCCACAAAACAAGCTATTGCAATACCTGACGACTCAATTGTAAGCACCTTATCTACCTTATCGTTTTTGAATCTCTCATGAAATGCTTCGCCAATTTTTTTCAAAAACGAAACATCAACTTGATGATTCAAAAATGAATCGACTTTTACTATGTTATTAGGACAAACTTTTCCTTCTTTTAAAATTTTTTCTTTTAATTCTTTCATATCTACATTACTCCCATTCAATAGTAGAAACTGGTTTATTTGAGAAATCAAGCAACACTCTGTTTATTCCTTTTACCTCTTTTATAATTCTATCACGAATCTTATATAATGTCTTGTAAGGTATCTCATGATATTTTGCAGTAACTGCATCTTTAGTATCCACTGCTCTTATGATGCATGGCCAACCCATAAATCTTTTCCCATTTTTGATACCTGTGCTTTTAATATCAGGAACTACACAAAAATACTGCCAAGGCACATTTTTCAATTTTTCTATTTCTGTTCTTACTATATAATCTGCTTCTCTAAGTGCATGTAATCTATCTCTTGTGATACTTCCTGTACATCTAACTCCAAGACCTGGTCCTGGAAATGGTTGTCTGTAGACCATGCTCTTTGGAAGTCCAAGAGCAAGTCCTACCACACGAACCTCGTCCTTATACAAAAATTTTACCGGCTCAATAAGTTTAAAGTTGAGATTCTTTGGCAAGCCACCTACATTGTGATGAGCCTTTACACCTTTTGATTCTATTATATCAGGATAAATTGTACCTTGCGCAAGAAACTTGATATTTTTAATCTTCTTTGCTTCTTTTGCAAATACATCTATAAATACTTTTCCGATAATTTTACGTTTCTTTTCTGGATCAGAAACATTTTTAAGCTTTTGCAAAAACAAATTCTCAGCATTTACATATTTAAGATTAGTTTTAAAATTATTTCTAAAAACTTTTATAACCTGATCCGATTCGCCTTTTCTTAGAAGTCCATGGTTTACATGAATGCAAATTAGATTTTTTCCAATTGCCCTTGATAGCAATGCTGCAACTACTGATGAATCCACACCACCAGAAAGCGCAAGTATAACTTTTTCATTTCCTACTTGTCTCTTAATCTCTGCAATTTGCTCGCGAATAAACTTATCCGCCATAATTTTAGTACTAATTCTCTTAAAACTCTTTGGCCTCTCCATAATTTTCACTCCATTTATATTTTACTCTGATATATCCATTATAGACATGTTTTTTGATTTCCTGTCATAGATAAATCTAAATTTTCTCTTTTCTATCAATCCCTTTCTCGGTGTTATTCTTCCTTGAGCTAATATATTTACCCTATTGCTTGTTACTGATTTTTGCTCTATAACATTGAATGCTATGGTTTTAGGAAGTTGAGGACTTGTGTTTGCGGTATTCACCAAAGAATTTTTTAATTTTACAAAACTTTCTTCCAATGCTTCGTTAATTCTTTTTACTTCTCTTTCATCTGCACCATCCATAACAGGCACATAGTAAATTATATTGCATTTGAGGTCACCCTTCTGTACTGTCTCTCTCTCTTGTCTTATATTCTTTACATATAATTCATATTTCTTTTCTGGGTCTACGCCTTTTATGACACCAGATAAATTGGATTTCACATTTGCAGCTTCCACAGTCTCCGATGAACCAGGGTGCTCATAGTATACATAAGTTTCTCTTGTCACTGCAACTCCTTCTGCACCTTGAACTAATACTCTTCCATCTTCATCCACATACGCACCATCTGGAGTTGCCTGGTCTTTAAGCATAGCCCCATCTGCACCTACATAATACTCTCCGTCTATCCAAGAATTAACTACAAGTTTTCCATCTATGTCAAAATAATATTTTTGTTCAACACCATTTTCATCTGTCTCCGTTACCCAATCATCTACAACTGGGTCACCGAATTTATCAAAGGCATAGAAAAAACCATCTCTTTTAACCCACATATCTTTAAGTTCAAGTACAGGCTGCGAAGTTTCTTCAACTATTCTATCTCCTGTTGGTGAGAGGACTAATTCATCATATAATGCCGCTGATTCTAATTCTCTTCTCAATTTTTCATCTGCAATTCGCTGTTTTATTATAGGTAGCAAAAAGGTAAAAAATGAAATTAGTAGCATTACAAATACTATTGCAAGAGATGTAAAAATAACTCCCTTTGACATCTTTTTATTTTTTCTTTTTACACCACTTTTTAAATCTTCTTTTCGGTAAAACTCTAATACATCAACTGCATTTTCACCTCTAAGTTCCTTTTGAAGTTTCTTAATGTTTCCATCTACATATAATGGGATGCCACAGTATGGACAAAATACTGCATCTTTATCAATTTTTTTATCACAAGTATCACAGATTTTAGATGCCTTCATTTTTTTGTTTTCGGCATTTAAAAACTGCTCGCAGTGACACGAACCATTTTCTAATTCCAATCCACAAAATTTACAATATATCTTTTTCTCTTTCATAACTATTATTATACTATCAATTTATGTCCAATTTTTGTATTTTTTTCTAGATAAATATATTTCCTTTAACATTGTATGGGCGAGTTTTATGAGCTCTCTTGTCTGTTTTGATAATATCTCTTTTGCTCTTCTGTAGGTCTTATATATACATCTTTCCACTTATGTTTCTTATAGTATCTATACATTAGATAGCCATAAGAGTTCATCACTACCCAACCTATTATAGTTCCCCACGCAACTGAGTCAAATTTTAATACATCAATAAACTGATATACAACCCAAACTTTAATTAAGATATTTATTAGAGAGCTATAAAGTGTTAGGCTCATATTTCCCATTCCTCTAAAGAAGCATTGCAATGTATTTACAAAACCTACAAGGAAATATCCGAATGCCATTATATGAAGATATCCGTATCCAAGTTCTACAACCTCAGTACTTCCCTTTGGACTAAGTGCTACCATTATATCATATTTAAAGAAAAATAAAATTGAAAAAATAATCGCTGCAAATCCCATCTCAAGCACTGCGCCTTTTTTAAATATCTCATATATTAAGTCATTTCTCTTAGCACCACGGCACTGAGCAACATAGGTCATTATTCCCATTCCTATGTTTTGTGCTGGTAAGATTGCAAAATTATCAATTCTACTTATTATACCATTTGCCGCAACTGCTGCAACTCCCAATGTATTTACCTTTGCCAATATGAGAGTTCTTCCAAGTGGCGGAACTGCTTGCTGAATTGCTGTGATTATACCATCTCTAAATGTTCTAATAAGAAGTCTTCTCTTCACAACCATGTCTTGTAAGCCAAGTCTTAGTTCTTTTATACTTATCTGTACATAGATATAAGTTATAAGACATGTGCTTACTTGAGCAACAACCGTTGCGATAGATGCTCCTGCTACTCCCCATTTAAAATTAATTACAAATACTAAATCAAGTATAATATTTATTACAGCCGACAGTGCAAGAAAGAATGTTGGTATTTTACTATTTCCCATCGCCTTAAGAGTGTTTCCAAAAACATTATACACAAATACAAAAGGCAAACCTATACATGCAATTCGTAAATACAAAATTGCATCCGGAACTATCTCTATTGGAACTTGCATTATGCTAAATAATTCATCTGCAAAGATTGCTATAAGTACACTTACTGAAATTGCAAAAATTGATCCCGCTATAAAGACTGTGGATACTTCAAGTTTCACACCTATCATATCCTTAGCACCAAAGTACTCGCTTATTATTACAGATGCTCCCATGCATAGACCATAAAAGAATAAAAGTATGAGAGAACTTATTTGTCCCGCATTTGAAACTGCACCAAGACCAACTTCTCCAACAAACTTTGATATAACAATTGCATCAACCAAATCATAGGAAAGTAAAACTATATTTCCTATAATAAGTGGAACGGCAAACCAGAAAAGTTTCTGAATTATATTATTTTTTTCTATCTGTTCATATTTCATATAAAAAATATCGCCCGTATACTACGGACGATATTATAACACATAATTAAATATTATTTAAGCATTGCGAGTATTTGTTCTTTTGACTCAGCACCAACCAATGTATTAACAACCTTACCATCTTTAAATGCTAAGAGTGTAGGAACAACTGAGATTTTAAACTGCTGTGCTAACTCCATATTTTCATCTACATCTGCTTTACAGACTTTAATGTCTGGATTTTCATCAGCAATTTCTTTTATAGTTGGTGCAAGCATAGCACATGGTCCACACCATGTTGCCCAAAAGTCAACTAGTACTGGCTTATCTGATTTCAAAACTTCACTTTCAAAATTTTCTTTGTTTATTACAACTTCCATATCTCCTCCTTTGCCTCTCGCATAGCTCGCGACTACAATGTACGGGCGAACTTCACGAGCCCTACTTTTCTTTAAAATATAACTTGCAGTGACAATATCCTTCAAAGTCTGGGTCTGCAACCTGCTCCCTAAACTCTTTACACATGCACATAGTATCCTCTGTCATATCGAGTCTACATGGGCAGTGTCCATTTTTCTTTGCAAGTCCTGCTCTGATTTTTTCAACTATTTCCTTGTTTTCATTAAAAGATAACTTCATTGTCTTCTCCTTTCCTGTTATTTATTTTTATTTCTTTTTCAATTATTTCTTTTACTTCTATATCCTTATCAATTAACTCTATAAATTTTTTTCCGAGTTCATATTCTCCTACAACATTTCCGTAATGAGTTGGTATAACAAGTTTTGGTTTCATTTCATTTACAAACTTTGCTGCCTCTTCATAATTCATAGTATAAGTCCCGCCAATCGGCACAAGTGCTACATCACATTTAACATTTTTTGCCTCTTCTGTAGCATCAGTATCTCCTGCCACGTAAAATCTTTTTCCATTTACATCAAGCACAAACCCAAGCCAGTTAAATGTTTTTTGGTGAAACTGCTTATTTATATTATAAGCTGGGATTGCTTCAACTTTTATATTTTGTTCAAGCTCAACTTTGTCGCCTGGATTAAGCTGAATAATTCGTGCCAAATCTCTTATGCCACCATCTGAGGCAAGTGTCTTAGCTATAGTCACTGGGCAGATAAATTTCGTTTTATCATTCATAGCATTTTGAAAGCTTTTTGGGTCGAGATGGTCATAGTGATCATGTGTCACAAAAATGTAGTCAGCGTCATTAAACTTACCTCTTAATTCAAATGGGTCAAAGTAAAATATCTTTCCACTTTCAGTTATTTTTATACTTGAATGAGTGTTTATTTTTATATTTAAATTATCCATTAATTTTAATCTACTCTTTCATCACCTACAAAAAATAATGCAACTGTACCCGGGCCCGTATGGCAACCTATAACTGTCCCTATATTATATATTTGTACTTTTCCATCAAGTTTTTTAAATGTAGCTTCAATTTTTTCTGCAACTTCGTTTGCATCATCAAAGCACGCAGAACAACTTATAAAACATTTACCTTTATAATCGATTCCATCTTCTGCATGTTCTTTCATCTTTTCAACTATTCTATCAATAACATTTTTCTTGCCACGGATTTTTTCTCTTGCTTGCAACATTCCCCTATAATCAACATTTAATAACGGGCAAATAGAAAGCATCTTTCCTACAAATCCTGCAGTCTTTGAAACTCGACCGCCCCTTATAAGACAAGTCAAGTCTGTTGTAAAAAACCAATGGTGAATATTTAGTTTATTTTTTTCTGCCCACTCATAGAGTTCATCTATTTGCATTCCATCTTTTTTCTTTTCTGCCATAAGGTCAATTAGAAGTCCGAAACCTGATGAAGCAGCAAGAGAATCTATTATAAGTATTTTTCTATCTGGGTATTTGCTGCCAAGCATCTCTTTTGCCATATTTGCAGAATTAATTACACCAGATATTCCAGATGAAAGACATACGTGGAGTATATCAAAACCTTCTTTCAAATATTTTTCAAAAAACTCTTCAAACTGTTTTTCATTTACTTGAGAGGTTTTAACATTTGCACCTGCACCGACTTTTTTGTAAAACTCATCAAAAGAAATTGATTTTCCCAAATCATCAACATATTGCTTACCATCCATCTCAAATGTAAACGAAACAAATGGAACATCTATTCTCTTAAAATGCTCTTCAGATAAATCTGCAGTTGAACAACAACTTAAAATATACTTACTCATCTAACCCTCTCAGTTAATTTACATTTCTCATAGCCCACATCTCAAACTTTTTAGTATCTATATAAAGATTAAACATTCCTCCACCAAAATAACCAAGTCCAATTACACCTCTTTGGTTATATGCCTCTAGCATTTCGCCAATCTCTATCTCTGTCATAAGGAATAACCCATTGAGTTTTGTTTCTTCATAATACTTTGTTATAGTATTTTGAAATTCTTTTTTTATGAATTCATTTATTGCATCTGCATTTGTTCCACCAATTATAGGTCTTGGAACTGAAATTTTAGTTTTGTACTTTCTGTTTTTTTCATCTTTTCCTTCCATGTAAAAGGTAACTCTTTCGCTTCCTACAAGCTTAATCTCTTTCAAGGGTTCTGTCGGAAGCCAATAACCTTGTGTATCAAAATAGTAATTTACGCCGTCAATATTTTTCCATGTATTCTTTAAAAGTTCCCCGTTTTCTTCGTACAGCCAATTGCCGCGACCATCATCAATCCAGCCATCAGCAAACGATGCAAATGGTAAAATCAGTATAAATAATAGTGCTATAATATATATTTTTTTATTTAAGTACTTCATCATAAACATATCTTGGGAATCTTTGATTATATTACTTATACCCAGTAATACTATTTTAGTAGAAATTAAGCAAAAAATCAATTATAATTATATACTATGATAAATAAAGATATGCTTTCCCTTGGCGAAAAGCGTTCTGCAATCCGCGAACTCTTTGAAGAGGGCAAAATTTTAAAAGAAAAATATGGTAGTGACAAAGTTTTTGATTTCTCTATAGGAAATCCTAGTGTGCCATGCCCAGATGAATTTAACGCAGCTATTAAAAATGCAGTAAATGCAAATGCTCCTGACTTACATGGCTACACCTCTGCAGCTGGCGATAAAAAAACTCGTGATGCCATCTCTACTTACCTTAATAAAACTTATGGTGCCAAAACAACTGGCGATCTTATTTATATGACAGTTGGTGCTGCAGCTGCTCTCTCTATAACTCTTAGAGCTCTTTCCTCATCAGATATGAGTGACGAAGTAATAGTTTTTGCTCCATTTTTTCCAGAATATTCTGTATTTATAAAAAATGCAAATGCAAAAGTCATATCTGTCGCTCCAAACCTTAATACATTCTATCCTGATATGAATGATTTTGAAAATAAAATCACAAAAAATACTGCCGCAGTAATTATCAATTCACCAAATAATCCAACTGGTGTATACTATAATAAAAGTGTGCTGGAAAGCATTTGCAAAATTCTTGATAAAAAACAAAGAGAATTTGATCATCCAATATATCTTATATCGGATGAACCATATAGAGAACTACTCTACACTTATGATAAATATGATTTTATAACTAATTTTTATGACAACTCTATTATCACTTATTCATTTTCAAAAGCACTTTCAATTCCTGGAGAAAGGGTTGGCTATATACTCGTAAATCCAAAATGTGAAAATGCATCTCAGGTGTTTTCTGCAATCTGTGGTGCGGGAAGGTCTCTTGGATATGTGTGTGCTACAAGTTTATTTCAGTTTGTGGTTCCACATTGCCTCAACCTCACATCAGATACAAATGTATATAAAAGAAATGCCGAAATACTTTATAAAGAGCTATCTAACATCGGATACAAAGTTGTAAAACCAGACGGAGCATTCTATTTATTTGTAAAGGCTCCTATAGATGATGACAATGCATTTTCAAAAAAAGCACTTGAGTATAATATATTAATTGTTCCAAGCGAAAGTTTCGGGATAAAGGGTTATGTGCGAATAGCAACCTGCGTTACAGAAAAGATGGTGCTCGCATCACTTCCAAAGTTCCGCGAACTGTTTGTTCACTATAATTCATAATGCATAATATTCTCACAGCAAACAGCACGAAAATGCCGGTGGGTAACCTATGGATAGAACCGAAGCATTTTCTTAGCTATTTGCTGTGAGAATAATAAAAATTATAAATAGTAAACAAACACTTACGGAATACGTGTAGGGGCGAGCATTGCGAGCCCGAAGGAGAAGAAATGGAAAATTTAAATGAAGCCAGAGAAAAAATTAATTCAATTGACAAAGAGATGGCCAAACTCTTTGAAGACCGTATGTCTCTATGTAAAGAAATTGCCGAATTCAAAAAGGCAAACTCTCTTCCTATACTTGATTCAAGTAGAGAAGAAGCTGTCATAAATAACAATTTGAAACTTGTAAATAGTGAGGAGCTAAAACCTTATTACATTTCGTACATAAAAAGTGTCATCAACATTTCAAAGGATTATCAAAGAAGCCTTCTCACCGGTCTTAAAATTGCTTATAGTGGCATAGAGGGCGCCTATGGATATATAGCAGCAAAAAGAATGTATCCTAATTGCGAACTCATTTCAAATAACAATTTTTCAAAAACATTTAAATCTGTGGAAGATGGTGTAAACGATAGAGCTGTACTACCTATAGAAAATTCATTTGCTGGAGATGTCGGAGAGGTAATGGATTTGATTTTCTCTGGATCACTTTTTGTAAATAGAATTTTTGACTTAGAAATAGAACATAACCTTATGGTTAATCCTGGTGTAGATTTTTCTCAAGTTAAAATCATCGTGTCTCATCCTCAGGCTCTTGCACAGTGCTCTAAATTTATAGAAGAGTATGATTTTAAAACTATAGAAGAAGTTAATACAGCTTTTGCTGCAAAGAGACTTAAAGAAACTGGCGATAAAACTATGGCTGTCATCGCAAGTAAAGAAACTGCAGAAGCCTATGGTCTTACTATATTAAAAGAAAAAATAAATAACTCTGGAATTAACACTACAAGGTTTGCATCGTTTTCAAGAGTTCTATCTAACTATAAAGATGTCGGAGCTTCAAAGAAAAACTTTATACTTGTATTCACAGTAAAAAATGTGGCAGGAGCTCTAGCAAAATGTCTTGATATCATAGGTGCTCACGGCTTCAATATGAGAAATCTAAGAAGCCGCCCTATGAAAGAACTCATGTGGACCTACTACTTCTTCTGCGAAATAGAGGGCGACATAGAATCAAATGATGCAAAAAATATGCTTGTAGCTCTTAAAACTTTTTGTGATAGATTAAAGATTGTTGGAAATTATGTGATTTAAATTGTATTTTTTGCATTTAGTTTATTACTTCTTTAATCCATTTTTCTACTTCATTTTTTACTTTATCTTTTCTACTTTGTGTATCTGTTCCTGTTATTGCAAGACCTTTTAAGACTTTAGCATTTGGATAGAGTCTTTTAAGTTTACTGTCAAAGCCCGATAGGCCAGACCCACCATGTGTAGAAAATGGAACTATTGTTTTTCCATTCATATCAACTTTATCAAATAAAGTGTACATAATCATAGGGAAATCTCCCCACCAAACTGGTGCACCTACAAATATAGTATCATAATTTGATATGTCGAATGTTATATCTTTTATTTCTGGTCTTGCACTATCATGAAGTTCTTTACTTGCAATCTCAGTTAATTTCTTGTATGAGTCCCTTGGATAAATATCATTTTTTGGCTCAACTTTATATCTATCTGCAGCGAGATTTTCAATAATCATATCTGCAACTATTTCTGTGTTTCCTTTTTCTATAACTCCTACACTATATTGCTCTCCTATGAAAGAGCTATAGATGACTAATGTTTTTGAATTTCCCATATTGTTTTTTTCCTCCCCTGCTTTAAGTTCTATTTCTTCATTTACATTGATAATTAATTTATTAGGTGCCGTCCACTCTTCAGCTTTTTTTCTATCAAACCTTATACCACTATTACTAGTATCGTTATGGTATGGTATATTATGCTTTGCATTTACAAGCTTTGCACATTCTGCTGCCTCATTGTTATCCATGTTAAATTTTCCATCAGTGCAGAAAAATGCATAATCAATATTCATGCTCGCCATTTCACTCATTTGGTTCGTTTTTGAAGTATCACCTGACAAATATACTTTGATGCCATTCTTAAATTCAAGCACATAGCCAACACACGAATTCACATCATGATTTTGATTATATCCTGCTTCTACTGGCACTACTTTCACAAAAGGCAAATCAAAAGTTTGGTGTTTTGCATTTACTATTGCCTCTTTTTCAGTAATCACAATACATCCTTGATTTCTATTGCTAACTTTTTCTAAATCAGCGTGATCGAAGTGACTATGAGTTTGAAGAATCAAGTCGGCTGGCATACTATAGTCATCGCCTGCAAATGGGTCCACATATATAACTTTATTGTCCTCGGTAATTATTCTTACAGTCGCTTGACCCATATATTTTAATTTTACATTTTTAAAATTTTCATTATTCACTTTAGATGTAACTCCGTTTACATTCAAATTATTATTGGCACTGTTTTGTGCGCAGCTTATACTTTGCAATATCAATACAAAAGTCAACGAAAATGCTATTAATTTATTAAGTATCTTCATATTTTTACCACCTTTTCGAGATTTAATATCTATTATATTCATTTTATCACAGCACTAGTAATTTGCAAATCGTTTGTTTCTATCAAGTGCTTTAATTTTTGACATTTCTTCTTCAGTAAGTTCAAAGTCAAATATTTGGCAATTCTCCAATATATGATCTGGATTACTTGAACCAGGTATAGCGATATTATTATCTTGCAAATGCCACCTTAGAAGGACTTGTGCCGATGTCTTCTTATGTGCATCAGCAATACTTTTAATTGTGGGGTCATTGAATAAATCTCTTGTATTACCTCTTCCACCAAGTGGGAACCACGATTCCAAAACTGTGCCATATTTTGATATATGATTTTTTATATCTACACTTTGATGGTATGGATGAGTTTCATTTTGAAGTATTGCAGGTTTTATAGTAGTTGCATTTACAAGTCTGTCAAAGTCATCTGTAGTATAATAATTTGAAAGCCCGATTGACTTTAATTTTCCCTCTTTAACTGCATCTTCCATTGCCTTATATGCTTCTATATCATTATGAGGTTGCGAATGATGTAAAATCATAAGGTCTATATAATCAAGATCAAGCCTACTAAGTGATGCTTCTATTGCTGCTTTTCCATTTGAAAAATCTGATGTCCACATCTTTGTTGTCACAAATATATCTTCTCTCTTTACTATGTTTTCTGCTATTGCTCTCTTGATACCTCTTCCCACACCTTCTTCATTGCCATAAATTCTTGCTGTATCTATAAGTCTATAACCATCCTTAAGTGCATTATACACTGAATTTTCAGCTTGAGAATTTGAAAGCAAATATGTTCCTATACCAAGAACTGGCATCTCATATCCACTGTTTAACATAACTACTCCTTTTTGTAAGTTAAATTTATTTGTAATGATTGCGCCATCTGTTGATGCAAAACCTTGAACCGTATCTGTTTCGGGCAAAATATTTGTATCAATTTCTAAATTTTTTTGACAACCACTTGTAAATATAAGTATCGCAAACATTAGTGTATATAATCTCAAAAACTTATTTCTAATCATTTTTTCTTGTATAATACAGTTATTAAATTTGTTTGTATAAAATAATAACTTATTACACTTTCTCCTTTCTCAAATTTTATATTTATAAATTTAATATATGTTATATAATTAATTTATTGCACTGTGGATTTGTTCCTG
>JAFSKG010000012.1 GCA_017449075.1 Lachnospiraceae bacterium
CTCCCTTTACATTAAGTTTTAACTCACCATTTTGATCTGGAATATTTCCAATCAATAAGCCTTGTTGTTCAGTTCCATTATTTTTGTCAATATCCGTTAAGTTTTTAATTTTTCTACTTTTTATCTGCACTGTATCATTCAAGATTTGCCAAGGAAACCATAGAGTCTTCATGATTTTCATTCGTACACTAGTAGGTGATCCATTCATCGATTTCCACCAATCCGGTGTAAATGGTGTTGAAGATGGATATATTTCGCCAGGTATATTCACTTCACTAGTCCAAGACAACGGAGTTGAATTTTCTTTTTTGTCCCAGACACGTTCATTAGAAGTAGAGAAAGGATGTAAAGTTATTGAATTAGTATCTGTTTCCACTTGTTGAATTGTTATATAAGCAGTCTTCCACACTGACCACCATTCCGCTTGTCCTCGCCATATGTAACCACGAAAATATGTTGCAAGTTTATTTACCAAGGCTTGTTGTGTTAAATCAGCCTGATTTAAACTTAAAAGATTCTCCGAACTCCATCCAGTTATAGATGTGTTGCTATCAATACTTGCAATGCTTGTTGGGAATTCAAAAAAAATCTTCATATTAAAAATATTTTTTACTTTTTCATAATAAATTTGCTTTTCAGTTCCACCACCAGTTTTAGCAACATCCGTAATAAGTGCGACATTATAAGGGTCAAGAGATTGATTTAAATTACCATTATGAAAATTGTTATAGTACCACCTTCCACCCCAAATAGTATCATCACTATCCCTCCAACCTGTTCCATTTAGACTTACATTTTGTAATGCGTAGTGATTGTCACTTGGGATTGATACAGTATTATTAGCACTACTCCAATATATATAATACTTTTTTCCATAAAACCCTTTATCATCAAGCAAAGCATCAATTTGTTCTTCTTTTTCCAATTTTAATCCAGCAAGATAATTTGCAATAGCACCATCTATCTTGCCATCTATACTTAAATTATAATTATTAATCTGTGCGGCAAAATCTTTCTTCAATGCCTCAAATTCTGCCTTAGTAACAAACGCCGACCCATCATTATCACTCACAATGGCAGCAAAACTATCTATACTTATGAGCACAACCAAAAATAAAGCCAGTAGCTTTTTCATTATTTTTGTGCTCTTTTTCATAACTTAACATTCTACGACCCAAAACTTTTAATGATTATTCTGAGTTATGCCTCACTCCGAAAACACGTCGCAGAACCCTAGATTTTCTATGCAAGCCTTTGCTCGTTTTCGCTAAGTATCGGCGTAAACTCGCTTCGCTCAGACAGTACGTCGAATACTAAGCTCAAACTTCGCAAAGTTTGCAGAAAATTGGAACCTGCTCCAAGTGTTTTCTTAAGCGAGGCATAACCCAGAACTCTAAAACCCTTATGTCCACCCTAGCAACCTCGCGAAAAGCCGTTTTTTGGCTTTGAGCGAAGAGCCGAGCCGATGAAGCGTTAGTGGAATCGCGTTTACGCGGTTCCACGACAGCGTAATCCGGCGACGGCGAGTCCCCAGTACCACCCCCTTTCAAATATCAAAAGATAGGGGGTTACTATAGGGGGTTAGATAGGGGGTTATGAAAAAGCAATAAAAATGCAGGGTTTTTCACTTTGCCCTGCAATCCTTTACAATTATTCATTTATATATTATTAAATTATATCAAATAAATCTATCGTTATTGGATTATTGTTTGTATTATTTTTTATAAATATATAATAGTTCCCTTTATCCAAATTGTTAAGATTAAAAGTTTGTTCTACACCTGTTGCCAGATTTATATTTAATATTTCATGCCCGTTTGTTGCAATTTCACCATTATTAAATGGTTTATCCGATATTTTGACATTACAAGTGCAAGTTCCACTTGTTGTTGTCAACTTAATCTTTCCTCTACTTACTATATCTGTGTCTGAACAATAATAACATGGTGCACCATTTCCATTATATACTATTTCTGAAGCTATATTAGAAAGCGTATTATTACAAAAATACGATAATGGTTTATTTTGCATAGTGAAGTCTCTTAGTTTTACTCTTTGTGTTGTATTAGGGTATGAAGTCTCAAATGTCTTAAATCCGTCAAACTGATAAGCTTGATTTTGATATTTTACATTTTCATCTACTTCTAATGTTACATTTGTTGAACTTAATTCTGGCACAAAATCTTCATCATTTCCATAAATTGTAGTAGTCGCATCAAGACCCCACACAACATCTAAATAATTTGTCCCATCATCCGTTTTTACAAGTGAACTTGACATTTCAATATAATTATGCAAATTTGTATCTGTTGATGATGATGCTTTACTTCCTGCACTATTTGACGCTCCCCATATAGATTCTAATACAGGATTAGTAGGCAAGGATAAATCATTTATAGTTAGCCCAGTTGAATTTAAATAATATGAATATGTTGTAGCAGGAAAGTATTTATAATAATGTATATTCCATACAACATTATATGAAGGATATAAATCTACACAATAATATTTAAGATTATATTTATTATTGCCAAAATTTTGCCATAACCATCCAGAGCCTGCTCCAACTAACGGATGAGATAAGACTGTTGTTTTTTGTGGAAATGTACCATATGTCGCTAAACTAACTTCGCGCTCAGCAGTCTCGCTTGTTATATTTCCTGATGGCCATTCAGTTAGTCCAACGGAATTAAACTTTCTTTCACATGCATAATAATCATTCCAACCATTATTGTTTTGCCAATACGAAGATGGAAATACAACAGCTGTCCAGATACGTGTAACTTCTCCCTTCGTTCCTTCCCATTTATTTTGCTTAACACTTAAATTATTTACACGCTTTATAGCCAGTTCACAATCCACTGTTTGAAGTATATCATTTGAAATATTTGAGACTCCTATACCTGGTAATTCATACATAAAAACTAGTTTTTTTCCAGTAGTCATTTCATAGTTTTCAATTAAATTCGTTGGGATTTTGTCTATTTTAATACCACTAAGATAACTCGCTATAGCTCCATCAATTTTCTTATCAATACTGTCATTGTAATTAACAATTTGATCTGAAAAATTATCTTTGAGTGATTCAAATTCTGCTTTTGTAACAAAGGCAGAACCATCATTATCACTAACTATACTTGCGAAGCATTGTATGCTTAACAAAAATATCAAAGTTATGCATAGTGGCTTTTTCATCATTAACCTCCATTATCAGACTATTTGCTTCTTCTGTAAATCTATTTAAACATATATCATTATAGGTTTTTAAATACTACTTTTTTACCTCAAACAAATCTAATGTTATAGGATTAGTATTTGTATTGTTTCTAATAAATATATAGTAATTACCTTTATCCATATTTTCCAATTCAAAAGATTCTTCAACACCTGTCGAAATTGTTATGTTTAATATCTCATGCCCATCAGATGCTATATTTCCATTATTAAATGGTTTATCAGATATTTTAACATTGCAGGTGCAACTGCCACTTGTCGTAGTAAGCTTTATTTTGCCTCTTGCTTTAATGTCATCATCTGGGCAATTATAACATGGTGCACCATTGCCATTATATACTGTTTCCGTTGCTGCTATATTTGATAATGTGTTATTACTAAAGTATGAAAGTGGCAAATGAATCATATCATATTTTCTAAGTTTAACTTTTTGTCGCACAATTGGATAAGATGATTCAAAAGTTTTAAGTCCTTCTTTCTGAAAAGCTTGATTTTGATATTTTGTATCAGCTGTTGTCTGTAATGTTAAATCACTTGAGCTTAGATTTGGAATGTAATCTTCATCATTACCATAAATCTGAGTGTTTGCATCAAGCCCCCAAACATAATTTAAGTAGTTAGTCCCATTATTTGTTTTAACGAGTGATGAACTTATTTGAGCATAATTTCTTAAATTCGTATCTGTACGTGAAGATGCTTGTGTACCGACAGCATTTGTAGCTCCCCAAACTGATTCAAGTGTACTATTTTCAGTCATACTTAAGCCTGATGTTGTCAGACCGGCTGCTGTATAATAATAACTAGTCGTTGTCACTGGGAATTTTTTATAGTAATGCAAACGCCATATCACATTGAAATTAGGATAAAGTGCAGTACAATAATATTTCAGATTATATTTACCATTACCAAAATTCTGCCAAAGCCACCCAGAACCGACACCAGCACTTGACCTTGTGATTGCCGTTGTATTTTGTGGAAAAAAAGCATATGTAGCTGGAGATGTAGTTGTAGGTGTGCCTGAAAAGTCTCCAGTAGGCAAATCCCTGTAACCTGTATAAGAAGCAGTATTTCCAGTTTTAGACGCAGCATAAGTATTATTCCACCCAGTATGATCATTCCAATATGAACTTGGCCAAAGCAGTGTGTTCCACCAATATGATGTTTGATCCGCTGCACCCTCCCATATTTGTGTCTTAACCGTCAAATTATTACATCTTTCTATATTAAATTCACAATCAACGGTCTGTAATACATTATTTGTCACAGACGATACTCCCACACCCGGCAGCTCGTATAACCACACCTGTTTTTTTCCAGTTCCATCTTCAAATCGTTCAATAAGGTTTATTGGTTCAACACTTACTTGAATACCAGCCAGATATCGAGAAATAGCACTATCTATTTTACTATCTATACTTGAATTGTATTGATCAAGTTGACTTTGAAAATCATTCTTAAGGCTGTCAAACTCCGCCTTTGTTATAAACGCCGACCCATCATTGTCGCTCACCACAGCGGCGAGACTATCTATACTCAAAAGAAGCACTAAAAATAGTGCTGTAATTTTCTTAACTATTTTTGTGTTCCTTGTCACTTAAGTTCATTAACGACCCTTATTTTAATTAACTACCCACTTGTCTGCCCTAGCAACTCGCGAAAAGCCGCTTTTTGGGCTTTGAGCGAAGAGCCGAGCCACGAAGCGTCAAGGCGTTCGGGCTTCAGCACGGACGCCTGATAGCGTAGTGATGCGACGGCGA
>JAFSKG010000013.1 GCA_017449075.1 Lachnospiraceae bacterium
ACGAAAGGCCAGCTTCAGCTCTAAACTATTTAACACCTATGCAATACAAGGAAAACTTTTACAAAAATGCTAAACTTTTACCAGCAAAAATCACTGATTTTTGCACCACCTAAGTGTATACTTTTTCTTGACTTTTCCAGTTGACACATAGTATTTCGTATGCTAAAATGTCAAATAACATTGAGCAAAAATGTAAATCATAGCTCTTCAAAAGTGTAAATTAAATTTCTATTTTTTTTATATAATCTTTGGAAAGGAATTTCAAATATGACATACTTAAATAGAATTACTGATAATTTATTAAAAGATAAAATGGGTGTTTTTGGTGCCGTCAACATAATAGGCCCAAAAGGTTGCGGCAAAACCACTACCGGCAAGCACTTTTCTAAAAGTTATATTGAATTTCAAGATGAAGATAA
Organism: Lachnospiraceae bacterium; assembly: GCA_017449075.1. GTDB lineage: Bacteria > Bacillota > Clostridia > Lachnospirales > Lachnospiraceae > UBA3633. Next base: position 420 of record JAFSKG010000013.1, read on the forward strand.
ACGAGATAATTATTTACTAATAGCCAACACTCAACCATCAGATTTATTGATAGGCGAAAAACCACGTCTATTTGATGAATGGCAAGATGCTCCGAAAATTTGGGGTGCTATAAGAAAAGACATAGACGATAACAATTTAGTTGGCCAATACATTTTGACTGGTTCAAGCTCAAAAATGATAGACACGCCACATACAGGAACTCTTCGAATATCAAAATTAAAAATGTATCCTTTAAGTCTGTATGAAAGTAAAGAATCAAATGGTCAAGTTTCTATTATAGATTTATTTAATAAAAAAAATTTTAATGGTTGCCACTCAAACTTAACAATAGATGAACTAAAACATGTCATCTGCAGAGGCGGATGGCCAGCTAGCCTAAATGCAAAAAACAAAAAATCCAGTTTGCTGATAGCTAAAGATTTATTTAATCAAACCTATTCAACTGATATATCAAATGTTGATAAGGTTAAACGAAATCCAAATACTGCAAAAACAATACTAAAATCATATGCAAGAAATATCTGCACATTAGCAGACACAAATACAATCCTATCAGATATTAATGCAACAATTGAATTATCAAAACCTAGTTATTATGACTATGTAAATGCTTTGGAACAATTATTCATTATTGAAGACATAGAAGCCTGGACCCCAAATATTAGATCTAAAACTTCTATAAGGTCTAAGAAAAAAAGAAATTTTATAGACCCTTCAATTGCAGTTGGCGCCTTGGGAATATCTCCAGATTATTTTAATGCTGATTACAAGACCCTCGGATTCCTATTTGAATCACTTTGCGTTCGAGACTTAAAAATATATACTTCTAAATATAATGGCTCTTTATCATATTATCATGATCGATTCGGCTTAGAAGCCGATGCCGTTCTACATTTAGATGATGGACGATATGCAATTATAGAGTTTAAGTTAGGTGAATCAGAAGTAGAAAATGCAAGTGCTCACTTATGTAAAATCGAACAACTAATAAATGAATATAATAAAAAAAATAAAAGAAGTCTGATTCGCAAACCAGACCTTAAATTAATTATTACAGCAACTGAATTTGGTTACAAAAGAAATGATGGAGTATATGTTATTCCAATTGGATGCTTGTCACCATAAACAAATGCCATAACCAATATATTGATTACTAAATTATTTATTAGTCTTCTGTTTCTACATATGTAGAAAGATTTGACATCTGAGCATAAAGACCATTAGTAGTTGAATATGGTGCTATCCTAATCCAGACTTCGTCCCCTTCTTTTACATTCTCTATAACAATTTTTGACTTTTGGCTTGTATTGCTTCCTGATGCAGCATTTTTCAATTCCTCTGCACTTGTACCACCATCAACTATACCAGAATAATAATCATTTTTCTCTGACAAGAAATTAGTCTTCTTTACGTCAACTTTGATTCTCTTGTCTTCGCCACTTGGTACAGTTTCAGCTGTTCTTCCAATGTCATAATCAAAACTAATAGTCAATGTACCTTTTCCATTAAGATATGTTGAGATAGGTAATCCTTCACCAATTTTGATGTTGCTTTGTCCATTCATAAATTTCCCTGACGTTATTTTCTTTATTGGATATGTCTCCAAATATGGTAATCGATAATTATCAACTTGTATATCTACATTCCTTCCGTTATATGTATCTTTATCCGTAGTAAAAGAATAGTTACTAGACAATTGCACCCATGTGATTTTTATAGGGAAGCTCGCCCATGTAGCATACGTTGTTTTTCGTTGGTTAGTTCTACCAGCTTTCAAACTTGATAGCCTTAAAATATTTGCATCTTGGTTCCAATCAGTTCCAGCCATAACATAATTAAAATTTTTATTTTGACCGGAACCAAAAGCTTGCCCATATAAATGTCCACCATTAATCGAAAAACTATCAGGAGCCACAGACCCACCCCAACTAAGATTTATTTGATCGAGAGCCTTAGTACTAGATGTACTAGTTAATTGTACATTCATGGGGTTAAATTCAGTTAGTCGCCAACTTCCTCCAGTCCTATAATATTCATTCCGATTAGTTCTATTTCCATATACCCAAAAATTAATAACTGTGTCTTCAGTTTCAGGCTCCAATACCTCTATGGCATCTGGAAAATAAGTATCACCTTCCTTAACCACTGTAACTTGTTCAGTTAACCTAGACGAATCTGACCATGTTCCACTAGATTTATTATACAACCAACCCATACCACCACCAACTTTCATATTAACGCCATTATAAGAATCGTAACAAATCAATAGACTAAATGGTTCATCTCCAGTTAAAACAATATCATCATCATCACTTTCAGTATACTTACAATTTAGATATAAGGGCAACGGTGCTCCAGAAGCCACTGCAAAATCAGAATCCCACATAGACACACCAGTAGCGTCAGTTATATTATAATTAAAGTTCATTGAGATAATATTTGCACCGAAAAACCGTGATAAAGCAAATACATTGTTAATACTACTAGGGTTACGCTGAGGTATACCTTTTTGAAACTTAGGTTCATACCACACATCATTGTATACTGTTCTATTAGTATTTGAAGTGTGATCGGCATAAGGACCATAAACCATAAATTTTCTCATCCACTTCATATCATCATAGTTACTAACCACAATAGGTACTTCAGTCTTTCTTGCTACCTTTATACCAGCAAGATAAGCAGCTATCGCCCCATCTATCTTAGAATCAATACTTGTGTTATATTGATCTATCTGAGTTTGGAAATCATTTTTTAGACTGTCAAACTCCGCTTTTGTTATAAAAGCAGAACCATCATTATCTGATACTATCGCTCCAAAACTCTCTATACTTAAAAGAAGCACTAATGAAAGTGCTATCATTCTTTTTATCAATCTTATTCCTTTCCTCATTATTTAATTTCTACGACCTGGGCTCGTAAACTTCGCCCCTACATTTACCTCCCCTGCAGATTTTCGAAAAGCGCTTAGATGCTCCGCATCTAAAGCGAAAATCTGCATCTAGTTATACTAAGCTCGCAAAATACGCTCCCCAGGACCAACCCTCTGCAAAATGAAAAAGATAGGGGGTCACTATAGGAGGTCTATCGCCACATTTTTGACAAAGTTTAGACACAAATTATGCCTATATAAACTCACACTAAAATATGCTATAATATAGTTACTTTAAGGAGGGAATATGGAAAAGTATTATAAGATCAAACTAGACGGAAAAGAGTTTTCTCTACCAAAAGCTGGTATTGGCGGAAACAAATATGTAGCAGTTTTCGATCCATACTCAGATGTAAATATGAACAGAGCTGCTGCTAAAGATTTATACAAAAAAATTGTAGAAAACAATCTTCAAAATGTAGATGTAATTATCTCGGCTGAAGCTAAGGGTGCTGCTTTCGCGCAAAGAGTTGCTGACCTATGCAACACTGATTTATTGGTATTTAGAAAAAAAGTTAAAATCAACTTTGAAGAACCAGTGATTGCACATGTAAAAACTTTTACATCTGGCACTAGTCAATTATTCATTGACAAAAAAGACTTAGAAAAATATTCTGGCAAAAAAGCACTATTCGTAGATGATGTAATATCTACAGGTTCAACTATAATTGCCATTAAAGAAGTTCTTGATAAATTTAATATTAATGTATTAAAATACTGCTGTGTATTCAAAGAAAGTAATGATGTTCGCGATGACTTATTGTATGTTGACACATTACCTATATTTGAAGAAAAATAATGCTAAGGAAAGTATTAAAAACTTGCTTAGTTGTACTGACCTGCACTATTGCTTTCGCCTGTTCATCCAATAATAAAAAAGATTTTAATTCAATTAAGGACCTTGAGCATGCCACTATTGGCATACTCACAGGTACTTATTTTGATACTTTAACATCTAAAATCCTTCCTAATGCAAAGCAACTTTATTTCACTAACTATGCCGACGAATTATCAGCTTTAAACTCTGGAAAGATTGAAGCAATTCTTGATGAAGATTCTATAATGATGTATATTATGAAAGAACAGCCAACATTAAGCACTATAGACGAAAAGGTAGGTGGTATTGATTATGCATTTGTTTTTGATAAATCAATGCAAAACAATCCTCTGTATGAATCAGTAAATAACTGTATTATAAAATATTCGAATGACGGCACACTAGAGAGGTTGCAAAACAAATGGTTTGATGGAGTATCCGAAAAAGAATTAGATATTGACTATACCACTCTTCCTGCTACAAATGGAACTATAAGAATATGTTGCAATGCAGAGCTCATGCCATTCGCTTATGTATATAATAATAAAATTATTGGTTTTGATATAGAATTACTCTCATACATTTGTAAGGAATTAGGCTACGCAATCGCATTAGACGATATGCAATTTGACGCACTTATTCTCGCAATCACATCTGGCAAATATGACATAGCCTGCAGTGGTTTTTCAATCACAGAAGAAAGAAAAAAGTCTGTACTCTTCACATCCCCTATATATCATGGCAATATATTTTTCTATGTCATCAAAGACAAATCTAGCACGAAAGGTTATAATATCGTTGATGGATTTTACAATACTTTTATAAAGGAAGATAGATATCTCCTATTCTTAAAAGGTATCTTCAATACTCTAGTAATAACTATCCTATCTTTAATTTTGGGCTCAATCTTTGGTTTCCTTTTATATCTAATATATAATAAAGGCAACATAGTCTTTAACAACATTATGAATATTGTTATATGGATAATGAATAGGTTACCTCTAATCGTCCTATTAATGATAGTATTTTATATTGTATTTGGAAAATCAATCATTGATGGTATTACTATTTCTATAATAGGTTTTACCATTTACTTTTCCATCATAGTATTTCAGTTAATGAAAACTGGTGTCTCAAGTATTCAAAATGGACAATTTGAAGCAGCATATACACTTGGCTACAGCGAAAATAAAGCACTATTTAGAATTATTCTTCCACAAGTATTCCCAACCATTATGTCAGATTATAAAAATGAGATTATTTCTCTTATAAAAAGCACTGCAATAGTTGGTTATGTAACTGTTCAAGATCTCACTAAAATCGGCGATATAGTAAGAAGTAGAACTTTTGAATCTATTCCACCTATCTTATCAGTTGCAATAATTTATATTGTATTAGCCGAGATTTTAATTTTCATTGTAAATATTGTATACTCACACATTAACCCAACTAGAAACAAGAAACTCTTAAAAGGAGTTAATACTCATGATTAAATTAGTTAATGTAAAAAAAGAATATAAATATGTAACGCCTTTAAAAAATGTAAATTTGACTATCAACGATGGTGATGTGATATCGATAATTGGTCCTTCTGGAACTGGTAAATCGACATTGCTTAGAATGATTAATTTATTAGAAAAGCCTACCAATGGACAAATATTTATAGATGATGATGAGATTACTGACCCAAATTGCAATCTCCCAAAGATAAGACAAAAAATGGGAATGGTTTTCCAATTTTTTAATCTATTTGACCACTTAACTATTGTTGAAAATATAATGATTGCCCAAATTGACATATTAAACAAATCAAAGCAAGAAGCCTATGAAAAAAGTTTAGAATTATTAAAACTAGTTGGACTTAGCGATAGAAAATTTTCCTATCCCGAAGATCTCTCTGGTGGTCAGAAACAGAGAGCTGCCATCGCAAGAACTCTTGCAACCGACCCAAAGATTATACTATTTGACGAACTTACATCAGCATTAGACCTGACTATGGTTGATGAAGTACAATCTGTCATATCTTCACTTACTGGACTCGGCAAAACCATGCTTATAGTAACTCACGAAATGAAGTTTGCAAGATCCATAAGCACTAGAGTACTCTACCTTGATGATGGGATAATATATGGTGATGGAACTCCAGAAGAAATATTCGACAATCCAAAAGATGCAAGAATACAATTGTTTGTTCACAACACCAATACACTATCAGTTGATATAGTAAATAAAAACTTTGACTTCTTAAGTTTTAGTACCACTATCAAAAAGTATTGTAATAAAAATAATCTTTCTATAAAGACTGGCAATAGATTATATCTTGCATTTGAAGAACTTGTCCAACAAATACTTTTCAACGAATTAAGCAACCCGATAATCAATGCCATATTATCATATGATGAAAAAAACGACTTACTTGAAATGAATGTAAAATACAATTATGATTATTTCAATCCTCAAGAATCTAATAATGAGTTGTCATATAAGGTATTAACAAGTGCTGTCGATGAAATCAATTATCAAAAAATTGATGAAAATACCTATAAGAACCAAATTAAGTTAGTTCTAAAAAATGTAAATTAAAACGGGTCTTTTGACCCGTTTTTAATCTATTTCAACTTTTCCAGTATATAATTCGTAATAATGTCCTTTTTTCTCAAGTAATGATTCGTGAGTTCCTCTTTCAATTATCTCCCCGTTCTTCATAACCATTATCACATCTGCATCTCTAATAGTTGAAAGCCTATGCGCAATTATGAAAACAGTTCTTCCTTGCATTATAGAGTCCATACCTTTTTGCACAAGTTTTTCAGTTCTCGTATCAATGCTTGAAGTCGCTTCATCAAGTATAAGGCATGGCGGGTCTGCAACTGCAGCCCTCGCTATTGAGATAAGTTGCTTCTGTCCTTGGGATAAACCTCCGCTATCTCCTTTTATAATTGTATTATATCCATCTGGCAACATCTCAATAAATGAATCTGCATAGACAAGTTTCGCTGCAGCAATACACTCTTCATCAGTAGCATCAAGTTTTCCATATCTGATATTTTCCATAATAGTTCCTGTAAATAGATTTACATCCTGCAATACTATGGCAAGTGATTCTCTCAAATCCTTTTTCTTAATATCAATAACATTTATACCATCATAAGTTATAGTTCCATCATCTATCTCATAAAATCTATTAATCAAATTTGTTATAGTCGTCTTACCTGCACCAGTTGCACCGACAAGTGCAACTTTTTGTCCCTTGTCCGCATAGACATTGATATGTTTTAAGACTGGTTTATTTTCTACATAAGAGAAATTAACATCATTTAATACTATATTCCCTACAAGCGGTACAGTCTTCTCTCCATTATTCCATTGCCAAGAGTTCTTACCAACTTTTTCTAACCAATAGTGACCTTCGTCAATCTCAGGACTCGTGTCTATTAAATCAAATATTCTTTCAGCACCAGAAAGTGACTGCATAAGATATGGCAGCTGTGAACTAAGTTCGCCTATAAGAGATGAAAAAGTTTTTGTAAATGTCATAAATGATGTTATAGTTCCAATAGTAAGCACAGTAGGTCCAGCTAAAGTATAATTAGTTATACCGCTAAGTGCCATTGCACCACCTGCAAAAGCAATAAACACATACAATATATTTCCCAAACTATTCATGAATGGGAACAAAATATTACTTAGTAAATCAGCTTTGACCACTGCATTTGCCCACTCAATATTTTTAACTCCAAATGCATCTATATTTCTCTGTTCATAACAGTAGACTTTTACTTCTTTAGCTCCAAGAACCATCTCTTCTACATATCCATTCAAACCACCAATTGCCGCCTGAGTTTTTCTATACAATTTTAACGACCTGCTACCAGACCATTTTGTAAATGCGATCATAAGCAAAACCATAATTATAACTACTATAAATAAATTAATACTCAGCATCAACATACTTGCAAATATAGTTATAAAAGTAAGAGAACCTCTTATAGTCTGTGGCAAAGATTCTGATACAACCTGTCTTAAAGTATCAAGATCATTTGTATATCTTGACATAATGTCTCCAGCTTTATTAGTATCAAAAAACTTAAGAGGAAGCTTCTGCATCTTTTCATACATTTGTTCTCTTATATCTCTTAAAATTCCATTTGAAAGCTTAACCATCAGAAGTCTATATGCCAATGTACATAAGACACCTATTACGAGCATAATGCCAAAATAAGTAACTGCTGTTTTAAATGGTCCAAAATCTACATTATTTTTATCTTGCAAAAGCATAGGGGTAATATAATTATCAATAGCAATTTTCAAAAACAAACTCGAACCCACATTTACAAAAGTTGCACCAATCATACTTATGGCAATAAAAATAAGCCGTATCTTATGCTCTAAGATATGATTAATCAATCTGGTAAATGTACCCCTCTTAACTTTTTTTACAGGCTCACCTGCAAATCTTTTCCTTGCCATACTAATTAACTATTTTGCACATCGTATATTTCTTTATACAAACTACAATTTTTTAATAACTCATCATGACTATCATATGCAATAACTCTACCATTATCCATGACAATTATTTTATCGCATTCTCTTATAGAAATTATTCTTTGTGAAATGATGATTTTAGTGGTATCAGGTAATTTATTCTTTATGCCATTTCTAATTTTTGCATCCGTCTTAGTGTCTACTGCAGAAGTCGAATCATCGAAGATAAGTATTTTAGGTTTCTTCAATATAGTTCTTGCAATAGAAAGTCTCTGCTTCTGACCACCTGAAAAGTTATTTCCACTTTGCTCAACTACTGAGTCAAAACCGTCAGGCAATTCATTAATAAACTCCAAAGCCGAAGCTATGTCACAGGCTTCTTTCATATCTTCAGTTGTAGCATTTTCATTGCCAAATCTAAGGTTACTTGCTATGGTTCCAGAGAATAATACATTCTTTTGAAGAACTATACCAATTGACTTTCTTAAAGTGTTCAAATCATAATCTTTTACGTTTTGTCCACCAACAACCACCTTTCCATCAGTCGTATCATAAAGCCTTGGTATTAAATTCACGAAGCTTGATTTACCAGATCCAGTTCCACCAATTATACCTATCATTTCTCCGCTATTGATTTTTATATTTATATCCTTTAATACCCTTGATTTCGCGTCTTCTTTATATTTAAAATTAACATTTTGGAATTCAATAGAACCATCCTTAACTTCATATATTGGGTTTTCGGGATTTTTAATTCTTGTATCTTCAACTAAAACTTCTTGTACTCTCTTTATAGATGCATAAGATATAACAAGCATGACGTAAATCATACTCATAAACATAAGACTCATAAGCATCTGTAATCCATAAGTTATTAAACTCATAAGTTTTCCAGTGGTAAGACCTAGTTCTGGATTATTGCCAGATGCGATTATGGCTTTAGCTCCAATCCATGATATGATTATGAGTATAGTGTAAATAGATATATTCATAAATGGATCCCAAAGAGCCACATATGTCTCTGCTTTTACTGAATAATCATATATGTCATCAGCTGATTTCTTCATCTTATTATACTCATAGTCTTCTCTATTAAATGTCTTAACAACTCGTATACCATGAATATTTTCAGACATAATATTGTTTAACGAATCAAATGCATTAAACATCTTTTCAAAAATAGGCATTGCCAACTTTGATAAAAGTATAAATGAAATAAGTAATGCTGGTATCATATATGTAAAGTATTTTGCGATTTCAGCATTGATACTGAAAGCAAAATATAATGAAAAGAAGCACATAGATAGAGATCTAACAGCACCTCTTATAACCATCTGAAATGATCTCTGTACATTCGCTATATCTGTTGTACTTCTTGTCACGAGGGACCCAGTAGAAAACTTATCAATATTTGCAAATGCAAATGTCTGTAACTTTCTAAATAATCTTTCTCTCAAATCAAATGCAAAGCCAGTACCAGCCCTTACTGCAAAAAGAGCACAGAAGATACCAGAAAGTGCCTGTCCAATTACAAGTGCAATAATAATAAAACCAAACTTATAAACATTATGCATATCGCTACTCTCTATCCCTAAGTCTATAAGTTTTGCCATCATAAAAGGAACTATTATCTCAAAACCAGTCTCAAAAAGAATAAAGAAAATTGACAATAGCGATTCCTTCTTTACTTTCAATATACTATTTTTAAATACATTTAGCATTATTCTATATCAAATATTATCTTTAATAAATTTCTTTTATCTGAATACTCTTTAAACTTTTTACTTATTGTCCTATACTTTTTTGCCTCATCTATAGAACTACACTTTACTATTATTTTTTTGAAATGTATATCTTTTACTTTTTCTGGATTAGTCTTAGTTGGTCCCAATATTTTAGCATTTGTGTCATTTTTATTGTCAAGTACGACTTTTAAATTTTGCATAAAAGTGCTTAGATATGCTTCATTATTTGCTCCAACTCTTATGTTTAGAAGTTTCGAAAATGGAGGGTATGATAATTTCTTCCTCTGCTTTAGTTCTTCATTGTAAAACTTTTCATAGTTTTGCTCTTTTACTAAATCATACACAAAACTATCACTATCATAACACTGAATTATTGATTCGCCACTTATCTTTCTTCCACTTCTCCCCACGCACTGAGTTAATAATGCAAAGGTATCTTCTGAAGCTTTATATGACTCTGTATATAGACTTAGGTCTGCTCTCATGATAGCCACTAAAGTTACATTTGGGAAATCATGACCTTTTACTATCATTTGAGTGCCTATCAATATGTCAGCCTTTCCATTTCTAAACTTTTCAATAATCTTATCATGTCCATCTTTTACGCTAGTAGTATCCCTATCCATTCTCAAGACTTTTGCATTTGGAAACAAATCAATGCACATCTCTTCAAGTTTCTCAGTCCCCATACCATATTTTTCTATCTCACTTGATTTACATATAGGACAAAGCATAGGTTCTCTAATTTCATAACCACAGTAATGACATTTAAGCATACCATCTGAATGCGACACTAGAGCTACATCACAATGAGGACATTTATAGGTATTACCACAATTCTTACAAGTGAATATAGTATTGTATCCTCTTCTATTCATATATAGCATCACTTGCTCTTTTTTATCTAGTCTATCATTTATTTTTTCAATCAACACTTTTGAAAAAACCGATTTATTGCCAGACTTAACTTCTTCTTTCATATCAACTATTAAAACTTCTGGCAGAGTTGAACTTGCTCTTTTAGTTAATTTATATAGTGAGATATCATTGTCTTTTCTATTTGCCTCATAGTATAAATCTATATTTGGAGTCGCAGATAAAGTTATAAGCGTTGCATTTTGTTCCTTGCATCTAAATCTTGCCACATCTATAGTATTGTATCTTGGTATAGTTTCTGATTTGTATGATGAGTCATTTACCTCATCCATAACTACAAGTCCTAGATTATCAAATGGTGCAAAGATAGCGCTTCTTGGTCCCACAAGTATTGATGTTTTACCATCTTCACATTTCTTATATTGTATATACTTATCGCCCTCACTCATTCTTGAATGAATTATAGCTATATTTTCTGAAAACTTTTCTTTAAGTCTTATTACAGTTTGATGTGTAAGTGCAATTTCAGGGATAAGAACTATCACCTGTTTTCCATCTTTAATTACTTCTTCTATTATTTTAAGATATACTTCTGTCTTTCCAGAACCAGTAACTCCATATATCAAATGTTCTGAAAAAGTACCTTTTTTATAATTAATTAATACGCTTTTGATAATTTTATTTTGCTCGTCATTTAGTACAATATCTTCTCTAGTCTTCTTATCATCGTCATTAATATTATACTTTGAAATGGCATCAACTTGTTTCTTGTTCTTTCTTACAATTCTCTTTACCGGCAAAACTGTTTTAATGCAGTTTTGAATCGGAGCACTATACTCTCTGCACAAAAAAATTGCAATCTTAAATAAAATCTGCTTAACGGCAATCTTTTTTGTTGCCAAAGATTTAATTACTTTTAGCTTATCTACAAAATCATTCTTTTTGAAATATTCATCATTTTGATAAAACTTTTTTTCTTTTAGTTGCTCAAAATCAAGTATCTCAAGCACATATCCTTCTTTATCTTTGTTATTGACTCCAAATGGAATAATAACCTTATCGCCTTCTTTTATCTCATTTACAAGTTCATTAGGTATCACATAGATAAAAGGCTTATTTAAGGATTCAGCACTAATGTCAACTATTATACTTGCAAATACTTTATCCATATATTATTATAATTTGTCAATGATATCAAGTATCACTTCCCTATCAAGAAATCTAATTTTCTCACCATTCATTTCCATAAGAGGCTCGTGGCCTTTACCCATGACACAAATCACGTCGCCTTTCTTATGATGCTTAATTGCATACTCTATAGCCTCTCTTCTATCTTCTCTTATGATATATCCAGACTCTAAATCATCTTTTTTCTTATATTCCGAAAGTGTAGTTTCTATATCAGCAATTATATCAATTGTCTTTTCAAATCTTGAATTGTCGGCAGTCAAAACTATAAAATCGGCAAGTTTGCCTGTAACTTCTCCCATCCCATATCTTCTATCTTTCGATCTATTTCCTCCACAGCCAAATACAGCAACCACTCTCTTAGGATTTTCTTCGCGTATAGTGTTTAAAAATTTGAGCGCGCCATTATTTTCATATGAGAAATCCACTATCACTTTAAAATCATCATCTTTATATACAAGTTCGCATCTTCCTGGGACTATAGTTTTTTCAAGCGCTCGACATATTACTTCATCTCCCACACCAAGTGCTTTCCCAAATGTATATGCTAGGTTTGCATTGTCATTATTATAAGAACCTGGCATCATAAGTTTGAACTTCCTTGTTTCACCTTTAAGATACAGTTTTACATTGTTCTTCTTGCATTCATCCTTAATTCTATCAAGGTAATCAGTATCAGAATTCACAACAGCATTTTTGCATTTTGAAAATATTTTAAGTTTTGAATTCAAATAGTCATCAAAATCAGTATGCTCATTTTCACCTATGTGTTCTGATGCAATATTAGTCCATACTGCATATTCAAAATTAATCCCATCTACTCTATTGTACTTAAGGCTTTGTGAAGATGCTTCCATAACTACATAGTCAATATTTACATCAAGCATCTTAGCAAAACTTTCATGTAAAATAAAACTCTCAGGTGTTGTATTATCAGTAATTATATGTTCGTCTCCTATGAAAATGCCGATAGTCCCTATCATACCAACTTTGTGTCCACTTTCTTCCAATATGCTCTTAATCATGAAGGTGGTAGTTGTCTTACCCTTAGTTCCAGTAATAGCAACAATTTTAAGCCTTTCAGAAGCATCATCAAAGTAGTGCTTTGAAATAAGGGAAAGTGCATGTCTCGAATTCTTTGTGGAAATAACTATTATATCATCTGGAAATTTATAATTTGAAATATTGTTATTACCCTCTTCAACTACTATGGCCTTTGCTCCGCTATTAATAACTTCTTCTATCTTTGTGTGAGAGTCAAATCTAGATCCATTGAGACATACAAACAAGTCATCCTTCTTAACCAATCTTGAATCATAGACTAAATTATTGATTTCTTTATCCTTTATCTCGCCGTTAATAACTTTATAGTCGAAACCACTAATTATTTTCTCTAACGAATGAATCAATTTCATTTTTATAATCTCCCAAAATGTTATAAATGATTTCGCAAAGTTGTGGTAATACTATTCCTTCATTTCTTTCTACAAGAGTAATAACTATAGTGTCTGCCCTTTTTACTTCTTCCTTTATAAAGTCATCAGTAGCATTTGTAAAAGTATTGTAATACAATTCTTTAAAATCTTTAATAATAAATTCTTGCATTGATTCTCTAAATGAATCGCCAATTACAAATACTTTTTTATCAAATCCTTGATTGCAGTGAGTTGTATATGAATCCATTGTTATTGGATTTTTTACAAATATTCTCTCAGGGTAGTGATTTGATTTATAATTTTCAAACACATATTTAAAAGACATTGGCAATGTATCTACTGAAGTATTTCCGTAATATGCAAGATCGGCATCAAGCGCTGGTTCTTTTTTAAGTTTCAAGTCTCGAAGTGGTATGACTTCTAAACCAAGTGCTTTTTTTAACTCATTTGCAGCAATATATCCGCCCACAGAATTCCAGTGGCTATCATACTTTTTATATACGAGATAGTTCTTCTTATATTTCAACAATTCTTCTTTAGGATATAAGTATTTGATATCAGTATACTTTTTTATATACTCTCTCACATCTATAGGCACTTCAGTGCTATCAACTATTTCCATAGTTGGCATATACTCGGGATATATTTCTTCTTTTTCTGGGCAAATCAAAATTACGAATTCTTTGCCAACAGCTTTACACATATCATTGAGTTTAACATATGATTCAATGTGTTTTTTCATATTAGAACCAGTAGCAATTTTATTTGTGCCAAGATAATAAGGAATATTATTTTCATTGAGGAAGAGCCAATCACTCTGCCCAACTATAACCCTTGGGTTATTTAGATATTTTATTGGGAACTCTATAGTGTCATCATATGGATCTATCTCCTCTTTGTATAATCCATGATTTAAAAACTTATCTACAGCATCATCCATAAATCTTTCTTCATGTACCAAAACGCTACTATCATCAAGCAATAAACCAGCTTTTTTCTTAGAAAAAAGTTTGAGCAGTTTACCTTCTATATTTTCTTTGTATGGTTCTTCAATCTTAGCATCAAGATATCTCTTAAACGAAATCAATATGGATCTAAAAGGCAATCTATCATTATAGTAATTCTCAACCTCATATGTCACTTTAGATAAATCAATAGCCTCACTCAAAGTTGCTTTGTTTCTTTTTTCATTTAAATCAAAATCAAGCGTCTCCATAATTTCTGGATAACCCATATTTAACCATGTTAGCACAGACCAAGAAATCATAGGTCCCGCAAGAACTATCATAAATAAAAGTATAAATATTACATTTTGAAATCTCTTAAACATTTAAAATTGAAAATAAATAAACGGATTATATGTTCCACCAACTATGCTAAGTATAGACATAGCTAGTATTGCAAGTTGAATTATCGCATCTATAAAACTAATAATAAATACATTTTTTATCTTATTATACAATTTGCCTAAAATTGACTGTATAATTCCCATCGAAAGTATAGCTACTATAAGAGTTGTGATGAACTTCATTGATAAGTATGTCATGATATTATACTTTGATTCAAAAGTAGTAAATTGCTTTATAAGCGTTATTGCTTCAAATATATTGTTACTTCTAAATACTAAAAACAAAAGTGTTGCAATTGTAAAAGTATATATCCAATTTATGATTTTAATTTTATTAAAATTGAGTAATTTAAGTAAGAATAGTTTTTCAATAATTTGTATAATTCCATACACTACACCCCATATAATAAATGTGAAATTGGCACCATGCCAAATACCAGTGAGTAAAAATACTATCATTAGATTTAGGCAGGTTCTAAATATACCATGTCTATTTCCTCCAAGTGGTATGTATACGTATTCTTTAAACCACGTTGAAAGTGATATATGCCATCTTCTCCAAAAGTCAGTTATTGAAAGAGCCATATATGGATAATTAAAGTTTTCTTTAAATTCAAAGCCAAACATCAGCCCGAGACCAATTGCCATATCTGAGTAACCAGAAAAATCATAATATATCTGAAATGCATATGATATAGTGACCAACAATACAATCCAAAAGCCTAGATTGTTTAAATCAAGTTTCCAAATGCTATCAACTACAAGAGCAAATGTATTTGCAAGTAACACTTTCTTGCCAAGTCCATAGCAAAATCTTTTTATACCTTTTGTAAACTTGTTTAAACTCTCTACCCTGTTATTAATCTGAAGTGCAACATCTGAATATCTAACTATAGGACCGGCTATTAGTTGAGGGAAAAGCGCTACATAAAGTCCAAAGTCAAAAATATTTCTTTGACTCTCTGCTTCCTTCCTATATACATCAATAACATACGACATGGCTTGGAAAGTAAAAAACGAAATGCCAATTGGCAACACAACTTTTTCAAATCCTAGTTCACCAGTTCCTCTCATATATAAAATATTAGTCCAAAAAGTTGTTGCATCACTATGAGTCATTACCTGCTCTATAATTGCAACTATCATATTGAAATATTTAAAATATCCAAGATTAAGTAAATTGAGTAATATAGTAATAAATAGCACAAATCCTCTTAAAAACTTTTGCCTTGGCGAAAGCTTTGAGATTATGTATCCACCAGTGAAATTAACAAGTATTGAAAAAATCATTATAGCAAGAAAATAAATGCCACCCCATGCATAAAAAACCAAACTTGATATCAAAAGAAACGTGTTCTTTACACGAGTTTTAACATTTGGACTCTGAAATATTGAATTTAGAATGTAATAGACAATTATTACTATGGGTAAAAATATCCATAGAAATATCATGGAACTAAAGAGCATTTATCCTCCAAATTTCTTTCTAAAATCATCTATACTCATCAAAACTTCTCTCGGCTTTTTGCCATCTTGTGCTGATATAACACCTTCTGCTTCAAGTTGATCTATAACTCTTGCCGCTCTATTAAAGCCCATTCTAAACCTTCTTTGAAGCATACCAATAGATGCATTTTGTTGTTCTATGACAAGTCTACCAGCCTCTACAAACATATCATCTTTTTCATTTGGGTCGAATCCGCTACCACCACTTTCTACAGTCACACCCTTCTCAATCGCATTTTCAGCGACTTCATCATATACAACATTATCGTCTTTTACAAAATTAACTATATTTAATATTTCTTCTTCTGACACATAGCAACCTTGTACTCTTATAGGTTCTGGAATGCCCTGTGGAAAATATAACATATCTCCATGACCAAGCAATTTTTCTGCACCTCTTCTATCAAGTATCGTCTGAGAATCAATTCCAGATGACACTGCAAATGAAATTCTACTTGGTACATTCGTTTTAATACTACCTGATATAACATTTACAGTTGGTCTTTGAGTTGCTATGACGAGATAAATTCCACAAGCTCTCGCGAGTTGTGCTATTCTCATGATTGCATTTTCAACATCTTTTGATGCTACCATCATGAGGTCAGCGAATTCATCTATAATGATAACTATATAAGGCAGCTTGCTTACAGGCTCAAGCGATGCCTCATTATCTTCATTTACTCCTATCTTATCTATATCACCTTCAATAGCTTGATTATAACTTTCAATATCACGAACTCTTTTTTCTTGAATTAAATTATATCTTCTAGTCATTTCTGATACAGCCCAGTTAAGTGCTCCCGCAGCTTTCTTTGGATTAGTAACTACAGGTATGAGAAGATGAGGTATACCATCATATATCTGAAGTTCAACCACCTTAGGGTCAACCATTATAAGTCTTACATCCTCTGGACTTGCTTTATAGATAAGAGATGTTATAAGGCTATTTACACATACAGATTTACCAGAACCAGTCGCACCAGCTATAAGTAAATGAGGCATCTTTCTCAAATCTGTAATTATAGATTTGCCTGAAATGTCTTTCCCTATAGCAACAGTTAATTTTGATTCTGCATTTCTAAACTCAGATGTTGCAACTATATCGCCAAGCAATACACCACTACTTTTAGCATTTGCAATTTCAATTCCTATTGCAGCCTTACCTGGTATAGGCGCTTCTATTCTAATCTCACTTGCAGCAAGTGCAAGTTTGACATCATTTTCAAGTGAAAGTATTTTTGAAATCTTAACACCGATGTCTGGCTTTAACTCAAATCTTGTTACAGAAGGACCTACTGTTATATTAGTTACTGTAACTCCAACGCCAAACTGTTTAAGTGTCTCAACTAAGATTCCTGCCTTCTCATTTAAACTTGGGTCAGTACTCTTCGTTGATTTCTCAGTTCTATGCAAGAAACTCGTTGGTGGAAATTTATATTTTTTATGGCGTTTTCTACTAACATTAATACCCGTATCGTTTTTGAGTGATTTATTCTCAAATTCTATATTTTTATTTTTTATATTTGTTAATAACTCTTTTGCATTTGTATTTTCATCAACTTTGTCATTATCTCTTAAATCTTTGAGTCCACTAGCAAAAGACTTCTCATCGTCTTTAAACTCCGGTTCTTCATCTTCAAAACCTTCTGTGCTGCTTACACTGAAACTATTGTCTTTTTGCTGATTGGTTACATTTATATATGAATTTTCAAATACATTTACATCGTTTTTATTTGGTATATTTATATTCTCCAATTCATTAATTGGCTTCATACCATCAGTATAGAAAAATGGTGACTTAGTTATCCCTTTTTCCTTTTCTTCAAACAATACTTCATTTATACTTTTTTTCTTCAGCTGATTCAGTAACTGCGACTGTGGTGTGGATGTATAATCCACTTCATTCTCTTGGCTATAAAACCTTGACTGTATATCTTTAGCAGTTATATTTATATTTGATGTATCAAATGTTCTTCTTTTTGTCTCTTCAATTGGTTCTAACACCAACCTATTTCCACTATAATTACTATCAAATGAAACTTTTAAATTCGCTTTCTTACTTTTCTCTATAGTATTCATAAGTATGTTTTCATTGTCAATTGCAATTTGCCTATCTTCTTCTATTCTTTCATTATGTTTTGCAATCATATTTGGTACAAACAAAAATATTGACCTAAAGAAATACGCTATGTCTCTTGAAAGTCCAAGCCCAAATAGCAAAATAAAAGTGATAAGAGAGAGCGTTCCAAATAAAATAAGCGATCCTACTTTCCCTATAGCCTTATATGTTAAAAAGGAAATGCCGGTACCAACTACGCCTCCGCTAAAATTACTTGTCGAAAACGAAAAATAATTAGTAGCTCGAATTATGCTTGCGTTTATAGCATTAAAATAGTCATCTTCAATTGAAAAATCATGAATCAAACTTTCAAACAAACAAATAATTGATATGTAGAAAAATAATAATGAATAGATTTTTATATTTGATTTACGATCACTATTAAATAAAGATATAAGAATTGATATTCCCATCACGATAGGGAAAAAGTATCCAAAAGTTCCAAAGAATGACAACACCCACGACCTTATTATATTGCCAATACTCCCACATAAAGAAAAGTTTGAAAGTGCTATGAATACTGTTATGAAAATTGCAATAATAGTACCTACAACTTTAATAAAGGAGTTTCTTTCAGCTTGCTCCTTTTTAGAAACTCTTTCTGCACTTGTCATTCTCTTTTTAGATTTTGTTTTCTTCTTTTTCGCCATTTAAATCTTATACATTAAACCTAAATAATATTACATCACCATCTTGAACTACATAATCTTTTCCTTCCATTCTCACAAGTCCCTTCTCTTTTGCCTTCGCAAGACTTCCAAGTTCAAGCAAATCTTTATAGTTTACAACTTCTGCTTTTATAAAACCTTTTTCAAAATCTGTATGAATCTTTCCCGCAGCCTGAGGAGCTTTAGTACCTATAGATATAGTCCAAGCCCTTGTCTCAGTCTCACCAGCGGTTAAGAATGACATAAGATTTAATAATCTATAACTTGCCTTTACTAACTTATCAAGTCCAGATTCTTTAAGGCCAAGTTCTTTTAGGAACTCATCTTTTTCCGCATCATCAAGACCAGCAAGTTCCTCTTCAACTTTTGCGCAGAGGACAAATGTCTCAGAACCATTCTTTGCTGCATATTCTTTTACTTTTTTTACATGTTCATTATTTGCGCCATCATTTGCAATATCATCTTCAGATACGTTGAGTGCATATATAACTTTTTTATATGTTAGTAAGTTTAAATCACTAATAACTTTTTCTTCATCTTCATCCTTAGTTTCAAATGAAATAGCTGACTTTCCACTTTCAAGATGTTTTTTTAGATTATCAAGCAAATCAAACTCAACCTTTGCCTCTTTATCATTATTCATCTGATGTTTTAATTTTGATAATCTCTTATCAAGTGTCTCTATATCAGCAAAAATTAATTCCATGTTGATAACTTCTATATCTCGAAGTGGGTCAATTGAACCATCGACATGCACTATATTTGAATCTTCAAAACATCTTACAACATGAACTATAGCATCAGTCTCTCTTATATTTGCTAAGAACTGATTACCAAGTCCTTCTCCCTTAGATGCTCCTTTTACAAGTCCTGCTATATCTACAAACTCTATAGTCGCATATGTTATCTTTTTTGAACTATAAAGCTTTGCAAGTTCTTCCAATCTTTTGTCAGGTATTGGCACCACACCGACATTTGGCTCAATAGTACAAAATGGATAATTTGCGCATTCAGCCCCTGCCTTAGTTATTGAATTAAAGAGTGTTGATTTACCTACGTTTGGCAACCCTACTATTCCTAGTTTCATATTATTTTTCCTTTTTCGCTTTCATATTTTTACTTACCTTTGTCACCTTATCAAAAGGCTTTATCTTTTTAAAATGCAAAATATAAATTGCTATGCCTGCGATTATACAGATAATTGCAACTACTTGAGATACTCTTAAACCGCCTGCCATCAAACTATCAGTTCTTAAGCTCTCAACAAAGAATCTGATGATACCATATCCAAATAAATAAGTTGCCAAAATTTGTCCATCAAATTTATATCTCTTCAAAATAATATAAACCAGTATTCCAAACAGAATTAGATTTAAAGTGGATTCATATAAAAATGTAGGATGAGCTTGTATATACTCTATACCATTTTCAGTTATAGTGTTTAATGATTGTAAAAATGTAACATTTGATGAGTCTAAATACTCAAGTCTAAGTCTCATGGCAAGTGGATTATTGGTATATTCGCCAAATGCCTCCATATTGAAAAAATTTCCATATCTTCCGATTGCTTGCCCAATAGCTACTCCTATCATTGTCAAATCTAAAACTTTAAGAAAGTTTATTTTTTTGATGAGGCAGTATACTACTATACCAATGCCAGCAAGGATTATGCCACCAAAAACTGCTAATCCCCCTGCTCTTATATCCAAAATCTCATATGGTCTTATCTGGTAATAATCCCATCTAAATATTACATAATAAGCTCTTGCACCTATAATTCCAAGTAGAATTATAATTATAAATATATCATAAAACAAATCATCATCAATTTTAAGTTTTCTAGCTATACGAGTGACTATAGTAAATGCCACAAGCATGCCTATTGCTATTATTATTCCATAATATGCAATAGTAAAGTTTCCAATAGTTATTGTGTTCCTTAGATTCTTAATAAAAATTCCTATATTTGGAAATGCAACATCATATCCAATTTTTGTATTGGATGCTACAGTATTCACTGCCTCTGAAATTGTTGCTACTAAATCTCCCATAATACTCCTTAACCAATTAACTTTTCGAAATCAGCCTCGCTAATAATTTTAACTCCTAATTCTTTCGCCTTTTTATTTTTTGACGAATTACTATTTATATCATTATTTATTAGATAATTTGTGTTCTTACTCACCGAACTAGCTGTCTTTCCGCCATTATCTTCTATAACTTTTACCAACTCATCTCTATTTTCATAATTTTCAAGAGAACCTGTGATTACAAAGGTCATTCCTTCAAGTTTTGAATTCCCTTTCTTTTTTGTCTTCTTTATACTTACTTCATCTAACAAATCATCAACAATCTTTATATTCTTTTTATCAGAAAAATAATCCCTGATTGATTTTGCAAGTATAGGACCTATCTCATCAATTTCTGTAAGTTCATCTATATCTGCCTTTCTAAGTTTTTCTATATCATCGCCAAAATGTTTAGAAAGAATTTTTGCGTTTGCAGCTCCTATACCGAGTATGCCGAGTGAATTTATAACTCTATAACATTCAGTATCTCTACTCTTATTTACAGCATCAATTAAATTGTTGTAAGACTTTTCTCCAAAACCATCAAGAGCAACAATTTTATCTTTATGCTTTTCTAATTTATATAAGTCTGCATATTCTTTTATAAAGCCCATCTCTATAAATGTCTCTATAGTTGCTATGCTTATGCCTTCTATATTCATACAGTTTCTTGACACAAAATTTTCAAAACCTTTTATGTTTTTTATTGCGCAATCTGGGTTATCACAAAACAATGTCTTTACGCCATCATTATTTTTAATTGTAGTCTTACTTCCGCACACAGGACATTTACTTGGAGTTTTAAAAGTATTACTCTTAGTCAAATTTTCTTCAACCTGTGGAATAATCATATTTGCTTTAAAAACTTTTATCTTGTCGCCAATTCCAATTTTTAGTTCTTCCATAATAGAGATATTGTGAAGCGATGCCCTTGATACATTTGTTCCTTCAAGTTCGACTGTGTCAAATATGGCTACAGGGTTAATTAGACCTGTTCGACTTGGTGACCACTCTATATCTCTAAGCGTAGTAACTGCTGTCTCATCTTGCCACTTAAATGCAAGTGCATTTCTTGGGAACTTTGACGTGTTGCCAAGTGAAAGTCCATACTTTATGTCGTTAAACATTAATACTAATCCATCAGAAGGATAGTCATTACTTACTACATCTTTGGCATACCAATCAATCGTCTCCAATATATTTTCTTTAGTTACAAGTTTATGAAAAACAGTCTCAAATCCTAAATCATCAAGGAACGCTAATTGATTTTCATAAGTTGAATTTATTTTTTCTTCTTCTTTAGTTTTTTTATCAGTTCCTATTTCTACAAGAGAGAATATAACAAGTTTTACATTCCTCTTCTTTGTGATATTTGGATCAAGCTGACGGACAGAACCAGAACATAAATTTCTTGGATTCTTATACTTCTCCAGTCCATCACTCATCTCATCATTTATCTTCTTAAAATCACTATATGTGATTATCGCCTCTCCTCTAAGTGTGAGATGTCCCTTATAAGAAATTTTTAATGGCACATTTGTAAATGTAGGTATATTGTTTGAGATATCTTCTCCTATCTCGCCATTTCCTCTTGTGACACCTTTTACAAACTTTCCATCTTCATAAGTCAGAACTATAGTAAGTCCATCAAGTTTATAAGAGAGCACTCCTTCTTTATCTCCTAAAAAATCTTTAAGCACTTCCCTATCTTTAGTCTTATCAAGTGAGAGCATTGGTTTCTCGTGTCTCACCTTTGGTAAAAATTCGGCAGCAACATAGCCTACATTTTGTGTTAGTGAATTTGACAAATGAATGTCAAACTTATCTTCGAGTTCTTTTAATTCATCATATAGTTTGTCATACTCAAAGTTTGACATTATCTCTCTATCTTCATTGTAATACGCCTCGCTTGCAGCGAGTAATATATTGTTGAGTTCTTCTATTCTTTTTTTTGCTTCTGTTTTATCCATATTTACGGGCGATCATCATGTAGGAGACGACGACATTCTGTCGTCCCTTGTAGGGGTGAGTTTTACGAGCCCTAAGAAAACAATTCCTTACTACTTATAATTTTATACTCGCCAGTTTTAAGATTCCCTAATTTTAAATTCATTATGCGAA
The DNA here is from genome assembly GCA_017449075.1 of Lachnospiraceae bacterium. Lineage (GTDB taxonomy): Bacteria > Bacillota > Clostridia > Lachnospirales > Lachnospiraceae > UBA3633. Next base: position 23,734 of record JAFSKG010000013.1, read on the forward strand.
TTCTTTTCAAATCCACCACATGATACCCAAGCTCCTTGCACATCCTTCTAACCTGTCTATTTAAACCTTGAGTTATAGTAATAGCAAATCTATACAATTCTTTTCCATATCTATGAATTTTGCATGGCTTAGTTTTTTTATTTATCTCAGTCAACACAACTCCTGCTTGCATTTTCTTTATGAAATCTGTCGTAATTGGTTTATTGACTCTAACTTCATATTCTTTTTCATAATCTTTATGTGTGTTGGTAATTTCTTTAGCAAGTTCTCCATCATTTGTGATAAGTATAAGCCCTGTAGAATCTTTGTCCAGTCTCCCTATAGTAAAAAGTCTCTTTCCAAAACCAAAATCTTTTATCTTGTCACTTATCTTTTCCGACTTTTCCACATTGCTTTCAGTGCAAACTACTCCACGAGGTTTATTGTATGCAACCAGTATCTTTTCATCATCTTTCGCAATAATTTCTCCATCAATCTCTATGTCATCAGTTGCCTCAACCTGTTCTCCAAGTACGGCAACTTTTCCATTGACCTTCACTCTACCATCTTCTATTAACTTGTCTGCGTTTCTCCTCGAGCAATACCCGAGTTCTACCAATCTTTTATTTAATCTCATAATTTAATGAAAAAAGCACGCATCGCCAAAACTATAAAACCTATATTTTTCTTTTACTGCTTCTTCGTATGCTTTCAAAACTATCTCTTTTGATGATAATGCCGACACCAGCATTATGAGAGTTGAACCTGGTAAGTGGAAATTTGTAATAAGTGAATCAACAAGTTTATATTCATAACCAGGATAGATAAAAATATTTGTCTCGCCATCATACTTCTTAAGTAAATACATTTTTTTATCTTCATCATAATACGCTGCTGATTCTATGCTTCTCACACTTGTAGTCCCTACACATATAACTTTATGTCCTGTAAGTTTTGCCTCATTAACTTTATCGGCTACAATCTGAGGCACATGATACTCTTCTGTATGCATGTGATGATCTTCTATATTATCCACATGCACAGGTCTAAATGTACCAAGGGATACATGAAGTGTCACATATACTACATTTACACCTTTATCCGATAATTCTTTTAGCAACTCATTTGTGAAATGAAGTCCTGCCGTAGGTGCAGCGACTGATCCTTCGTTCTTTGCATATACAGTTTGATATCTATTTTTATCAACTAATTTATGTGTAATATATGGAGGAAGTGGCATCTCGCCCAAAGAGTCAAGTATCTCTTCAAATATTCCATCAAATTTAAATTCAACAATTCTATTTCCGTCTTCAACTATATCTTTGATTTCACAAGTAAGTCTTCCATCTCCAAAGTTTGCTCTTGCACCAACTTTAAGTTTTTTACCTGGGCGGACAAGGCATTCCCAAGTTTTGTCACTAAGGCGCCTTACTAAAAATACTTCGCAAACTCGGCCGAGGGCTCCGCAAGCGTTCGCCCCTACGATATTACCGATTAGGCGGGCAGGGATAACTTTTGTTTCATTGAGAACTAATGTGTCCCCAGGATTAATATAGTTTATTATATCTTTAAATATATGATGCGATAACTCGCCGGTTTTCTTATCTATAACTAAAAGTCTGGACTCGTCTCTTTTTTTGATTGGGTCTTGGGCTATTAATTCTTTTGGTAAGTTGTATTCAAAATCTGATAATTTCATAATGTCCTCAACAATCGGGCTCGTAAAACTCGCCCCTACATGGACGGATGATATTCGCCCCTACGGCATACGTTGTGCATCACTCAGTGACGCAATCACTCTATCTAAATATTTATTTAGAGAATCATATCGTGAATTTTCTTTCTTCTCATTCGCTATTTCGTCATATATCTCATTTGCATTTTTTATCGGATCAAGTTCATTGGATATAATCTTCTCAATAATATCTTTCTTGTGCAATGGCCCAAGATCAGATTTCATATTCATCTCGGATTGGCGAAAAGAATTGTAGACAAGTTTTAAGTCTTCATTACTCAAAAGAACTCGATTAAGTCTTGCATACACATCATTATAAAGTTCTTTAACAAAATCCGTACCAACTACATCAACAATATACTTGCTTGTGCCTACATCAAAATTATCTTTTATGATATACGAATCATCATTTTTAACTAAATAAAATACGATTATCATCGGTGCCTTATCAGTAGTAAATCCAAACGCCATATCATAAGTCACTATGCAAATTATCTCATTTTCGTAAAAACCTTTTTCAGTATAGATATTTATATCATCATAACTGCTTACAAATATCTTTTCATATCGTATATTATCAACTATTTTTTTAAACGAATCATCTTTGCTTTCTCTTTCCTCTTTGTAATAGTCTCTACCATATGATGAAAAAATCTTTGGATAATTCAAATTGCTTCTAGCTTTAAAATAATCTCTTATAAATTTGTCAATACTTTCATCTTCATTTGGATGAACATTTATGTTTTTAACATCATAAGCAGTATTCAAACTTTGGTTTGCCGCCTTATTTGATTTTTTTCTAATTATGTCTACTAAAATAATAGCAATGATAGCCAAAATAACTATCATCGCTACATAAAAACATTTTTCAAGTTTAGATTTATTATTTAGAAAAGATAAAAACTCTATTTTTTTAGTTTGTTCTTTTTCCATCTCTACCGTAGTAATAACCACCATACCAAGCGTTCATTACAGTTGCTCCATTTGCATCAAAGGCATATACCCCAGTGCCCCATGCTGCATCTGTAATTTGAAGTGTGGTATTTCTATACATGGTTCCATATCCATTACCATTTTCAGGTTTAAAGTAATACCACGTACCATTTATGCATTGCCATCCAAGCAGCATCCTTCCGTCTCCGCCAAGATAATACCAATATCCAGTCGAATTATCTTTGAACCATTGGTTTGCTAACATATAACCAGTGTCAGAAAATCTATAGTAACTTCCATCTATGAAATACCAAGTTCCTTTTAGAACTACACCATTACCTTGGTAATAAAACCTTCCGTTAGAATCTACATGCCAACCTATCTCAAGCCCTTGTGATATCTGTGGACTAGCTGTACTTGCATTTGTATTTGGAGAAATAGAAGTACCACCACCCGAATAATAGTTTGGATTTGTTTGACTGCTTTGTCCACCTTGATAATTTTGTGCACTTTGTCCGTTGTTATAATTCTGGTATTGACCAGTGGTATTTCCGTAAGGTGAAGGAACCATTTGATAATTGCTTGCACCGGTATTTGGATATAAATTATTTATACCATTATTTGTTATATATCCAGGTCCATACTGCATACCATATTGCTGCTGATAATTATTGTTATTACCATAATTATATAATATTTGACCATTTGGTCCAATTATCGCATATTGATATCCATATGGTAAGTATCCAGGATTAACAACTCCCGGTCCATAATTATAATCAGTGCCACTACCAGATCCAGGTGTTGAACCACCAGGACTTATATCGTCTTCATCAACTGCAACTCCCGGATAGCTAGTCTTTGCAGTATACCAAGTACTATTGTCATATATTGCAACCCACTCACCATAGTTACCTTCAAGATTTACACCTCTAATCTGGAATTGATAATAACCAGTTGAGGTTATGTTGAATGTATATTCAGTCTCAGCAGGGTCAACATGCTGTATGCTGCCTTGAGTTTTGTATGTGTAAACAACACCAGTTGAAGCACTTATAGTGGTAACTCTCTTAAGTAATTGAATGTCATATCTTTTCCACTTTTCCGCATACACTGGCGCAACGAATGCGGCAGTACCATCAGAAGTTAACGAAAGATTATCAGCATTAAAAGATGGTATGGTAGGATCAAGTTTTGCAGCAAAACTACCTATGACGTTAATCATAGTAATAATTAGTGTAAGCAAAAGCAATTTGATAATTTTCTTTTTCATTGATCTTCCTCCTAAAAGTTACTAGCAATTACTAAAGAATTATAAACATTTAGCATGCCAGAACTTTTACTTAACCCCATCAAATTGTATATAGGGGTTGCCCCATTAATTATTATATTCTTATATAGTGATGCTGGTGCATTTGGAAACCTACTATGTATCATAGCACATACTGCTGATACAAAAGGTGCCGCCATACTCGTACCAGTCAAATAAGCAAAAGTATCTGAAGGTGTGGTACTAAGTATAAATGTTCCCGGTGCAAAAACATCTACATACGAACCGTAATTTGCAGACACATATCTCGTCTGATCAAAACAGGCATTTGAAACAGTAATTATATTTGAATAATTTAACTTAGCTGGATATACATCATTTTCATCAAGGCTATATCCATTAAAATTTGCTCCATTTCCTGCTGCAACTACAAATATCATATCCGGGCAACTTCTAATAGCATTGTCTATTGATTCAGAATACTTGTATGATCCAAGAGAAAGGTTGCAAATACTTGCTCCATTATTTCTCGCATATATAATTGCATTCACAACAGATGACACATAACCATTTTCATTAACGTCTAAAACTTTAAGTGGCATTATCTTGATATGTCGATCATATGCAAGTCCTTTAATACCTTGGTTATCATGTTTGGCAACCATTATTCCAGCCGCATGTGTTCCGTGAACATCTATCACAGGATCTACAAATACATTTCCATTACCATGATGAAAATTATATCCATGTATATCATCAATATATCCATTTAAGTCATCATCAATACCATTATTTGGAATCTCGTTTAGGTTTGTCCATACACTGTCTTTTAACTCAAAGTGATTAATATCTACTCCTGTATCTATAACTGCAATAACAGTTTCTCTTTTGGCTGGATTACTCTGAAAAAATTTATATCCCATTTCCCAATTAATATCAAATCCTGAGAGTGCATATGCTGTATTCATTATATTTCCAACCACTCGAAAGTATTCTATATAATCAGCACTATCAAAAAACAGCAAATCATTTATACTCTTGTTGAAGTAAAATGGTGTGTGATTACTAGCAAGCAGTGATCTATCAACAAAAAAATTACCATTGTTTTTTAATCCCCACTGGTATGAATATAAATTATCACTATCATATTCGGTAAAACCAAAGCTTATTACTTGACATAAGATTAACACAACAAATAGCAGCCTACTTATATGTCTAGTGGCTTTTTTGGTCAATTTTTCTATTAATTGCATATTTTATATATTATATAAGATTTGAAGTAATTTTGCAATATTTTAAGGCTTTTTCGCATGCTTTTTAGACTATAAAAAGCGCTAAAAATATAGGTATTTATCATATAACCTTCCCAAAATGTAAAGATATTTTTATTGTCAAATTTGCTTTACAGTAGTATAATAACAAAATATATTGTATGTATTAAAGGAGTAGTTATGAAAAACTTTAAAAAAGTTATAAGTTTATTTTTAGTACTTATTGTAGTTGTTACATCATTTGCATGTAACAATGGTTCAGGTAGTGGTTCTATTAAAAAAATTACATTAGCATCAGGCGGCACATCTGGTACATATTATGGATTTTCAGGAGCAGTTGCATCAAGACTCAATGAAGTATTAAATAATGATATGAAAATTAATGTAGTATCAACAGGTGCTTCAAAGGCAAATGCTCAAATGATTGATGCAGATGATGCACAAATCGCTATAATTCAAAACGACGTTATGGATTATGCATATAAGGCAACTGATATGTTTGCTGGTCAACAACCTATGACTTCTTTTTCTGCTATTGCATCTGTATACCCAGAGTCAATTCAAATTATTGCAAATAAGTCAATTACTAGCATTGAACAATTAAAAGGAAAAAGAGTTTCAGTGGGTGATGCAGGTTCTGGTACTGAATTTAACACAAAGCAAATACTAGAAGCATATGGCATGGATATTGATAAAGATATTGTTAAAAACAATCAAAGTTTCGCAGATTCATGTGATTCATTAAAAAATGGTACACTTGATGCAGCATTTATCACTGCTGGTCACCCAACTGTAGCAGTCACAGAGCTTGCTACAAATTTTGACTTCAATATCTTACCAGTAGACGATTCACACGCTGCTACTCTCATGAGCAAATATCAATTCTATACAAAAGTTAATATTGAAAAAGATTCTTACAGTGTATTGACAAATAATGTGCCAACTGTTGCAGTTATGGCTACATATATTGCTAACAATGGTCTTGACGAGGATACAGTTTATAAGTTTACTAAAGCATTATTTGAAGAAAAATCAAATATTATACATCAAAAGGCTGCACTTCTTGACAAGAACACTGGTGTTCAAGGAATATCAATTCCTTTCCACCCAGGTGCAGAGAAATATTATAAAGAACAAGGTGTACTCAAATAATTATTTATATCAAAAAAGCTTATAAAATTATAATTAATGCCATAGTTTTAATCACTATGGCATTATTATTTTTTGTATCATGCAGCTCAAATAAAGTTGAAAATAAGAAGCTTATTTTGTATAATAATGAATTAGGCAATGAAATTGCTAGTTTTCCAATAAGGGCCAATGACTACTTCTATGTAAAATTTACTCATTCAGTAAATATGAGCCCAGTAATTGACTACTATAAGTTTAATAAGGATAATGAAATTTATGTATATAAGACAGTGTACTATAACTATGGAGCTGGTGTAGAAACAGAACTAGAAAATAACGAGACTTTAAGTTATGGACCTGATGGTTCAATGATTATTGAAAATATAGATAAAAAAATAGACCCCTTAACTTACTATCTTAGTGACATATTTGATCATAAACTCAGTATAGCTGGCAAGGATGAAATAAGTCTTTGGGACATATGCGGCAAAAATATCTTAATAAATATTGTTATAAAATAAACCTGGAATAATCGTGGAGTAATTATGGAAAATTTGAAGAAGAAATTATCAAAAGGTGAGGAAATAGTTAAAAATGAAAACTCTAAGACAAGAACCTTTGTTGGTATTCCCAACATTATAATGACTATTATCTTAGTTTTCTTTTCACTTCTAAGTATCTATATTGTATTTTTGTCACCATTTGACACAAGAATTAATAGGGCATCATTTGTAGGTATGATAGTAGCATGCATCTATCTCTTGTATCCTGTAAGTCAAAAAATTGAAAAGAGAATAAACCACATACCTGTTTATGACTTAATACTTGCTATCCTATCTCTCATATGCTATGGATATTTTGTATTCAACTGCAGATATATTATTGATGTGGGAATGAGGCTCACCCCTCTAATGATGTATATTGGTGGTCTTGGAGTTATTCTTACACTTGAAGCCTGTAGAAGAGCTACAGGTATTCCAATAGTAATCGTTGCTTCATTCTTTATAATCTATGGCCTTATGAATAACTCATTAAAAAGAGTTATCTATGATTTATTTTATACAACTGAAGGAGTCATAGGAACTCCTATAAGAGCCTGCACTGCTTTTATCTCACTCTTCGTAATCTTTGGTGCCTTCCTTGAAAGAACAGGAATTTCAGATTTCTTTATAAATCTTGCTAACTCAATCGCTGGTCACTCTGTCGGAGGTCCTGCAAAGGTAGCAGTTATATCAAGTGCACTTTGTGGTATGGTGTCTGGTTCTTCAGTAGGTAATACTGTAACAACTGGTGCTATCACTATTCCACTTATGAAGAAAAATGGTTATAAACCAGAATTTGCTGGAGCCGTTGAAGCAGCCGCATCTACAGGTGGGCAAATAATGCCCCCTATAATGGGTGCTGCGGCATTCTTAATGATCGAATATACTAACAAAGAATATTCTTTCATAGCACTTCGTGCCTGTCTTCCTGCTCTTCTATACTTCGCAGGAATATTTATATCAGTTCACCTTGAAGCAAGAAAACTTGGTCTCAAAGGTATACCAAAGTCTGAGCTTCCTAAATTTAAAGATGTAATAAAGTCTTGGTATCTTGTACTTCCACTTGTTACCCTAACTTACTTAATCATAAAATCCACTATGGCGAAAGCTGCACTCATAGCTATATTAGTTGCAATTGCTTTAAGTGTAGTTCGCGATATGTTCCTTGATTACAATGGGAAAGAGATTATAAGCGAAAAGAAAAAAGCTAAACTACTTGTCATCACTCAAACAACTCCTACTCTTATAATCAAGTCACTAGCAGCTGGCGCCAAAAGTGTTATCTCAGTTGGAATTGCATGTTCAGTTGCTGGAATAATTGCATGTATAATTACCACAACCGGAATCGGCACAGAACTTGTATCTGCAATTGTTGGTTTATCTAAAGGCAACATCCTAATAGGTATGTTTCTAACTATGATAACTTGTATAATACTCGGTATGGGTGTTCCTACTACAGCCAACTATGTAATTATGGCTACAACATGCGCACCTATATTAATCGGGATGAATATGAATGCATTTGCGGCACATATGTTTGTATTTTACTTTGGAATAGTTGCAGATATCACCCCTCCAGTTGCACTTGCAGCATATGCAGGTTCTGCAATTGCAAATGCATCACCAATTAAGACTGCAATCAATGCTACGCTTCTTGCAATTGCTGCGTTCATAGTTCCATACATCTTTGGTCTTAACCCTGCAATGCTATTTATTGACACTAACCCAATTGAAGTTATCGTGATAATCATCACTTCACTTGTCGGAATCTTCGGCGTGTCAGCTGGTATAAGAGGTTTCATAATTAGACATATGAATCCATTGGAAAGAATTCTTATCATTATAAGCGGACTTTTACTTATCTACCCTGGAATAATTACAGATGTAATCGGACTTGTTACGATCGCTGCACTCGTGGCAATACAGAATAAAACTAAAAAGAAGATTCTAATCTAATAAAAATATATCAAATAAAAAAATGCACTTCATAGTGCATTTTTTTATGCTCTTTCAACTTTACCTGAGCGAAGGCATCTAGTACATACATAGCATTTCTTATTTCCTTCTTCAGTCTTTATAGTTACGTGTTTAAGATTAGCTTTGAATGTTCTATTTGATTTTCTGTGAGAGTGACTAACGGCATTGCCAAATTTCACTCCCTTTTCACAAACCGCACACTTTGCCATACGGCACCTCCTATATATTATGAAAATATAATCTCTTGTGAGCAACTTATTATAGCACATTGAATGGCATTATGCAAGGAAAAATAGCAGCCTATGCATCGTAGCTATCTTTTATCTCCTCTATAGCCTCATTAACTTCTGGGTCATGTGCCCCTCTTTTTGTCAGTTTATCAACCATATCAGGGATTATATCAAGCGCCTTTGAAATTGGATCTTGGTCACTTATACTTATAAGCTTAGTAAAGCCATTTTGGATAATAAGGCAAGCAATTGGTTTTACTTTACATCCCATACCACCGGCGTCCTTCTCAGAACTAAAATCGCCAAATCCAGCCCCAACACTAGTTTCTAAAAATGGAATTATAGTTGTTTCTCCCACAGTATAAGGTTCTCCAACAACTTGCTGAGTATTAGCCACCGCAGCAACGCCATCAAATACTGCCTTGATATTTTCCATAATCTTATTTTCCATGGTATTCCTCCATTTGAGAATATTATAAAATATAAGTTAACATTTTACAATATCTATTTACTATTTCTTTTTAAATATAAAACTTCTGACCTTTTTATCAAATAACAAACTAAGAATTGGTCCAAATAATGTGATAAGTACTGGTCTACCTATAAAAGTAATTTTATAAATATTTTCATCTTGATTATCAAATCTAAGTCTAATGTCATCTCCCAAGAATGAATATAAAGGCGCAGCAAAAGCCATAATCATTCCTTTTCTATATGCGTCAGATCCATCATAACTTATATCAATTTTACACTTAGTTGGTTTTATTTTTTCAAGTACACTTATACCTTCAGCCACAAATCTTTTAATCACATATATAAAATCTGTAGGAATTAAATTTTTAAACTTGTCTATAGCCTTGTCAAAACTATCAATCTTATTCTTCTTCTCGTCATCTGAAAGTTTCTCATCTTTTACACTTATATACTTCTTTTCATAATTCTTTGCACTTGAGAATAGTTTCTTCACTTCCTTTTTCCCACTTGCAACCTCTTTTTCTATATCTTTATTTTTTATAAAACCTGTATCAGATATACTTTCCTTTTTCTTTTTCTCTTTTTTTTCACTTGAGTCAACAAGTTTCTTATTAAACAAAGTGACAAGCAATCTGAATTTTGGCTCAAAGTTTAATTCTGCCTTAAACTTAATAATTAAGTATCTAAAGTCAACTATATAACATTTATCATTCTTATCAGTTAGCTCAATCTTATACTCAAATGGAATTATAAGCAACAAAAACAATATCAATGTAACAATCAACAAAATAACAAGAATTATAAATAATATTGTCCTCAAAATCATCATTTGATTATAGACCCTATATTTTCAAAAATAAATTCTGCAGTTTTATTTCTTACATCTTCACGAGTTCCTTTAATATTTAACTCATGAACTTTTACTTCATCAAGATAATTTATACCAACATATACCCTACCAACCGGCTTATCATCACAGACTGTAGGTCCTGCATTTCCAGTTGTAGATATACATATATCTCTTCCAGTAGTCATTTTAAGCTTTACTACCATATCTTTCGCTACTTCTTTAGAAACTACTCCGTACTTATCTATAAGTCCTGCATCCACACCAAGTATTGACACTTTTGAGTCATTTGAATATACTACAAAGCTTTCTTTCAATATCTTTGAGCTACCATCTACATCAGTAATCATCTTTGATATGAGCCCACCAGTAATTGACTCTGCGGTTGATACAGTCAGTTCTCTTTCTATCATCTTTTTTACAACATCAGTGTACATTAATCTAAAAATACATCCTTACTTTTTATAATATAGTCTATAAGCGATATAATAACAAATAATGTAGATAGATAAAACAATCCATAAGTTATGTAATATGCAAGGTTATTGATTTTATAAAAGTGAAAAAGAATTAGGACAAGTGAAACCATCTGTGTAGAGGTCTTAAGTTTACCCCAGATAGATGCAGCAATAACAATTCCTTTCTCAAGTGCTATAAGTCTAATTGAAGATATAGTGAGTTCTCTAAGTACAACTATAAGCGTGCAGAGATAATTAACTTCCTTGCTTTCTGTCAAAAGCATCATGGCAGTTATCACGAGCATCTTATCTGCAAGTGGGTCCATCAATTTTCCAAAATTTGTTATAAGATTTCTCTCTCTTGCAATTTTACCATCAAAGTAATCAGTAACTGAAGCTGCTACAAAAATAGCTGCAGCAATAGCACGATATATATTTATTCCGTTGTAATGAACGCCATTTCCTAAAGTTCCAAGTACAAAAAAAACTATAAATATTGGTATTGCTATTACTCTTGACAATGTCAACTTATTTGGTAAATTCATATAAACTCCTAAATAATTTCCCCCTCTAAATCATACCCACTGACTTTTGTAATTTCTACATTAACAAAACTTCCAGATATCAAATCTTCTTTAGTCTTTACTAGCACTTTATCGTCTATGTCTCTTGCATTAAAATAAGGTCTTACAAGATATGTGTTTTTAGGTTCTGCCAGCTTTCCCTCTACTATAGAACTATACACATAACCCACTTTATCCCCATTTAATTCTTTAACTATACTTTTCTGCGCGTCTAACAATTTTTTTCTACGAAATTCTTTTATCTTTTCTGGAACTTGATTTGGTAAACTATATGACTTTGATAGTTTCTCTCTACTATATGTAAATACGCCAAGCTTATCAAATCTCATATCTTTTACAAATTCAAGCAATTCATTGAAATCAGATTCTGTCTCTCCAGGGAAGCCAACTATAAGTGTTGTTCGTATACATATATTTGGTATCTCAAATCTAAGTTTGTTAATTAGTTTTATTAGTTCTTCCTTAGTAGTCTTTCTATTCATAAGTTTAAGTATCTTGTTACTTGCATGTTGAATAGGCATATCTATATATGGTAACACTTTCTTATTATTCTTTAATAGTGAAATCACAGAGTCATCTATTTCTTCAGGATAACAATATAAAAGCCTAATCCACTCAATTCCTTTAACCTTTGAAATCTCATTAAGTAGTGTAACTACTGGCTTTTCTTTGCCCAAGTCAAAACTCTCGCTATCCTTTACATCCGTGCCATATGCAAGTACATCTTGTCCTACAATATTTAATTCCTTAACTCCATTTTTGGCAAGTTTCTTTGTCTCTTTCACAAGATTTTCTATAGAGTTACTTTTGAATCTACCTCTTAGATAAGGTATGATGCAGTATGAGCAAAACTTATCACAGCCATCACAAATCTTCAAATAAGAAGAAAATGATAGGATGTCCGTCACCCTATCATTTTCACAATTTAAATCCTCGAGATACTTTGAAAGATTTAAAGATACATCTACATCTTTAAAAAGCTTATCATACTCACCGGTTTTATTATTTTCAGCAACAAGACAACCAAGTACAAGTATTTTCTTTAAAACACCTTTCTTCTTCAAAGAAACGAGATATTTTATATAATTGATGCTTTCAGTTTTTGCATCCTTTATAAATGCACAAGTATTTATAATAGCAATATCAGCATCTTCTGGTCTTACAGCAATATCAAATTTATATTTGTCAATAAAAATTTTGAAAATCTTTTCAGAATCAACAGTATTCTTGTCACAACCTAAAGTTATGAAACAGCATTTCATAATACTTAATCTTCCGGTTCAATCTTTACTTCTTTATTTCTAATCTCATCTATAGCAATAGTCAAAGGATTCGCACCCTCTTCTATTCTCTCGTCTTTCTCTTCAACCAATTGTCTCGCTCTTTTCGCAGCAGCAATTATAACAGTATATTTGCTCTTAATTTTCTCATTTTCATTCAAAATACTCTCATTTGCAATATTAATTAATTCTTGTCCTGATGGCTCAAACATTGTATTCCTCCTTTATATCTCTTACTATTTTTTTTAATATATTTAAACTAGTAGCATTTTTTGATTTATCATATTTGTTTTCCACTATTAATTGCAAATCTTCAATAGAATCTTCAATCTCCTCATTTACAAGTACATAATCATAATGAATGGCATACTCGGCATCTACAATTGCTTGTTTAATTCTTTCTTCAATCTGTTCTATCGTCTCTCTCTTTCTACTAATAAGTCTTTCTCTTTGTGTTTTTGCATCTTTTGGAAGGAAAAACACTAAAATTGCTTTGTCATATATTTTTTTTACTTGTAAGGCCCCCTGCATCTCAATTTCTAAAATTACATTTTTTCCCTTTTCAATCATATCTTTTACGTACTTTTTAGGGGTTCCATAGTAATTGTTTACATACTTAGCATACTCTAGAAACTCATTATTTTTTATCATTTCTTCAAACTTATCCTTTGAAATGAAGAAATAATCTTTTCCTTCAATTTCATTTCCTCTTTTTTCTCTTGTAGTTGCTGATATGGACAAAACAAAATCATCATATCGATTTACAAGTTCTTTGGCTATTGTTCCCTTACCAGCTGCAGATAAGCCTGAAATTACTAAAAGCTTGCCTTCCATAAATATTCCTTTCTAAAATTATAACATATCGTTAGAAAAGCATCAATGCAGTACTAATTCTATCATATAGCACATCATAAAATACACTATTGTAATGTATCAAGTCAGGTTGTAAAAATGCTTTACTATTATAATCTGACATATCTATATAAAATGCATTGGAATACTTTTTGGCAACATTTTTTAGTATATCATCATAATCGCTTGGCATATGAACATGTTTTGCATCACCAAATGCGTCCATATCATAGTCCATATACGTATGCAGAATTACTCTTTTATTCATAGACTTGCACTCACTGACAAGTTCTTCCATTCTATTCTTAAAATCTTCCAAAGTAACATGCTTATTACAATCATTCACACCTATTGATATAATCACTGTACTTGGTGCTGCTTTAATCGCCAATTTCATCATGTCATAATTCTCTTTTGTACTTTTGGCTGCTTCTGCATATATCAAAATGTTATAATCTTTTCCTGACTCATATGTAGCATAATATCCTGCATATGAATCCCCTGTTACCATTATCGTCTCTCCACTTCCATCTTTAGATGGGTAATAGAAAAAGAAAAAACCAAACGACGGCATAATCATAGTTACTACCAATACAAACACTATAATTATATTAATAATATTTTTAAAACACTTATTCATCTATAACACTTAATAAAAGAGGCAGTATTGTCTGCCTCAGTAAAATTACATTCCAGCAAATCTTAAAAAGAGTGGTGCAAATACCAATGATACAATAGTCATAAGTTTAATTAATATATTGATTGAAGGTCCTGAAGTATCTTTAAATGGATCTCCAACAGTGTCACCTACTACTGCAGCTTTGTGAGTATCTGAACCTTTACCACCAAATGCACCTTTTTCTATATACTTCTTTGCATTGTCCCAAGCTCCACCAGCATTACTCATAAATATTGCCATACAAACTCCTGAAGCAAGACTTCCAGCAAGAACACCACCAAGTGCTTTTACTCCAAGGAATGGTACGCATCCTACTACTATAGGTACAAGGACTGCAAGAAGTCCTGGAAGAACCATCTCTCTGAGTGATGCATGAGTAGAGATTTCAACGCATCTCTTGTAATCTGCTTTTGCAGTTCCTTCTTTAAGACCAGGTATTTGCTCCATCTGACGAACAACTTCAGTTACCATATCTCCTGCTGCTTTAGATACTGACTCCATTGTAAATGCAGAAAATAAGAATGGAAGCATAGCTCCTATCAAAAGTCCAACAACTGTATTTGGCTCCAATATATTAATACCACTTTCAAATAACTTAACTGCATTTGCATACGAAACGAAAAGTGCAAGTGCTGTGAGTGCTGCTGAACCAATAGCAAAACCTTTACCCATAGCAGCTGTTGTATTTCCAACAGAATCAAGTGTATCAGTAATTTCTCTCACAGACTCATCAAGTCCAGCCATCTCAGCTATACCACCTGCATTATCTGCAATTGGTCCATAAGCATCAACTGCAACTGTGATTCCAGTAGTAGAAAGCATACCTACTGCAGCAAGTGCTATGCCATAAAGACCACCTTGCATACCTGCTACTTGACTTCCAAAATTATAAGCAATGATTGTGGCAAGACATATAAGAACAATTGTTATCCAAGTTGACTTCATACCAACTGCTATGCCAGAAATGATAGTAGTTGCTGCTCCGCCCTTGCTTGATTGCTCAGCAATATGTTTAACTGATTTATAGTCTGCTGAAGTATAAACTTCAGTAATCTTTCCTATAATTACACCAACCAAAAGTCCAGCAATGATTGATATGCCATATTTTATATTTCCTAAAATTGTATTTGAGAATAAAAGTGCTGCAACTATAACAATAGCAGATGACACATATGTTCCTGTGTTAAGTGCTTTTTGTGGATTGCCATTGCCTCTTACAAATTGTGCACCTATTATAGCAGCGATGATTCCTGATGCTGCAAGAATAAATGTAAAAATTACTCCTCTATTTCCAATAGCTGGTGCAGCAACAGAAAGTGTAATAGCAGAAATTATTGCTCCAACGTAAGACTCAAACAAGTCTGCACCCATACCAGCAACATCACCAACATTGTCTCCAACATTGTCTGCGATAACTGCAGGGTTTCTTGGATCATCTTCTGGTAAGTCTTCTATAGTCTTTCCTGCTATATCTGCTCCTACATCAGCAGCTTTAGTATATATACCTCCACCAACTCTTGCAAAAAGTGCAATAGTTGATGCTCCTAATGAATAACCAGTCAATATTTCTGAATTACCTGTAGCAAAATATATTGCTGCACATCCAAGCAAACCAAAACCTACAACTGACATACCCATTACAGAGCCACCACGAAATGCAACAAGTAGTGCTTTATTCATACCACCTGTCTTAGCTCCATTTGCAGTTCTTACATTTGCCTTGGTAGCAATGTTCATGCCAAAGTATCCTGCTAAAATTGAAAAACATGCGCCAACCAAAAAACTAACTGCTGACAAAATGCCAGGTGCAGTACTAGTACTTGTAAACATCATTATCGCGAAAAACAATACTACAATAACGACTGCTAATATTCTATACTCTGCAAACAAAAATGCCTTAGCACCTTCTCTAATGCTTGCAGATATTTCTTTCATCTTATCAGTGCCCTCATCTTCTTTTGATACCAAATTTGATAGCACAAATGCAAATAAAAGTGCCAATATTGCAACAATAATTACAACTAAAAGCGGCATTTTAATTACTTCCAATGTCAATTCTCCTGATTCAAACTTTAGAATGTTCATACTGCCTCCAAAAACATTAAAAATAAAAAGCAAAACAATCTCTGTCTTGCTTATTTCTTATATTATATCAAAATAGACATCTTTAGTCAATAATTCAAGACATTTTATCTCTATAAACTACATCCTTTCCGGTATTTCTATGGCCAATATATTAAGTGAATCTCTAATTATTCTATCTACTATATTGCAAATCATAATATAAAGACTTTTTTTATTCTCATCAATCTCATTTATTATATTATGTTCATGGTAAAATGAATTAAAGTCATTTGACAATTCATATATATATTTGCAAATTATACTAGTATCATAGTTTTTATACGCATCCATTAAAATGTCTGCATATCGTATAGCCTTTAAGAAAATATTATGAACTATGTCGTCGCAATCAGCACCTAGTTTTGTGTCAACTTTGTGGGAACCAAGTTTGTCAAATATTGATTTGATTCTTACAAGAGTATATAAGATATATGGTCCAGTATTTCCTTGGAATGATAAAAACTTTTCTATATCAAATACATAATCGCGAGTAGGGCTATTTGACAAATCACCATATTTTAGTGCAGCAATACTGATCTTCTCGGCAATTTCATCTTCATTAAGCCCAGATAAATCTCTCTCATTTTCTTTTAACTGCTTAAGTGCTTTTACTTTTGCATCATTTATAAGAGTTTCTAACTTTACAACTCCACCATCTCTTGATTTAAATGGCTTGCCATCAGCACCATTCATAGTTCCAACTGCAACATGATAAAACTTCTTATCGCGTTTCAAAAGCCCAGCCTTTTTCGCTGCTCTAAAACACTGTTCAAGATGTAAACTCTGTCTTTTATCCACAACATATACATATTCGTCTGCATCAAAATTTTCTTCTCTAAATTTTATAGTTGCAAGGTCAGATGTGGCATAGAGAACTGCTCCATCACTTTTTCTAACTATGCAAGGTGGCATTTCTTTTTTGTCACTATCTTGCTTTACATCAACTACATATGCACCCTCTGACTCATAAGCAATTCCATTCTTTATCATTTCATCAACCATAGGACCCATGATGTCTTTAACAGTCGATTCTCCAAAATAATAGTCAAAGAAAACATTTAGTGCAGCATACCTCACTTTTAAATCATCAATACTAATCTTTAGAATTTTTTTCCATATAGAAGTTTCAGGTTCAACATTATTCTGCAATTTTTTAGTAGCTTCATGTGCTCTCTCATTAAATTCTAAGTCAGGTTCTATATTTTTAGTTTTATCCCCCTTAGCTCTTAACGATGCTTTGGGATAAATTGTTTCCAAATCTGCAATAGTAAAATTATCAAGCATGTTATCATCTTTAAGTTGCTCAATTACTAGTCCCATCTGAAGTCCAAAATCACCAAGATGTACATCAGATATAGTTTTAATGCCAAGTCGCTGATACAATCTTTTTAGAGCCTCACCTATAACTGCAACTCTTAAGTGTCCTACGTGAAGTGGTTTTGCCACATTAGCACCACCATAGTCAAGCAAGATGCATCTTGGTGCATCCTCTGGTAATATATCAGTTCCAGATATACCAAGGTCATCAGCACTCAATATATCATTAGTACTTAAAAATAATAATTCATCATTTAACTTAAGATTTACAAATCCAGGAGGACATGACTCGCATTTTGTAAATGCATTTACTCCATCAATATTTAAATCTTTAATTAAATCTGCAACTTCTCCAGCCACCTCAACCGGATTCTTTTTAATGGATTTTGCTATGTTAAAGCAAGAATTTATCTGATAATCGGCAAGTTCTGGCCTATTTGAAATCGAAATATAAGCTTGAGCTTCGTCAAAGCCATGCTCTTTAAAAACTTTTTTAAGTTCAAAATTAATTTTTGATATTATACTATTCATTATAATTTAAAATACGAAATCATAACTCTCGAAAATGTATTTGGGTCATCTATATAAGAAAAATGTCCACCCTTTAACAAAACAAGTCCAGAATTCTTTATTCTTTCTTCCATTAGTTTTGCCATCCACACAGGGGTAACTGTATCTCTATCTCCCCATATTATCAAGCTTTCTTTCATATTATCTAAGCAATATGTCAAATCTTCATTTACTGACCTAACAAGAGTTTCTTGCATCAACTTTGGCGCACTTGAGTAATCACTCGAACCAAACTTTTTGCGCATGTTATTTATCAACTCTTCTTTTCTTATCTTAGGTAGTGGCAAAATATTTAAAATATTCTTTAAAAACTTAAATGTTGATATTTTTAATCTAACTTTTAAATCTTTTCTATCTTTTAATCCCGCCGCATCGATTAACACATTTCTTTTTATAGTAAATGACAGGTCTTTTCTATTGTTGAGTTTAAGTATGATTCTTCCACCGTATGAGTGGCCAACAAGCGTGACTTCTTTTATGTTTTTCTCTTCCAGAAACTTCACTACCAAGTCACAGTAATCATCAACACAAAAACTTGTCTTAAGTTTATCGCTCTCTCCAAATCCAGGGTAATCAATAGCCAAAACTCTATACTTTGTTTTAAGCAAATTAATAAGAGTTGTAAAACATTTTATATCGGAGCCCCAGCCATGTAGTAAGAGAACTGCCTCTCCACTGCCCTCATCTATATAGTTAATATTATAGTCATTAATATTTATAATCATAAATTGATTTTAATTTCTTTATTTAGAGGTTTAAATTTTTTATACTTTACGCCTACTGCATCAAACATTCTCTTTGATGACTTTACTCCGTCACTATTTGCATATTTGTCATCTAAAAATATTATGGTCTTTATGCCAGACTGTATGAGTGCCTTTGCACATTCATTGCATGGAAATTGATTAACATAGGCCTTCGCACCTTTAAGAGAGTTGCCTTTGTAATTTAGTATTGCATTTAATTCTGCATGACAAACATAATTATACTTAGTATCATATGAGCTCTTGCCCTCTCTCTCCCATGGGAATTCATCATCACTACAGCCTATAGGAAATCCATTATACCCAAGCGACAAAACTCTGTTATCCGAATCAACTAGACAACATCCAACCTGAGTGTTTGGATCTTTGCTTCTTAGACTTGCAAGAACTGCTAGCCCCATAAAATACTCGTCCCATTTCAAATAATCTTTTCTTTTAGCCATACAATCACCTCTTTAAAAATAAAGACTTAATTTTTCTTACTATGAACTCTATTATGAGTAAAGCAACAAACGAAACTATAAATATAAACAAACTATAGAATATATAATACATCAAATGATATAGTATATTGGGTCTGTTATTTGTAAATCTGCTTTGGAAACCTATTGACAAGAACTTAGTAATTATCAAATAGTGTATCATATATATACCTAGTGTCTTACTAGATAAATAATATATAAAATTGTTGATTCTTTCATTTAAAAATCTATCGATATTCAAATTATATATAAAAAGAATAAAAGCTGTAGTTAGAAAAAGTGAATATGTACTAAGCCACGATGTATACACATATTCTCCATTGGTAGTTAAATCATAGGCAACCTGAGTTTTAAATAGTAAAACGAAAGTTACAGCATATAGTAAAAGCGAAATGACAAATATTTTTTTGTTAATAATAAAAACTTTACTCTTGTCATCATATGTGTCAAGTTTCTCATCAATATACTTCCTTATAATATCATTATAGAGCACAAACCCCCACGCACTATAGTAAATCGGCTTATGTACAATTTTAAATATTAAATTATAACTTGGGTCTCCGAAAAATAGATGATAGTCATTAATCACCATGCATATGGTCAAAATTGCAAGTATAATATATATGACATACCTTGGACATTTATCAATAATAAACTTAGTAATAGGATATGCAATTATAATGATTGCATACGAAAAAATATACCAAAGATGGGCAGCTGTGCCCGGTAAATAATTAGCAGAAAAATGTCTAAATGTATCAAATAATGTTGATACAATTTTAATTAATGAAAAATGTTGTAAACAATATATGAAACTTTCTTTTGATATTAAAAAGTCGTGAAAAACTATTGTGAATATAGCAACACAGATAAAAAATATAAATACCTGACTAAAAAACTTTTTAATAAGAATTATCCAATTTTCGATAATAGAACCATTTTTGTTATATATGAAAAAACCTGTTATGAGAAAAAATGTCATCACACAGATTGTACAGACACATTCAAAGAATACCGCCGTCTCACTAAGTTCCCCATTTGATTTCCAAGGAAGTTCTCTTATGTGATACCAAATAACTGCCATACAGGCAATTAGTCTAATGATTTCTATTTTGACATTTCTTCCAACTTTTGTGTTAGACATCTAATTTGATAGCTCCATCTCTTAGAATTATAGGTTCATTACACTCTACAGATAATATTGTTGATGGCATGTTGTTCTTAACCTCTCCCCCATCCACAATTAGATCTATAGAATTGCCAAGTTTGTCTTTAATCTCATTGGCATTGCTATACTCTTTCTCTCCAGATATATTGCAGGAAGTTTGAGCAAGCGGGAAATTGACATGATTTAAAATGTATAAAATGTTCTTGTCATTTGGTATTCTTATACCTATGCTACTTAGTCCAGAAGTAATACCATCAAAAGTACTATCCTTTTTCTTAAATACGATAGTAAGTGCCCCCGGCCAATACTTTTCCATTATCCTTTTAACATATGAAGTCAAATTCTCATCGGCAACGTATTTTTTTACTTCATTAATGCTTTTCAAAAAAATTGATAATGGTTTTTTATTTTCTCTATTCTTTATATGATATATTTTGTCAGTAGATTTTTTGTCAAAGGCATTGCATATCAAACCATAAACTGTATCTGTCTTTAATGCAACCACTTTACCATCTTCTTTTAAGGTTTTTATTACAAGATCTAAATCCATCTCACTATTCATTAATATTAATTATCTTAAAAAAGTTTTCTCTTTCCTGTGTCAATTTCCATGCTGCAGTTCCTGCCAAATCCATTTTTTTAATCTCGTGAACTTTATAAGCAAGGCTCAAATCATCTTCCATCCAACATTCTACAAGACTTCCCTCTTGCGTAGTTTTCACTCCATAATTTTGGCATGTTGTCTCATCAAATGTGAACTTCAATCCTTGGGTTAATGCTGCACTTTCCATAGCCTGTGATGCACCAGCAATAGATGTCACTTTTCCCTCAGTAGTTGTAGTCCATATTCTTGTATAATATGGTAAACCGATTATTAGTTTGTCCTTATCAACATTTGTAAGTGAAAGATTTATGCCATCTTTTACATAATTGATAGAAGAAACTGAGCCGGCTTCTTTGCTTCCAGAATAATGCTCATCATAGCACATTATAATGACATAGTCACAAAAATCATTATATTCTTTTAAATCATATTGCTTATTGAAACCATAAGGCACATATGTATCTATACTTAAGATGCATCCGATCTTTGTCAATTCAATAGAAAGTTCTCTTACAAATTCAGTATAGTCTTCACCGGCGTCATATGAAAGTTGTTCAATATCGAGATTAATACCATCAAGACTATTTACTGCAACTTCTCTCAAAATCTTATCTATCATTTTTCTTCGAGTCAATGTGTTTGAAAATATTGCTTTTTCATCTACATCTTCTAAATCAAAATTATTTATAGTTGCCCAAACAGATAACTTCTTTCCGTGGCAATACTGAGAGTATGCGTCATTTGCTATTGATCTTATATCACCATCATTATTCCTAATGACATACCAAGTCGGCGCTATAACATTCATATTTTTTGCATTTTTAAGAAGCTCCGGCAACTTACTTGCTGAATAATTTGACAGCACTTGGTGGAAACCGATACAAGGTTTTTTGTCCAACTTTGTGCCTTTTCTCACTATCTCTATATAATCGCTAATCGGGATTCTCTCAGTCTCTTTATTTACTTTATTTTTTCTGATATAACCTATATACCCATCAGCTGTTTTGACCTTAATCCACTTAGTCATCTTTTCAAGTACTTTAACTTCTTCGCCCTTCTTCAAATCAGTAATGACAGGACTTTTATTGCCACCTTGAAGTCTTGCTGACTCTCTACTTTTGAGATATGCTATAGTTTCTTTATCCCAATCCGTATATATGTACACCCTTTTATTTTCATCATCAAGATATGAGTCATATCTCATATTAGTATAGTCTTTCACATAGTCAATCAATAAATATGGTTCATCTTTAAAAATAATATGAGGGGCATTCCCAATCTGATGTATGTCAGTATCTCCAGAAACTCTTATCTCATCTGGTATACAATACAATATTTTATTTATATCTCTTGCAAAATAAAACCTATTATTAATAAAAGCTTTTACGAATGAAAGCGGAATATACACTGTACCATGTTGCATGATTGCCTTATGTTTTATATCACTATCATAATGATTTTGCAAATTATCATTTAAATAAATTGCAACCTCATCACCAGTTGCACCTATATATTTTGCGAGGTCCGCCCTTTCTTTAGTAAATGAATACCTTTGATACGCTTTATAACTAGCAAATATAAAAAACAAAATAACAACGAACCATACAAACTTTGATAAAATTTTACCTTTTTTTCTCATTATTTACTTATCTCTAATGCTCTATATACTAGTCTACCATTACAAATAGTATACTTAACTTTTCCAAGAAGCGTCATACCTATAAGAGGTGAATTATGTGATTTTGAAACTATACTCTCCTCTTCAAATTTCCATTTTTCATTTGGGTCAAATATAGTTATATTAGCTTTCTTTCCTTCAGTTATACTACCAACTCCTTCTTTATCTAAATCAAATACTTTTGCAGGATTAAAACTAATCTTTTCAATTACATCTTTCCA
Organism: Lachnospiraceae bacterium; assembly: GCA_017449075.1. Taxonomy (GTDB): domain Bacteria; phylum Bacillota; class Clostridia; order Lachnospirales; family Lachnospiraceae; genus UBA3633. The sequence goes on from JAFSKG010000013.1 coordinate 46,904, forward strand.
AGTAAGGTAACCCTCTTCTACTAGTGCGAGTCCACAGATTCCAAGAACAGTTTCAAGTCCTATGGCACCAGACAAAGCATCTTTTAATTTTTCATTTTTTTCTTTTTGCTCTATAGGCACGTGGTTACTTGATATGACATCTATAATTCCCTTTTTAAGTGCTTGACAAAGATTAACCCTATCAGATTCAGATCTAAGTGCTGGAATAACTTTTGCATTTGTTCCGTACTTATCAAGCGCCTTGTCAGTTAATATAAGGTTAAGAGCTGGTACTTCTGCATATACATCAAGTTTTTCTTCCTTTGCTTCTTCAACAAGTTTTATTGACTCAGTAGATGTAATATAAGCTAAATCAAGTTTTACTCCAGTCATCTTTGCAAGTGCTAAATTATCTTTTAAGTCATTAGCCTCTGCATCTACTGGTGTAGGATTTTTAATTTTTAGTTTTTTAGCGGTTGCACCATCGATTATACCTTTAGCATACTTATCATCAGTTGCACCACTAAATACAGAAATAGTCTTATTCTTTGACTTAAGTATTGTCATAACTTTTGCCAGTAAATTTTTATTCTCAATTGCCTTAAGCCCATCATAAAATGCAAATGCTCCATGGCTGTGTAAGAAATTGATATCAGCGGCTTCAAACCCAAGTCTATCTTCAGAAATTGAAGCTGATGCATAAATGTTTGTAGGCATAATGCTTGCATATCTTATGATATAATCAATTACATTACACTCTGAAGGTGCAGGCTTATTATCCACTCCAAGTACAACATGAGTGTATCCCCCCTTTGCAGCACTTAAAGAACCAGACTTAAGATCTTCTCTATCAGTTGCACCAGGATCACAAAAGTTGGCATGTAAGTCAACAAATCCTGGAGAAACAATCAATCCTTTTGCATCTATAATATAATTTGCTTCCTCATCAATTTTCTTCTTAACAAGTTTAACTATTGAGTTTTCAATAAGTATATCACTCTTTTCTTTTATAGAGTTGGCAGGATCAATAACCATTCCATTTTTAATCAATGCTCTCATACTATTTATCTTTATCTTCCTCGTAATCTACAACATTACAATGTTTAATTGCTTGCAATAATGCATTTTCTTGTTCAACGGCAGATTTAAGATTTTCATAACCCATAAACTTCTTATAATCATCATAAGTCACATCATTACCATAACCCATAGATGCTGCAAAATTTGAAAACCACTTTTTCACATCATCTTCTGTAACATTACTTGGAAATCTCTTAAGTAATTCATCTATAAGCATAGTAGCTTGCACTGCTTGAGGCACTGCACTCTTTATCTCATCATACGCGTCCTTTACACTCATACCATTTGACGTAATCATATTAGCAAATGTAGAACCACTTTGAGCTGCTTGTCTATTGTATTCTGACATCATAAGAGAAAACTGCCAAGCAAGTGCCTCTTCAGTTGGATTAAACTTAGTATTCTCAAAAAGATAATCTGTTAATTGATATATAAGATTTTGATTATTTAAAAACTCATTTCTCGTTTCAATTCTTCTCTTGATTTCCTCTTTGTATTGTTCTACAGTTACAGAGTTTTCTTTTGTATGCTTTTTTACAAATTCTTCATCAATTTCAGGAGTCTTTGCTTCCTCTATTGACTTAATAGTAACTTCGAATTTTGCATCTTTTCCCGCAAGTGATGGGTCATAGTTTTCTGGGAATTTTATATCAAAACTGAATCTTTTTCCTGCACTATGTCCAGCGACCTTCTCTTCAAAACCAGGTATAAAATCACCAGAACCTAATACCAACTCATAATCATTTCCAGAACCACCTTGAAGTTCTTCTCCACCTACATAGCCTTTAAAGTCAATTATTACTTTATCTGTCATCTTTGCTTCACGCCTTACTTTTACTGGGCTATAAGTAATTTCTTTATCTCTTTCCTTCTCAAGTTCAGCTTCTATCTTCGCGCTATCAATCTCTTCTTTTTTATTATTTTCAAGTTTTATCGTGGCGAGATCTGGCATCTCAACAGTTCCCATATTTTCAGGCTTATCTACAACTGTAACTTTTTCCAACATACTAGCAAGTAGTGCATCAGACATAGATGCCTTATCAAAATAGTACCCTGACTTTACAAATATCTCAGGATATTCAACTCCATTTAGCGGCATTGTGCCAGAAGATTTTTGTTGTTGACAAGCCGCCAAAGCCAAAACTAAAAGTAAACTAATTTTAGAAAAAATTTTTTTATTCATTTTGTTCTCCTAATCATTTAATAAAAATGCTTTATATGCTAAATATGTATGATACACATCAAGTTTTGCAGTAACCTCATAAGGCGAATGCATAGATAGTACAGCAACCCCAAGATCTACTACGTCAATATTTCTTTGGCTTATATATTTTGCTATGGTTCCACCACCACCTATATCAACTTTTCCAAGTTCTCCAATTTGCCATATTACCTTTCTATCATCCATAAGCTTTATTACTTTTGCCATAGTCTCTGCAGATGCATCATTTGATCCTGACTTACCTGCATGGCCTGTATACTTTGTGAGCACTACACCATGATTTATTTGAGAAGAATTTCTCTTTTCAAAAACATCTGCAAATGTTGGGTCATATGCTGAGTTCACATCACTGGATAGACAAATAGAATTCTTATAACAGTCTCTAACTTTTACACCAGCTAAATCAGCTAAATCTTCCATAATATCAAAGAGATATTCAGAAACCATACCTGTGTTGCCTTCACTTCCTATCTCTTCCTTATCAGTAAATACAGTGATACTTGTCTTTTGAGGGTTTACATTTTCAATCTCTGCTATTAGCGCTGGATAGGCACAAACTTTATCATCCTGCCCATAGGCAGCAATCATCGATCTATCAAATCCAATATCTACTGCTGTATTTGCAGGTACAAATTCTATCTCTGCTCTTGCAAAATCTCTCTCTTTAATCTTAAATGTATCGTATAAAATTTTTAGAGTATTTTCTTTTACAGCATTCTTAATTTCATCATCTAAATCAACAACCGGTATGCTGCCAATTACAATATTTAACTCTTCACCCTTTATGCCATCTTTTAAACTTCTCTTATCTTGTTCATAGGCAAGGTGTGGCAATAAATCAGTTATTATAAACTTTGGCTCATTATCTTTTTCACCTATACATATGTCTATGTAAGTTCCATCCTCTCTAAAAATTCTTCCGTGCATAGAAAGAGGAATTGTAGGCCATTGATATTTTTTTATGCCGCCATAATAATGCGTCTTAAAATATGCTATGTCATCACTTTCGTATACTGGATTTGGTTTCAAATCAAGTCTTGGTGAATCAATATGTGATACTACAAAATTTACGCCCTTATCTAAACTCTCTTTTCCTATAGTTATTAATACTATTGATTTCCCTCTATTGTTTACATAGAGTTTATTGCCTGGCTTTAAAGATTTTATCTCACTATTAAATTCTTTATAACCATTATCCTTTATAGTATCAAGTATGGTATCGACACACTCTCTCTCCGTCTTTGAAGAATTCATGAATTTCTTATAGCCTTCACAAAAATTAAAAGCAGCGTCAATACAATTTTTATCAACCTTTACAATATGCTCATACTCACTTGCATACTCACTTTTTTTTGCCATGATTCCCTCCTACTTAATTAATCCCACACGATTGAGCGGCCAATATATCACATAAGCCTTAGCTTCTATATCTTTAATGTTGATAAACTTGTTTGGCCAAAATCTTGCATCTTCAGAATTATTTCTATTATCTCCAAGTAAGAAATAACAATCTTCGGGCACAACAACATCTACTGGTCTAAAAAAATTATTCACAATCATTGGTTCATTGAGATAATCTTCCTCATACTTTTCACCATTTATATATACATGCCCACAAGTCGCTTTAGTATCAGGATCAGAAAATTTTGTAACTCTAAACAGTTCTTGCTCAGCTGTATAATCTGCTTTTATCTCTATGTGTTCACCAGGTAGTCCTATAACTCTTTTTATAAAATGAACTTTTTTACTGCCCTTAGATTCCGTGCCGCAAAATGGACATTTTGCTTCGTCATTTTTTTGATACATCTTATGACATTTTTTGCAATCAAAACCATAATCAAATATAACTACATCACCTCTTTTGGGTTTCACAAATTTATAGTTGAGTCTAAATCCAAAAAGCCTGCTTCCAACCGGTAGGTTTGACTCCATCGATGGTGTAGGTATATACGAGTTAGTTATAATGACATTATTTACAAAAAATGCCACTACAAAAGCAACGGCTATTATGCCGATCCATTCAATAATTTCACTACGTAATGATTTCTTCATAACCTTATTATTTTATCAAAAAAATACCGCTATGTAAAGAAAATAGCGGATTTTTCTACAAAAAAAGCCTTGATTTGACAAGGCTTTTAAACTATTCTGCTTTAATTGCTCCAGTTGGGCAAGAGCCTTCACATGCTGCACAGTCTACACAATCACTTGCGTTAACTTCGTATTTTGTCTCTCCCTCTTTAATTGCTCCTGTAGGGCAAGCGCTTGCACAAGCTCCGCACTTAATGCATTCATCTGATATTTTGTGTGCCATAATATATTCCTCCTTATAAGTTATTTTTTTATAATTAATGTCTTACGCTATAGCAGCATTAATTTTATTTAGAAGTGGTTCTACATCAATCCCATGGACTGCACAAGCTTCCTCAAGTGATTCCATAAGTGATGATGGGCAACCAACACAATGCATCCCCTCTGCCATCAAAATCGTAGCAATAGTTTCAGCATGCTCTGTATCTAAAATATCTCCCATTAACATGTCTTTTGTAACTTTCATATTTTCCTCCTTTATAATCTGCTAAGTTTACTTACTGCATCTTCTTTTATAACAACTTTATAATGTTCCTCGTAGTAAGCCTGGTTCATGCCAACTTTTCCTCTTATCCTTATACCATACTCTGCGAGTGAATTACAAGCTTTGTTGAAATCATCAATTGTTGTCTTTGGTACATTACCAGATATACTAAGAACTAAATAAAATTTTTTGTTCTTTTCATCTTTGTAAAATACGCTTACATAGTCATAACTATTTACATTTCTACAAGCATCGCTTGCCTTATCAATTTCATCAAATTCAAATATAGCAATCTGGTCTGTCTCTTTTTTGAATTCAAGTTTCTCTACATTATTGACTTCATTAATTCCTTTTGTATTTCCCTGCTTAAGTGCTTCTTCAAATTTATCTATAGTGTTCTCAAGCATCTGCATGATAGAGAATGGAACCTTGTCATTTTTCATAGGTGTGAATCTTGAATATCTTGCATCAAGCTCATCAGGGTCATAAACTTTAGTAACTATGAGTTTCATAGCTCCATCTTTAAGTGGAACCGCTTCTACGGCAAGTGGTGCATCAGCATTAAAACCTACCTCAGTTTTTGCAAGATTCATCATCTCGATTAGAAGGTCTTTTGCCTTTTCAGAACCATATGACAAATCACTCATCTTAAGGTTACGATTCTTTAATTCTTCATCATTTATAATTAAGGCTATTGAATTTTCATTGATTTTCTCAATTTTCATAATCCGTAATATGATACTACAAATTTCATTATTTTTCAAGGATGGTATGCAAAAATGCTAAAAATTATATATCTAATAGGTATGATTTATGGCATTAAATTAACTCAGCTCATCAATTTTTGATAATAATTCTTGCTTTCTCTCATAAAATAGCACTTCTTTATTGTGCTTAAAATAAGAGTCTGAGCCAAATGTGCTTATAAACTTCGCCGCAGCATATCTGGTAGTAAGTTCTGCCACAAGTATAACCATCTCTTGCCCTTCACCAAATACTTCCTCAACAAACTTAAATACATTTTCAATATTATTCTTTGTAATTTCAACTCTCTTAGTATGGGCGGCAACTCTCTGTTCGTAATCTCTCCTTATAAGTTCAAATGAAGTGTCATTACTCTCTATACCCTCTACTTTAAACTCCTCCAGTAGATACATAAGAGTTTTAATAACATAATTGAACTTTTTTAAGTCTAAAGGTGTAAGAGTTCCACTTGTAAGATAAATGTTTAATTTTTGTTTTTCCTCCAATATATGTTTATTAAGAGAATCCATGTAATTAAGTTTTTTATACTTGTCTTCTTCAAGCTTAGGATCTCTCTTAACTCTTATTTTAAGTTGTGAATTATTTTCACCCACTTCCACACCAGATGCGAGTAAGTCTTTTTCATTTTCAATATTCTTTTCACTCTCTATTCTTTTTTCTCTTTCTTTTTTCTCGTCTTCTTTAATTTTTGTGAAGTCACCGGTAATTTCAGCTTTTATATATTTAAGTACATCAAGATACTCCATAATACAAACTTCATTTTCAACCGAGCTTGCCATATTGCTACTTATGTTATCAATCAATAGTCCAAGAAGTGATATTCTTTCATCAAACTTAGCAAGTCTTGCTCTATTTTTAATATCTTCTGTAGCATTACCATTTACTATACTACCAATTTGATAATCTGATTTGTATTTGTTATATAAATCATAATAAACAGCAAATTCTTTTGATACAGCTTTGTGGTGAATGTATTGACTTATGAGCGACTCATCAACTTTTATATTATTTTTTTCATAAAGATAAATCATCTTAGAAAGATCTTCCCAGCCACGAGCAGTGACATAGTTTTTACCCTCAGCAGTGGTCTCAACTATATAGAAAAACTCTTTCTTTATCTCAAGAAAGCTAAGTATACTTCCATGAACATTATTATTTAAAGCATATTCTTTCCACACATCAAAATTTGGCTCTACATTTATGACTTTTAGTCTATCAAGAGTAACTATGTCATATTCGCGAACTGACTTATTGTATTCAGGTGGGTTCCCTGCAGTCACTACTATCCATCCGTCAGGGAGCCTATGCTGTCCAAAAATCTTATATTGCAAAAATTGAAGCATTGATGGAGCAAGAGTTTCTGACACACAATTTATCTCGTCAAGAAAAAGTATCCCTTCTTTTATGCCCGTATCTTCCATCATATCATAGGCTGATGCTATTATCTCACTCATAGAATATCTTGATATGTCATACTCGACACCATTATAGTTTTTCTTTTTTATAATAGGAAGTCCAAGTGCACTTTGCCTTGTATGATGAGTCATAGAATATGACACAAGTCCCACACCAAGTTCCTCAGCAATCTGTTTCATAATTGCTGTCTTTCCTATACCCGGAGCTCCTATCATAAATATAGGTCTCTGTTTCTCTATTGGAATGATATAATTTCCAAACTCATCCTTACTAAAATAAGCAATCATCGAATTTTTTATCTGATCTTTTGCCTCTTTAATGTTCATCTATATATCCTCCAATATAATCTTTATAGCCCAAGATGGTACTGATATTTTTTTCTCATTTTTATCATAATCTTTTTTTATAAAACAAAACGCTGTAGCAAAGTCCGGTATCTTAGTTGGGTAGTCTCCGAGACCATCAGTAAAATATATAAGTCCTTTCAGATTTTTATATTCGCCTTCCTTTTTTAATTTTTCTATATAATCAAATACAGGCCTAAAATCTGTACCGCCAAATCCCTCTAAAACTATTTTATCAAGTACTGTTTTTAACTCTTCAAGATTAGTAATCTTATAATCATTTTTTATATCTGTATCACAAAGTATGATATGAATATTGACTTTTGTAAAGAAGTTCTCTCTCTTCGATAATATATTATAAGTCTTTTCTATAAATTTTTGTACTAAATCACCTTTTACAGAGCCACTCACATCTATAGCAATTGCAAACTCTTTAATTTTGTTGACTTCCTTGTATTCAAGTGGCTCCACGAGCGGAACATTCTTATACATACTTAGACCATAGGTATAATATATATTGTCAAATTCCTCATCATTTAGCTCAACATTCTCTCCTATTATAGCAAACTTTTCAAGGAATGTTTCATAATTATATTTATCTCTATTTACTTCTCTTATATATTGCTTAAGTGTATTGGTTTTTTGTCCCCATTCACTTGCAAACATAAGCAAATCTTCTTTTGTTCTCTCGCTTATCTGTTTCCAGTCATTGTATGTAGCATTTTCAATCTGCGATGCAATTCTATTATCTGAGTCATAGTTTTTATCAGGCTTCTTATCAGTTCTATTATCAGTGTTGTCTTCAAATCGTTCATTGTCTCCATCGCCAATTTTCTCATTAATTTTTTCTTGTATGGAAATTGCCTCTTCTTCATCAAGACTTCTATCTTGATTTTTCGCATCTACAGGTCTATCAACTTCTTCGCCGCCAACTCTTGCCTCTTCATTTTTGCTATCCTCGTTTATATCACTCTTATTTGTTGAGTCAGCGTTAGGATTTTCATCTTCTCCAGTATCAGCTTTGTTCTTATCACCTTCAAGATTCGAACCCTCATCTCCATTATCTTCATCTTCTTTCATCTCATCAGTATCAGGCGATATATTGTTATAGTCTTCTTCATTATTTGCTTCCTGTTCCTTCTCTTCATCCTTTTCATCATGCTCTGCTCTATCTACTTCTTCATCATTTTTCTCATGTTTTTTCTGCTCTTTATAATTATCTTCATTATCTTTTTTCTTTCCACCTTCTTTACTTCCTACATTCCCTGTAGACATAAACCAAAATGCATGATTATCTCTCTCAAAAAGTGTTTTAAGCCTTTCTATCTCAGTATCAGTTATCCCATTTGTCATGAAGAACTTATATATTCTTTCTGCTGTAAGGCTTCCGACTCTGAGTTTTAAAGAATTTATCTCTGGTATCTGAGGATTTTGCATGGGTGGAACTAAAGTTGGTAAGTCAAGCTCATTGATTATATTTTCAACTGCTATATCGCAGGCAAGATTCCATCTATCTTCATCTAAATTTTTATCTATAAATAAGTGAAAAAATATACAGTGAAGTATCACATGCAAATAATTTCTAAGAAGCATATTGTACTCAGCCTTATAGAGTCCAAAAATATGATAAGGATTCATATATAAGAACTCGCCATCAGTGAAAAGCGTGGTATTAAAATCATACTTGAATCTGAGTTTATAAAGTGCTACATCTAAGAACCTAAGTGAAACTAACGCCTCAGCACGAACCTGTGAGACTAATTCATCGGCTAGGCTAACTAATTTTTGATATTTAATATCATCCATTCTTTGTATTATATCACATATTCTATTTATTATAAATAAAAAACGGCAGTACGCCTGCCGTTCTATTTCACTATACTTCTATTTATAAATTTAGACAAATTGTTTATTCATATTCATAAGCGCATTGCAAGTCTGTGATTCTTATATGCTGCCCAAGTGTGATTGGGTCAATATTCATCCATACATTTTCACCCTTTGCCACATCAAGTACAAATGTTTGATTTGAAATATTGATTGTCTGTGAACCATCAAACTTTGCAAGCGTTCCCGTAGTGCCATAAGTTCCTGACAAATAATTATCTAAGGTATCAGTACAATCTGTCTTTTTAAACTTGATATGAGCATTTGTATTTCCTACAGCACCTTTTGATCCATTATCATATTTCTTCTCACTTTTTAGTTTGACAGTTAACTTTCCTGTTTTTTGAGCTTCAATGAGAACTGGTATGCCACCACAAACTTTAAGATTCTCTCCATTATATGTGGCTACAGGGGATCTTAAATCTTTTACATATCCTCTTGTAACAACCGGTATATTTATAGTTAATGAATCTGAACTCATGACAGGATTCATAGTGAAATTTTGATCAACCCTATCACCTGCCACTCCAGCTATTGGGCTAAGTGTTAAGGTAGTAGTAATAGATCTTTTTGCCCATTTACTGTAATCAGCAAAAGAATAATTTGTGTATTCAGTACTTCCACTATAACCAGATGTAACTTGTCCATTAGGTCCACCAAATTTGTAGTCATATAGATAAGGTAATCTATAACTTGATGTAGTTCCCAGCATCATATTATATATACGGGTCTGATTTTCATTGACCCTATCATTAGAAGAACAAAAATATGAGTATTGAGGAAATGTTAATGTAGTAGCTTCAAGCTCAGTTTTATTTCTACCAGGCTCAACTGTACCAAAAGCTATGCACATTGGACTAAAAGCATATGTATTACTCATGGTCCATCTCTGTCTATGCCAATATGTTGTTCCTGTTGTGCTAGTTGCTTTTATGCTGAAATACTCATCGCTTGTCTCAGGAGCTATACCTTCAATAGTAATATTATTTCCATTATAAGTACTATTAGTTAGATTCATAGAAAAAGAAGACTGCCAATCAAGCCCCCATCTTATCATGTTATATTGAGTTTCATAATAATTTATTAATGGTGTGGTATCAATAACGCTGTCACCTACTACTTTAAGCATAAGAATGTTGCTTGTTTTATCTGGTACAGATTCAGCAGACTGAATAGTAGTTTTAGTATAAGTACCATCTGATAAAAATGCTGCACGGCAAGCAAAACCAGCTAATCCAAAATTAGTAGGATAAATTACTTGAAAACGCACTCCACGATCTTTTCTCCAATATGCCCAACCATTTTGATTTGTGTAATCAGGTTGCAGAGTCCTTTCGTCCGCTATGGTAGAAGCTGTGCGACTAGTCCACTTTTTTTCTTTAGCTTCTATAGAGAAGTCATGGCACCAGTACAGATCTTTATAATTTTCGACATAAGTTTTTACTGTTTCTTTTGTAGAAAGCTGTATTCCTGCAAGGTATGCGGCTATTGCTCCATCAATCTTAGCATCTAAACTATCATTATAATTTATAACTTGCTCAGCAAAATCTTTTTTCATTGCTTCAAACTCGGATTTTGTGACAAATGCAGAACCATCATTGTCACTTACAATGGCAGCAAAACTTTTTATGCTTAAGATAAGTACCAAAGCTAATGCTATTATTTTTTTAATTAAACTTTTCATTTTAGCTCCTTTCTCCATCTTATTCATACTCCAAAGTACACTGCAAATCAGTAATCCTTATATGCTGCCCAAGTGTAATAGGATCTATATTCATCCACACATTATCACCTTTTTGTACTTCCATCGTAAATGTCTGATTTGATATATCAATAGTCTTAGAGCCATCAAATTTAGCACTTATATTATCACCATAAGTTCCTGATAAATAATTAGTCAGTGAATCGGTACAATCTGTTTTTTTAAATTTTATTTTAGCATCCGTATCTTCAACTGTTCCGTTAGTAGCATTATCATACTTTTTGTTACATTTAATTTTTACTATCAATTTTCCATTTTTCATTGCTTCTATAAGTACTGGTATTCCACCACATATTTTTAAGTTCTCACCATTATATGTCGCAACCGGTGATCTCAAATCTCTTACATACCCACGTGTTATTACTGGAATATTTATTGTTAACTCAGTAGAACTTAAAACAGTATTCATCGTATAATTATGTCCGCTGGAATCTTGTGTTGTTCCAAATATCTTGCTGCATACAAAAGTTGTTGAAATAGGTCTTTTTACCCATTTACTATAATCTACAAACGAATATGTAGTAGTTCCAGCATTAGCTTCATATCCTGTTGTTACTTGTCCATTAGGTCCGCCTAATTTATAATCATATAAATAAGGCAATCTATAACTTGACTTAGTTCCAAGCATCATATTATATAAACGCGTCTGATTTTCTTCAACTCTTGTAGTTGAAGAGCAAAAATAAGAATATTGAGGGAATGTTAAACTTGTTGCCTCAAGAGTCGCTTTATTCCTACCTGGCTCAGCCGTACCAAAATCTGCACACTTTGGAGCAAATGCATATGTATTGTTTGTTGTCCAAACTTGGCTATGCCAATCAGAATATCTATCACCTGTTATTTTTATAGTAAAATACTCATCATCAGACGAACTAGGTATTGGATCAACGGTTATATTACGGCCTGATTCGGAACCATTTGTCAGATACATAGTCTCTCTGCTTTGCCAGTCAAGACCAAACCTTGCCATGTTATACTGAGTAGAAATGTACTGTATTAATGGATTGCTATCAATCACACTGTCACCTACTACTTTCATCATTAGAATAGTTGAGGAATCTCCAACTTCGGGATTTACAGTATTTTGTGATGTTTTTGTATATGTTCCATCGGATGAAAAATTTGCACGGCATGCCATGCCAGCTAATCCGAAATTTGTAGGAAATATAACTTGAAAACGTGCACCACGATCTTTATACCAATATGCCCATCCATGCTGGTTTGTATAATCTGGTTGTAATGTTTTTTCATCAGCTACCGTAGAAGCTGTACGGCTAGTCCACTTCTTTTCTTTAGCTTCTATAGAAAAGTCATGACACCAATACAACTCTTTGTAATTTTCCACATAAGTCTTTATATCCTCTTTTGTTATCATACGTATACCAGCAAAATATGCAGCTATGGCACTGTCAATCTTCGCATCTATAGAAGTATTGTACTGATCAATTTGACTCTGAAAATTATTTTTAAGACTATCAAATTCTGCTTTTGTGATGAAAGCACTTCCATCATTATCAGAAACCACAGCTGCAAAACTATTTATACTTAATAAAAATGCAAAAATAAGGCATAATGCCCTTTTTACCATTTTAGCTTTACTGTTTCTCATCAGTAAATTAACAACCTTATACTACACTAACATCAATTACTACTTAGCCGCAGCATTAGCATAAGAAAACGCTTCGGTTCTATCTATAGGTTACCCACCGGCGTTTTCGTTGCTAATCGCTGCGGCGGGATTGTAATTAATGTTACCCCCAGGGGAATTGTCCCCAGGACCAACCACCTACAAAATGAAAAAGATAGGGGGTTACTATAGGGGGTCTGCCGCCACATTTTTGACAAATTTTGGGCACAAAAAGTGTAAAAAAAATAGGCGATTTCTCGCCTATCTACAAATAATTATTGCTATAATAAACTCCGTGTACTTAAACCATAAGTATCTATTTTACTAATGCCGCAAATTCATCTTCAGTTATTCCCACCCGTTTAGCAGCATCTGCAATTGATATAAGTTTATCTTTTGCCATATCTACATATGCTTTTAATATTCCTTCTGCTTTTCCTTCTTCAATTCCAACTGCTCTACCATCTAAATATATCTCTCTTGTTAATCCACTCATAATTCTTTCTCCTCCTTTTAATCTATTACACTTAATCTTTGTTTCTGTCAACTTTGGAAATACTTGCTTATTCATATAGTCTAATTCTGTTAGTATACTAAAAAGCTCTTTCAACTTACCATCGCTAACTTCTGAAGTTAAATTGACATAAATTTCTCTTATACCATTTCCAATAATTAAATTTGTGTTATTAACTTTTCTCTTTATTTCATATATCGGTTCTTTTAATCCAAATATATCAAATTCGCAAAACATTATTGAAATAATACTCGGTATTTTATCATAGTCAAAATACTTATCTTTTGGTGAATGAGCTATAGTCATAGCCGACTGATTGTATCTCATTCTTTTAACTGGCGCATTCTTAAATGCTATTTGCATTTCAATGTTTACTAATTCACCAGTTGACAATTTACAGAGACAATCAAGTATTACTCCATGAAATATACTTTCAGTGATATCTTTTTGCTCAATGCTTTTTATTACTACTAAGTTATCTTCATCCAGTATTACTCTTAAAATTTCTTGAATTGCCTCTTTTGACTTGGATATCTCTCTAAACTTAATATCCTCAACTAAGTTAGAACTTTCAAGTCGTTTAGCATACTCTGCTATTTTTCTCTCATCATCTTCATTAATTATAGATGTCTTTCCCAAAGGAATTTTTTTCTCGTTCATTGTACCTCTAACTAAAATTAGCGGGCTCTCATTTACCCTAAAATTAATTGCGGTATCATACTTACGGCTAGTATAAATCCACAAATAGTTATATTTGCTTATTCCTTTGGTAATTTAAAAATAACATATTTTCTATAATTATTCAAGTTTTTTAATAAATAGGCGATCTCTTCAAATAAATATTTCTAGTAAAAATAAAAACAGGCGAGTAGTCGCCTGTCTATAAGAGTGTCCCCTTTATTTCAATAATTAAGTCCCTATTATTTATTCCCCATTATTCTTATTCTTTTTATCAAACAACAATGATTAACTAACTCTTATCAACATAGATTATCTTATTGCTATAAGTATTATCTAATGTCACGCTCCAATTATCAGCAGAAGCTGCACCCGAACTTGTAAGAGCGGCCGGAAACCACTTTGCATATATCCAACCATCTTCTTGCATAGTCCATGTTATCTTAGCTTTCATACCATCTGTAGTAAACGCATATTCAGTATCACCTTTAGTTCCATCACTTTGCACATAACCGCCAGCCGATGCAGATGCATTTCCAAATTCACCATAAGATAATATGACTTTTACTTCTCCATTAGTAGTAACATCCGTCGAGCCTTTAATATCATTAAACATACACTCCCATGTTAGTTTTGAATCTTTTGTAGCATAAATTAACGGAAGACCATCATTCATGGTTGTAATATCCTTACTATAATCTCTATTTTTAAATGTATAAAATAAATTATCCTTTTGTAGATATATTAAGTTTGAACTTATAGAGCCAAGACCACCTAAAGTTGGAACAGGGTACTGACCGCCAGAAGTTGCTCCACGTTCCCAGTCATAAATTGATGCATCTAAAGCTGTAGGATTATAATGTGACTCTATAAATCCCCATTCATAAGCCGTTCCTCTATGATCCTCATCATAAGTCGAAGATGTTTTAGTTCCTAGTGCAGCATCTGGAATTGCTTTTCCAGATCCAAGGTTATTCAGCTTTATCCAAGATCCTGCTTTACCAAGTGTTATAGAATCATATATATCCTTTGAATTCCTTGTATTGTCACTAAAGGTATAAAAACAATGATTAAAATCAGGATTTATAATATTTTCATCAATATTTTGCCAAGTTAATTCATATTTATTTGTTACTTTTTCAGCATGATAAGTTGAACTCCAATTGAAAAATCCACCAGCAAAAGTTGGGTTGACACTTGCTCCAGAGGCACCACCACTTTGACCTCTGCCAGTCCATCTAATAGTTGGAATCCACTTGCTTGACCAAAAATTACCCATTTCACTACTCGTAAAATACTGATTCCCTATAGTACTAAGTTTTACTATATCATAAATTGCTAGAGCTACATCATAAAAGGCACTTGCTACATCAGTATTATTGCTATATCCTAATTTACCCATACTAATTTTTTCTTCATAATCAGTAATATAGCCGCCCCAATAAAACTTATTCTTAGTTGTATCATTATAATCAGTTTCATTTCCTTCTTTCAATATTACCGATTTAATTTTTGACTTAACACTAGTTCCATTACCAGTTGCGGCCAAACCATATGCAGAAGGATAATAATTCCAGTTACTTGTATCATGACCAGCCCCATACCAAGCATATTGGAAATCAACTTTGGGATAACCATACTGATTTCCCAATTCGTAATTTCTCATGGTCACATCATCCCAAGATTTCATCACAGTACTAAGTGATTGTTGTTTCTCAATTTTTATTCCAGCAAGATAAGCCGAAATAGCTCCATCTATTTTTGAATCAATACTATCATTATAATTTCCCACTTGTTCTGCAAAATCTTTTTTTAATGCTTCAAACTCAGCCTTTGTCACAAACGCTGAACCATCATTATCACTTACTATGGCAGCAATACTATTTAGATTCAAGGCAATGATTAACAATGATACTATAACTATATTATATTTTTTAAGTTTTCTTTTCATTACAACACTCCTAAGTTTGGTCTATATAAATTATTTTATTGCTATTTGCATTATCTAAAGTTACGCTCCAATTATCAGCAGAAGCTGCACCCGAACTTGTAAGAGCGGCCGGAAACCACTTTGCATATATCCAACCATCTTCTTGCATAGTCCAAGAAATTTTAATTTTTTTGTCTTTTGTAGTAAACGCATATTCAGTCGCTTTCTTAGTTCCATCACTTTGCACATATCCACCCGAAGATGCAGACTCATCTCCAAATTCACCATAAGATAGAATTACTTTAACTTCTCCATTTGTAGTGACAGCCGTTGAACCTTGAATATCGCTAAACAAACATTCCCAACTTAGTTTAGAATCTTTTTTAGCATATAACAAAGGAAAGCCATTATTCATAGTAGTAATACTCTTATTGTAGTCACTATTTTTAAATGTATAAGATAGGTCATCTTTTTGTAAATATATATCGCTTGAGCTAATAGGCCCCAACCCTCCTATTGTAGGCATAGCATATTGTCCACCAGAAGTTGAACCACGAGCCCAGTCATAAATTGATGCATTCAATTCTGTTGGATTATAGTGCGATTCTAAGAAAATCCATTCATAAGAAGTACCTCTATCAGCTGCGGTTCTCCCAGTACTTGTTCTTGTTCCTGCAGCTGAATCAGGAATGTCTCTTCCAGTTCCACAGTTATTAGCTTTCAACCAAGTCCCTGCTTTGCCAAGTGTTATTGAATCATAAACATCTTTTGAATTTTTGGTATTATCTGAAAATTTATAAAAACAATTATTAAAATTTGGATTGATGATATTTTCATCAATGCTCTGCCAAGTTAACTCATATTTATTACTAACTTTGTCATTATGGAAAGTAGAACTCCAATTGAAAAATCCACCAGCAAACACCGGATCGATGTTTGCTCCAGACTGAGAACCGGTCTGCCCTTTTCCAGTCCATCTAATTGTTGGAATCCATACAGCCTCCCAAAAATCAGCTAAATCGGAATTTGTATAATACTGATTGTTAACATTATTAAGTTTAACTATATCGTATATATACAATGCTATGTCAGAAAATGCACTTGCCACATCTTTATGTTCACTATAACCCAACTTACTCATACTTATTTTTTCGTCATAGTCATTAATATAACCGCCCCAATAAAATTTATTCTTTGTGATATCACTATAATCAGATTCTTCACCTTCTTTCAGTAATACATATTTAAGTTTAGAGGTGGTACCAGATCCTGCCCCAGATGCTGCCAGTCCATAAGCAGAAGGGAAATCATTCCAATTAGCGGCCTCATGGCCAGACCCATACCAAGAATAAATAAAATCAACTTTCGGATAGCCATACTCATTTTTTAATTCATAATTTCTCATAGTAACATCTTCCCAATTTTTAAGCACGGTACTAAGAGATTGTTCTGACTCGATTTTAATACCTGAAAGATAAGATGCAATAGCTGAATCTATCTTTACATCTATACTTGTGTTGTACTGGTCAATCTGTGACTGGAAATCATTCTTCAACGAGTCAAACTCAGCCTTTGTTATAAAAGCTGACCCGTCATTATCAGAAACTATCGCTCCAAAACTTTCTATACTTAAAAGAAGCACTAAAAATAGCGCTGCTATTCTTCTTATCAATCTTATTCCCTTCTTCATTAGTTTATAACTACGACCCGGGCTCGTAAACTTCGCCTCTACACTTACATCCCCTGCAGATTTTCGAAAAGCGCTTAGATGCTTCGCATCTAAAGCGAAAATCTGCATCTAGTTATACTAAGCTCGCAAAATACGCTCGCAAGTATAACTTAGAAGGACCAATGCGGGTATTTTGAAAAAGATAGGGGTTTTTAACCCCCTATGGAAGGGGGATAGGGGGTTGCTAAATGTAAGTCTATAAGATATAATTAAATGTTATAAAAACAATATGTTTTTAGGGGTATTTTTATGGAAAAATCGATTAATTTAAAAGAATTATTTAAAGAAAGCGACAAATATATAGGTAAGAAGGTTAAAGTCACAGGCTGGATCAGAACCAACCGCGACTCTAAAACTTTTGGCTTTATAGTGCTTAGTGACGGCACAACATTTAACACTCTTCAAGTGGTCTACGACGAAAAATTGTCAAACTTTAGTGAAGTTGCCAAGCTAAATGTGGGCTGTGCACTAAGAATTGACGGTACCCTCGTAGCAACTCCAGAAGCAAAACAAAAATTTGAGCTCCATGCAGAGAACATAGTGGTAGAAGGTCCTTGCGACGAGACCTATCCTATACAACCAAAAAAACACACACTTGAGTTCTTAAGAACTATCAATCACCTAAGACCAAGAACAAATACATTCCAAGCAGTGTTTAGAGTCCGTTCTCTTCTTGCATTTGCAATTCACGATTTCTTCCAAAAAAATGATTTCATATATGTTCACACTCCTATCATCACCGGTTCAGACTGTGAAGGAGCAGGTGAAATGTTCCAAGTTACAACTCTTGATTTAAAAAACATAGCAAAAGATAAAGATGGCAATATAGATTTTTCGAAGGATTTTTTCAGCAAACCAACAAATCTCACTGTGAGCGGTCAGCTCTATGGCGAGACATTTGCTCAGGCATTTAAAAACATTTATACATTTGGTCCAACTTTTAGAGCTGAAAATTCAAATACTGCTCGTCATGCTGCAGAATTTTGGATGATTGAGCCAGAGATGGCATTCACAGACCTTGAAGGCAATATGGATGTAGCAGAAAGAATGCTAAAGTATGTCATCAAATATGTTCTTGACAATGCGCCAGATGAAATAGATTTCTTCAACAAATTCTTTGACAATGAGTTGCTTGATAGACTTAATCACGTAGTCAACTCTAATTTTGGCGTCATTACTTATACTGATGCTGTAAAAGAACTTGAAAAACATAACGATAAGTTTGAGTATAAAGTATCATGGGGTGCAGATCTACAGACAGAACACGAAAAATATCTTACTGAAGTAATATTTAAAAAGCCAGTATTCGTAACCCACTATCCAAAAGAGATAAAAGCTTTCTATATGAAACTCGATCCAGATGGTAAGACAGTTGCAGCTGTTGACTGTCTAGTGCCTGGTATTGGAGAAATAATTGGTGGCTCTCAAAGAGAGGATAATTATGAAGTACTCGTAAAAAAGATGAAAGATCAAAACTTAAATCTTAACGACTATGGTTTCTATCTTGATCTTAGAAAATACGGCTCAACTGTTCACTCTGGTTTCGGTCTAGGATTTGAAAGACTAGTAATGTATGTTACTGGCGTACAGAACATCCGTGATTCAATCCCATATCCAAGAACTGTAGGAAACTGTGACATCTAATATGAAATTTATTCATGTATCAGACATACACATAGGAATGTCTCCTGACCCAACTATGTTTTGGTCAGAAGATAGAGCTAATGATATAAAAGAGACATTTTCCGATGTTATAAGCAGATGCAAAGATGAAGAGGCTGATCTTCTTCTCATTTCTGGTGACCTTTTTAATCACCAGCCACTTAGAGAAGAACTTGAATATGTAAACAATCTTTTTAGCACAATTCCAAGAACTCAAGTCGCAGTTATAGCTGGAAGTTCTGACCATATCAAATCAAACTCTCCTATCTTAAATTTCAAATTTGCGGATAATGTATATTATTTTTTAGATAAGACTGATTTTTCTTTTCAAGTGTTAAAAAAGACCATAGTTATACATGGTTTTTCTTACTACTCTCTTGAGGAAACTACTCCTATCATAAATTCTATAACCCCAGAAAACGACAAAAACATACACATATTACTTGCCTACGGCGGTGACTCTAACCACTGTCCTTTTGATATAAACAAACTTGCAAGCAAAAATTTTTCTTACATTGCACTCGGTTCAAAACACAACTTTACTTCTTTGATAGATGACAAAGCCTACTATGCCGGTAGCCCAGAACCACTTGATTCAAATGACTTAGGGGACCACGGCATCATAATAGGTGAAATCAATGAGAGTACGAAAAGAGTTCAAAATCTAAGATTTGAAAAAATGGCAAGGGCTTCATATATACCTATAAATATAAAAATCAATGGCGCAAGTACTGAAGAAGATATAGTAGAAATAGTTGTAAGAGAAGTTATCAAGCTTGGCAGCAACAACATTTTCAAGATAAAACTCACAGGTCTTAGAAATCCTGACTTAGAACTTAGTCGCGATATGTTCAGCCAAAAGATTCGTATCTCCGATGTCACTGACAACACAACTCCAAAATACGACTTTGTAAAATTATCAAGTGAGCACCCTCAGGATATGATAGGAGCATTTATAAGAAAAATGACAAGCGCTAGTACAGAATTGTCCGATATAGAAAAAAGGGCTCTATATCTTGGTACACATGCTCTCATAAAAACTATAGAGAAGAACGAAAACTAATGAAAATCACCAGTATAAATATAAATGGATACGGCAAATTTGCCAACAAAATCATCAATTTTACTGATGGTATTAATGTTGTGTACGGAAATAACGAAGCTGGTAAAAGTACAACTCATACATTTATAAAATCTATGCTCTTTGGAGTCAAGAAGAAAAAGAGCAAGATTCAAGTTGATACGTATTCAAAATATATGCCTTGGGACAAAAACAGTAAATACGAAGGTACATTGTGCTTCAAACACAAAGACAAAGAATACCAAATATATAGAGTTTTTGATAGCAAAAACCCTGTGCTTGAGATTAGAGAGATAAGTGGGAAGGGCAAGATTGTCAATAACCCAGAAATGTTTTTACACAGAGTTCTCAACAATCTCTCTATAGATTCATTTGACAACACCATAAGTATAGGTCAGTTAAAATCTGCCCAAGACAAGACAATAGTCGACGAGTTGAAGAAGTTTATTTCGAACTTAAATACTTCAGGTAATATGTCTATCAACACTCTATCAGCAATAAATTTTTTAAAGCAGAGAAAAGATAACCTAAGTATGAATATAAAATCTGATGCTACTATGCTCTACAACAAGCAACTTGGTAACATCAGGAATATAGAAAAAGAACTATCAAATAAAAACTATGAGAACAAACTTCCTGAGATACTTGAAAAAAAATCAAGTGAGTCAAGGAAGATAGAACAAAACAATGAAGAAATCGAAAATCTAAAGCAGAGCATAATAGAAAAGCGAATGATACTTGAAAACTACGGCTTTACGTCTAAGGATGATATAGAAACTTTATCTATACAAGCTAATAATATTTTCTTTGACTACAAACCTATAATGAACAACGATAAACAAATAGGCAAGTCAATCGTAAACTTTATCTTAATCGGTCTTGGTGTCTTCCTTATAGTAATGAGTTTCTTGTTACTCGTTGTCACATATCCAGATGTCGCAACTATATTAAATGTCGACAATGTAAAGTATTCTCTAATTGATATAACAAGATTTGTAGTCAATTTGCCATTTCATCCAATTGTACTAATCTCTCTACTTCTCTGCTTTGGCATCATACTCATAATCGGAAATATCTTGCTCTTATTTAGCAATTACCAAAATATGAATAAGGCAAAAGAAATCAAAAGCATAATAATGGATATATTTAATCAGCATATAAATGATGATGAAGTTTCTGAGGAAAATATGCTATTATTCAAGAAGCACATCAGTTCTATGAAGAAGCTAGCAAAATCAATTGATGATTCAGAGGCGAGAATCACACTATTAACTGAAGAAAATAACATACTTCTTAAGAACCAAGCAGAGTATTCTGATTCAATCAAATCTCAGCAGCGAATCCAATATGATGTAGAGCAAAAGTACAATGAATTATACACTCTCAAAGATGAAAATGAAAAATTAAAACAAGAACTATCTAATAATGACCAGATAAAAAAAGAGATAGACAGTATAGACCTTGCAATTGAAACTTTAACAAGTCTATCAAATGAAATACAGGTAATGTTTGGAACTCATCTCAATAAATCAGTAAGTAACTACATAGATGCACTTACAAATCACAAATATAATAGTTTAAATGTAGATAATGCTCTAAATGTAACTATAAACTATGACGGAAAAGTTATTGACCTTGATAAAATAAGTACAGGAACTATGGATCAGGTCTATCTTGCACTTAGGCTTGCAATTTCTGACATAGTCTGCACTGGCCGTGAAAGACTTCCACTACTATTTGATGACTGCTTTGCCATGTATGATAATGGAAGGCTTGAAGCAACTCTTAAGTATATGTCTTCAAACATTGATTCACAAATTATAATATTTACATGTCACACTAGAGAAAGAGCATTTTTATCACTCAACCGTATACCTTTCAACGCAATAGATATTTAAGACATATAAAAAGGGCGGATCATATCCGCCCCTACGTTACTTTTTTTGGATTTCTTCTATGAGTTCTCCAGTATCATATGAGAAAAAGAAGTAGTTTCCTATAGTATCAAAGCATGGTCCTAAAACCATAAGTCCGTCTTCATCAAAGTAATATGTCTTTCCATCTATTTTAAAGAAACCATTCTTTCCATCTATCATTCCGTCAGATGTGACAATTAAAAGTCTAATTCTATCTTTTAAA
The DNA here is from genome assembly GCA_017449075.1 of Lachnospiraceae bacterium. Taxonomy (GTDB): domain Bacteria; phylum Bacillota; class Clostridia; order Lachnospirales; family Lachnospiraceae; genus UBA3633. Next base: position 69,294 of record JAFSKG010000013.1, read on the forward strand.
TCATCCTGATTCAAAAAATACTTTTCTCCTGTCAAATCTGTGATTGAAGAAGTATGTCGTATCAGTGTGTAGTCCTTTTGATCTATGAGACTCCAATCAATTCCAGCATACATATACCCATTTGAAAATATATTCTTACTTGGACCCTCATATTGTTTTGAAGTATCACCACTATAATCAAGAGATAAATCTACTATTCTTCTATCAGCTGCCGTAATTGTGTCTGGGTCTATGGTTGATTCTGCAGTCGGCTTTTTTATTTCCTCTATTACCCTACCCTTCTTATCTACTATCTTTTCAGCATAGGATACATTAATAGCGAAGACTGCAAAAATCGACATCAAAACTATTATATTATTTACTTTATTTTTCATGTATATATCTTAACAAAACTTTGTGTATTTTATATGACTAAATTACTTAACCCACTCACCATTTGCATCAACTGGATATCCGTCAGGTGTTACTCCATTTCTAAGGAGTGTACCATCCAAATTAAAGTAATAATACTTACCTGCTATACTCTTCCATCCTCTTGACATTTTTCCTTGCTCAGATGTTGGCGCAGTCTCTAAGAAATATGTCTTTCCAGTCACATCGCTTAACCATCCAGTAACCATTTCACTATTTCCATTGAAGAAATAGAAGTCTGAAACTACTTTGGTTTGTCCTGTAGCAGCATCTACCACATTGCTATTGATGCATGCCCAAGTATCTTTTGGCTCTACTATCTGTCCCAAAGCATTTGTTGCTTGTAAGCGCACCTTTCCACTAGCATCTGTTGACCAATTAGTATTAGTTAAATTATTCATAATAGGAGTTGCGCTAAAGTTCATACTTACAGTTGTAGCAGTTATTCCTGTGGTTGTATCAGTAACAACTGTCTCAACTATTCCGAGTGCTGACACTGTTGTCACAGGTTCTGCAGAGGCTTGAGTTACAGGTGTTCCATCTGGAAGTGTTGTTGGAAGGCTGCCGGCTGGTATGGTGCCACCTCCACCGCCGCCACCTCCGCCTCCTCCGCCGCCTCCGCCACCGCCACCGCCTTCTTTCTTCCACTGCGCTGTTAATGTTAGATTTCTTGAAATAGTTATTGTTTGTCTATTGTCATAAGATGCACCATTGTTACCTTTCCAACCATTAAATGAGTATCCGCTCTTAAAGAAAGCAACATTGTTTAATTGAGTTGGCACACCTTCATATATAGTCTGTGGTGACATTGAACCATTACCACCTTTTCCTGGTAAGAACGTTACAGTATATGGCACACCATATCTTGCGTAAAGTGTCTTATCACCATAGTCATTTGGTCCTATAGATGTGTATCTTGTTCCAGTGAAATCTGGATACTCATACCAACCTGAAATTGGTTTTCCATCTTTTTTGAGATCCATAGGAAGTGCAACTCCTACACCAGATGTATATGGCAATGGGTTTATATAAGGTGTTGGAACCTCTGTTGGGTCATCCGCCATGAGAGTTACAGTATAACCTATACCATTCCATTTTGCATACATGTTTTTATTAACTGCTGTATTGGCTGCTATAGTTGTAATAGCCGCTCCATCAAATGTAGAGTTATCATACCAGCCTCCGAATGTGAATCCGTCTTTTGATATTTGAGTGCTATCCGGTAATGTTACCGACTCAGTATATGTTCTTGATGTAGGTGGTGTGTATGGGCTTACCCATGAGCCACCATTTTGTGTATATGAAACTGAATAAGTATTTTCGTTCCAAAGGGCATTTAAAGTTCTTGGACTTGCACTTCCTACTTGTATATTTTGATTGAAGTCAAACTCAACACTACTATCACTTCCCTCATACCATCTTACAAATGTCCAGCCTTCTGCAGTTGGGTTTGCTGGTTTAGTTACTTTTGTATTTTCAACTACAAATTGTTCAAAATTAGTTCCATGTCCATTTAAATTAAATATAAACTTAAATGTCTGAACTGCATGCCACTTAGCGTAAATTGTTGTATTAGCACCTATTTCATTATTAAAATTAAACTCAGTTGTAAATGAATCATCAGTATACCATCCTAAGAACTGATAATTTTCTGCCGTTGGATTTGTTCCCGGTTTTGAAACTTTATTACCGTTTTCTACATTTTGAACTGCAGGTGCATTTGCTACTGCAGTACCACTTGGTTTTTCACTTGAGTCTAAGTTAAACGTCACTGTCCATGATGGATTCCATCTTGCATAGAAAGTATATCCACCTGCAGGACCTTCTGTATTTGCTTGTATTGATAAAACTTTCTTGCTCTCATCCCATGTACCAGTTGCCGATCCATCTTCTGTATACCAACCTTTAAACACATTACCTGCTTTTGTTATGTTGTCTGCTGTTGGCAATACTGCTGACTCTGTATATCTTCTTGAAGTTACTTGTGTACCATCAAGTGTACCTTCATGAGTTTCATATGTTATACCATATGTCTTTTCTTCCCATCTAGCTTCAAAAGTAAATGGTCCTTCAGTATTTGCTGCGATTGAAGTCACTGCACTTGTACCACCGACTTCAAACCATCCAAGGAAAGTATATCCTGTTCTCTCTATATCAGCATCAGTTGGAAGTGTCTTCACTTGAGTGTATCTCTTTTTTGCATCAGGTGCGTCACCGACCCAATGTCCGTTTGCTAAATTATAAGTTATAGTATACTCATTTTCATTCCACTTAAGCCAAAACTCTTTGTTACTGTCTGTATTTGCTGCTATGCTTGTAACTCTTGAACCTGTATGTCCAGAATTATCATACCAACCATCAAATGTGTATCCAGTCTTTGTTACTTGACTGTCATTTGGAAGTGTCGCAGACTGAGTATATTTTCTTGATGCTGGTGGTGTATATGGGCTAACCCATGAACCACCATCTCTATTTAATGTAATACTATATTCATTCTCATTCCACTTTGCATAGAATGTCTTTGGTTCAGTTACTGTATAACTGCTTCCTACAGCACCCACAAGCGTTGTACAACCTGCTTCTTGATACCAGCTATTAGTTGTGTCAAATGTAAATCCTGTGACATTTGCGATTGATGGAAGTGTGGTATTTTCATTTAAAATAACATCAACAGCTGCTGGTGCTGTGCCATGACCATTTGCATTATATGTAATAGTTGCTTTCCATCTTGCATATATAGTTTGTGTATCAGTTCCTGTTGTTAAGTCATCAGCTCCTACCCATTGATTTGTAAGAGACGCTTCTTTAAACCATCCATCAAACTTATAGCCTGCCGGAATAGCTGTAGGATTCTTTAATACTCCTGCACCAAGTGGTGTATCATAAGTCTTTGTGATATTTGCAGGAGCAGTAGCACTTATGCCACCTAAATTATAAGTTACAGCATATTGATGTGCATTCCACTTAGCATAAATCTCTTTATTATCTCCTTGAGTAGTACTTAAGTCTGTAGTTCCATCATACGATGTTGTCTTTTGAGTATTGCTAAACCAACCAGCAAACTCATATCCTGTCTTTTCTGGTCTTGCAAGATTAGATGGGGAAGCATAAGTCTTCACAAATGGATTTTGTGTGCCACCTGGAAGATTTCCTCCATCTGTATTATATGTTATGTTATATGTAATTGGTGTCCACTTAGCATGAAGAGTTCTAGTCATTTGTGCAGTCACTTCAATAATTTGATTAAAGTCAAACTCTACACTCTCGTCATTCTCATACCAATAATTAAATACAAATCCAGCTGCTGTTGGGTCTGTTGGTTTTTGTAATTTTGTATCTTCTTCTACCTGCGTTGAAGCGATTTGAGATCCATGACCATTCATATCGAAATTGAAAGTAATCATTATAGGGTCCTGAGTATTTCCAGTTAAGTAACCTGGAGTCGCACTATCTGGTCCCTGGTCAATACGCGCATATGTTCCGTCTGTAACTAGTTTATCGACATACCTTGTGCCCATTCCACCTCTTAACTTAGGACAATTTGCAAACATATTATTAGTATTTGGAGCTGATCCAATCGTAAATACGCTAGACACTATAATCTTTTTTAAATTAGGGTTGTCATAGAACATATTATCTAAATCCTGCGCATTAGTAAATGCTAATCCAGTCATATCAATTTCTTTCAAAGACAAGCAAAGTGTAAACATCGAATCAGCATTTGTCACACTGCTTGTGTTCCAACCGCTTAGATCTATGTTTTCAATTACACCTGCTTGAGCAAACATTGCTCTCATAGATGTAACATTGCTTGTATTAAAATTACTTAGATTGATATTCTTTATAGCTGACAATTCAAACATTCCAGCCATCGTTGTCACATTTGATGTATTGAAACCTGATACATCAATTATTGAAGCTTCAGGAATTGACACTAATGTTGAGTAATCTTCTTCATATATGTTTCTTGCACCAAATGCTTGAAACATTTTATCCATATTAGTAACTCTACTAGTATTTAAGTAGTTCAAATTCACTATACTCTTGCAGCGAATAAATGCTTTACTAAAATCTATCTCATACTCACCACTAACTGGATCCTGATCGCCTCTGCCAGAAAATAAATGATCACTATTTTCTGCTGCATATATAGTTCCTTGTTCTGGCGCATAAATTGTAACTTCTGTACCATTTATATATCCCTCAAGTCCGTTACTATCTGCTATATCCCACTTAGTACCTGCAGGCACTGATGTTCCTTTAGCTATAGTAATCTTAGTGATGTCATTTGCATTTGCACCTGAACCTTCAAACCAATTATATGGTAATGTATATTCTTTAATAGGGTTGGTTAAAGCTTTTATTCTGTAATTTCTTCCCCACCCTTCACTTGTAAGTACATTTACATCTGTTAGCCCCTTTGAAGCCCAATCTGGATGCTCTGATCTATTTACATCATCCCACCATACTGTAGTTTGAGTTGAATAAGGTTGAAACCCATAGTAACTTTGATATGGTGCTGCTGTATTTGCTGAAATATAATAACCCTTTCCTGTTGTATCTGTTCCAGATTCTCTTTCATCATAAAATACCCACATCATCTTAGAGTCTCCGTAAGTTGTACTTGTATCATTTGCTTTAAATATTACAGAAAAATATTTGCCTTTTTCCAATAATACTTTTTGACTTAATTCTACAGTATATATACCTGCTGCAGTACTTGTACATGATTGATTAAGTTTAAGTTCTCCATCTATAGGATTATTCATAAGGCTATCTTTAGTATATACTAAAATATTATAATCTACATTCGCAGAGTTAAATGCAACACTTACTGCTTCGAGCATTTGATCTTCATCATCACTTACTTTATATACATTCGCAAAATACATAGGATCGTCAGGCTCCACGGCATAGCCACTAGCTTTTGTGCAGGCTGTCGTATCATAATGATAATTATACTTATAACTGTCTGCACTTATGGCTTCTACAGTATACATATCCTCATCTAAAGATGGCTCTTCATAAGACATCCAAAAATATCCATCTGTACCGCTTCCATCATATCCCCAGCTATTTCTGCAAAGCCAACCACCATTATTCAATGCCTTATGGCTACTTGCATCATAACCACCGGCGGTTTCACTGCCTACATAAAAATATTCTTTTGGTATATTGTCATCCCAACCAACTATCAAAATCGCATGGTTTTGTTCACCAGACACATCAGTAAAATAATAAAACTCTCCTCCAACTTCATGAACATAACTTGGATTCTCACCCTCATCACCAGGTTCTGCATGGCCTGCAAAAAAAGATATACCTACAGATCCATTATCCTTTATTGCTTGTTTAACCAGATCTTTATTTGACTTATTCAAGAATATTCCATTTTTAAGAACAAAATCGTTACTATTGAAAGCGTATTTACCATCAAGTCCATAAGCTTTGATATAATTCATTTGATCATATGCAGTGTCAGAATTTTCTATCATTACTCCATTGTAAGGTGATACGACGAGCAAACCTCTTGCTTGGTTTCCACCAAGCCTTCCAAAATAATCTGGTTTACTAATTCTTGTATAATCAAAACCTTCTAATCCAGGTTTGTCCAAGTTTGCAGAGCCACTTTTTGTAACCTCCTTGTCATACAATCCAAGTTGTGTAAAATATGTAAGCGCTGCCTCACTTAAATTTGATTCATCCTCATCTGCTACTAAACCATGAAGTCTTAAATAAGTCTCAAACATACCTATAGTTGAAAATGCCCAACAAGTTCCATAGCTACCTTGGTCTCTCATTGGCGGAAGTATAGGTAATCCATAAGGCGTATTTTGGCCTCTTGGGTCGTAACTAGCTTCAGGTAATGCTCCAAGAAGTTTTTCACCTCTCTTTAAAGGTCTCTTTTCTACTACTGGTATATCAAAATCATTTGGTATGAATCCCAACCCTCCAATTTCATAATCATTTACAGTAGTAAGTTCACTCTTTGTTGCTATATCATTTATGTACTCAACTAGATTTGTTTTTAATGCATCACTATTTGTTGCCACATCTATGTCGTCATATTTTTCTTCACTATCATTTTCTTCTTCAGCTATCTCGCTTGAAGATGCAACTTTTTCTTCATCATAAGTACTCTCAGAAACTGAAGTTTCCTCTGCCTCTGTACTAGCCTCAGTTGATTCAGACTCCTCTGTCTCAGCCTCACTCGACTCAGTCTCACTCGACTCAGTCTCACTTGACTCAGTTTCACTCGACTCAGGCTCATCTGACTCTGGCTCTTCTTCAGCCTTTGATTCAGATTCCCCATCTTCGCCTTCTGGTTCCTCTACAGAACTGCTTGACTCAATAGACTCACTCTCATCAGTAGACTCACTTGATTTTTCTACTGACTCGCTTGACTCTTCATAAGTCGCAGAAGTCTCCTCCTTATTAGTTAAATCATCACTAGCAAAATGTGGCAAAGTGCTTGAAAACACCATTGTCATACATAATAAGATTGCTAAATACTTTTTGAATTTGAATTTCATAGTTTTACCTTCCTTATGGAATATATAAAATCAATTTATTATTTATCAAATATTACTTCTCCGACATACTTAAGCTGTCTCATATACTGGTCGTCATCAAGTCCAAAACCGGCTACAAATCTATTTTCAATCTCGAATCCTATATAATCTACTTTAACATCACAAACTCTTCTCGATGGCTTATCAAGTAGTGTACAAATTTTTAAACTTGCGGGCTCTCTTGTCTCAAGCATTCCTAAAAGTTTTTGCATAGTTCTTCCTGTGTCAACTATATCTTCAACAATAAGCACATTCTTACCCTTAATTGATGAATCTATATCCTTAAGTATTTTTACATCTCCACTTGACTCCGTCTCACTTCCATAGCTTGACACATCCATAAAATCCATAGCAAGCTTCTCATTGTCTATCTCCCACATGAGAGAACAGAGAAATGGTATACTACCCTTAAGTATTCCTATGAGCAACAAATCTTTTCCTTTATAGTCATTGGAAATTTGCTTGCCGAGCTCTTTAACTCTTGCTTTTATTTGTTCTTCTGTGATGAGTGGTTCAATTCTTCTACTCATTTCTTCTTCCTCCTGCTCATACTCACATTCTTCTTATTCTTAGTAAAAATGATCTCATTTTGTTTCTTATCTACAGTCAAGTTGTAAGGTAAATCAAGATGACCACCTTTTTCTTTGTCGCATAATTCTATAATGTCATCAATATTTATCTTTGTAATATCTTTAAGTGTGCTAACTAAGTTATCAAAAACTAACCTTATAATACCAGCTTTTATAATCTTATCTCTTAGCCTAAACTTTGATAGATTTAGCACTATGATTTTGTCATCCTCTTTTACGACAATTTTTTTATAAGCCTTTCTGCTTTCTGATTCAATATAGTCACTTATCTCTTTTGCCTGACGTGATAGTTCTGCTATATGAGTGCTTGCAGCGCTATTTATCTCATCGAATCTATCCAATATTTCTTTTCGTATAAAATTTCTAGTATATCTTATATCATCATTTGTAGAATCATTTACATATGGTACGTCATAGGTATCAACATATTTTTCTATCTCTGATTTCTTAATTTCAAGAAGTGGTCTAAGTATATTTCCGTTCTGCATTCTCATTCCAGTTATGCCCTTGATGCCTGTACCTCTTAACATGTTGTGTATAACTGTCTCAGCCTGATCTTTCTCATGGTGAGCTACAAGTATATATACATTACTTTTTGCATTCTTTTTGGATATCTTTTCCCAATTTCTTCTAAAGCAATCATACCTAAGTGTTCTTGCAGCCTCTTCAACAGTGAGATTCATTTTCTTTGCATACATAACTGCATCAACTTTTTCTTCTATCAATTTGATGCCCATTGACTTACAGTAGTCTTCTACAAACTCTAAATCTCTATCCGCTTCTTTGCCTCTTATACCATGATGCACATGTATTGCCATAAGATTATAATTAACTTCTGATTGCAGTTTATAAAATGCATCTATGAGACACATGGAATCCATTCCACCACTTAATGCTACAAGTAATATGTCATTGTCTTTTATAATTTCTGTGTCGAAAAAGTTTTTAACTATGGATTCTAATATTTTTTCTCTATAAATCATTTCTTATAAGTACCTTCTTCAATGTCCATGATTTTTTTCACGCGATTTACATGGTGAGCTCCTTGGTACTCTGCTCCTAAAAAACTTTTTACTATTTCTTTAGCAGTTTCTATTCCAATAACTCTTTCACCAAAGCATACAACATTTGCATCATTATGTTCTCTACAAAGTCTTGCAGAATAACTTTCAGAGCAAGCACAGGCTCTTATTCCCTTCACTTTATTTGCTGCTATGCTCATACCTATACCAGTTCCACAAATTAAAACTCCAAGTGTAGCTTCTTTATTAATTATCTTTTCACATGCTGCATAAGCATAATCAGGATAGTCACATCTCTCCACCTTATCTATTCCTACATTTATAACTTCATGTCCCAAAGATTCTATATATTCCTTTATTTGCATTTTCATGTCAACCGCAGCGTGGTCATTGCCAATTACTACTTTCATATTTGCATATTCCTTAATATATTTTATTTTCAATACAAAAAACGAAAGTTTCCTAAGATACCTTATAAAACTTTCTAAAATAGTCCATTCTTACTACATATATTATATCAAAAATGTCACCATTTTTGTATATTCAATTATTAAAAAACACTTAATTTTATACTCCTAAAATGGCTAAATTTCAACCAAATATAAAATGGGCTCGTGAAACTCGCCCTTACATTGTAGGGGCGAGCTCTGCGAGCCCGCTCTTTTCTATATAACTTGTCTTCTTGCCCTCTCCGCCTGTTCTTTTTCGTCATCCACAGGATACCACATAGGAGATACAAGCTTTATACAACATTCCTCATCCCTATCAAATCTTATTCTATGAGGTGTCTGAATTTTTACTAGCTGCTCTCCTACCGATACAAGGTACTCTATTCTATCAGTTAAAAATGTTCTCTTCTCTATATGAGTCTTAAATCCTGTTGCATCACTCTTAACCAATTCTATTTCATTTGGTCTTGTGGCTACAACCATCTCACTTGCAGCATCAGAAGGTATAGAAATATTTATAGCCTGACTCATATCATTCTTTGGATATACTTTTCCATTTTTTATAACTACATTGATGAAAGTACTTTCTCCAAGGAAATTGTGAACGAATCTATTTACTGGTTTGTTGTAAAGATTTTCTGGTGTATCTATTTGCATAATCTTACCCATGTCACAAACCATCATTCTGTCAGAGATTGCCATGGCTTCTGACTGATCATGAGTAACAAATATAATAGTAAAATTAAATTCTTTTTGTAATTGTTTAATTTCAAATCTCATACTCTCACGAAGTTTTGGGTCAAGATTTGAAAGCGGCTCATCAAGTAACATTACTTTTGGATTTGTAACTATAGCACGAGCTAGAGCAATTCTTTGTTGTTGACCACCGGACAAATCTCCTGGGAATGATTTTTCAAGACCAGTGAGACTTGTATGCTTAAGTGCATCTGCAACTTTTTTATCTATATCAGTCTTATTCATCTTTTGAATCTTAAGTGGAAATGCAACATTGTCATACACATTCATATGTGGCCACACTGCAAATGCTTGGAAAACCATCCCAAGTCCTCTCTCTTCTGGTGGCACATAGAGTTTTTGTTTGCTGCTTGATACAAGTCTTCCGCAAAGTTCTATCTCACCTTCAGTTAGGTCTTCAAATCCAGCTATCATTCTAAGAGTTGTCGACTTGCCGCAACCAGATGGTCCAAGGAAAGAAAAGCATTCTCCCTCATGGACATTTAAATTAAAATTATCTACCGCAACTATATCACCAAGTTTACTATTAAATACCTTTGTGACATTTCTAAGTATTATATGATCTGCCATGGCTATACTCCTTTCCTATCTTTCGTGATATGAGTGACTATTATATTTAGCACCATGATAAGTCCTATCGCTATAACTGCAAGTGCTGCAGCCTGTGGTATATATCCTGCATCACGAAGAGAGTAGATATGTACTCCCAAAGTTCTTGTATATGGTCCGTACAAAAGTATAGATGTAGTAACTTCTCTCATAGCTGGAAGGAAAATAAGGAAGAATCCAGAAACCATCGCAGGTCTTATGAGCGGAAGTGTTATGTCAGCAAGACTTTCAGAGTGCGATGCTCCGCAAGCTCTTGATGCCTCTTCAAGTGAAGATGATACCTGCATAAGTGATGCTGACGAAGTCTTCATAGAGAATGACAAATATCTTGCTATGTATGCAACTAAGATTATCCAAAGTGTATTATAAAGTGTAATTCCAAATATTGCACCGCTCCAAGCAAGTATTACACCTATTGATAAAACTGTACCAGGTATAGAATAAGGTAGCATAGATGTCACTTCAAGGACTGCACTGCCCTTTGGTTTTATCTTTTGAACTACATAGGCAACAAGTGTTCCAAGGAACATTGAGATAACACCTGCAGAAACTGATAAGATAAGTGAGTTTCTTATAGAGTCAATCGTTCCCTTATTTGCAAATACTCTTTGGTAATTTACAAATGAGAAGTTCTCTGGCACAAGTGGTAATCCATATGCCTTTACAAATGATATGAGAATAATCATGGCAAGTGGTACTATAACAATTATAAATAATGTAAATATAGACAAGAGTAATAACGGAATTTTAGTCGCACGAAGTTTTATGAGTGTAGGTCTCATACTCTTACCCTTTATTATGTCGTAATTACCTGCTGATAAAATTCTATTTTGTATAAGAAGTGCTATTGCAACAACTATAACAAGCATTACAGAAAGTGCCGCACCCTGTCTTATACCTTCAAAACTTCCACCCGAGTTATATATAACTGCATATATACGAGTTGGCAAAGTATAAATCTCTTGTCTAAATCCGAGTATTGATGGCACACCGAAATGTGCAAGTGATGATATAAGTATAAGTAATGCTCCAGCTGAAATTGCTGGCTTCACAAGTGGCAAAGTAATTTTTCTTATAACTGTACTCTGCTTTGCACCTGCGATTCTTGCACACTCTTCAAGAGTTGGATCCATTCTCTCAAGAGCTGATACAACTTGCATAAATACAAATGGGAAGTAATAACTTACTTCAACGAATACGATTCCCCAGATTGAGTTTATATTTAATGGGGCCTTTTCTAAACCAAATGTTGTCATGAAAAATCTATTCAAGTATCCTGATCTATCATTTAAAAGTAGCTCCCATGCCATAGCACCAAGAAATGGTGGGAACATATATGGTATGTTGAAAAGTGCTCTCATGACACCTTTTGCAGGTATATCAGAACGACCAAGAAGCCATGCATAAAACACTCCGACTATAGTTCCAAAGATTGTAGCAAAGACTGCAATCTTTATAGTGTTCCACATCGCATCAAGATTTTTCTTGTCTGCAAATTGTTCAAGAATTAAATTTAAACTAAAACCATTCTTATCAAAGAAGGCATTGAATACTATCATAAAGATAGGAATGATTACCACTATAAATAGCAATATAAAACATACTATAGTAAGTATCTTATCCATGCTAAGTCGTTTCTTACCATCTATTGCCGCCATCGCATTATTATCAATAGTAAACATATTACTTGCCCTCCTTATTCATAAGTTTATTATAAAAATGAGGATTGATGAATTTGACGCCTACCATCTCACCTACATTTGCAATTCCATTATTTTTTGCATCAAGCATACTCTGCTGTAATCTAATTTCTTTTCCATATAAGTTCAAGAAATAATTATATTCACTGCCCAAGAATATCCTACTTGTGACTTCTGCCTTTATAGGAGAACTGTTATCAAAGACTACATCATTGAGTCTTACTAACATGTCTTTTCCATCTACATTTTCATTTCCTATATCTACACCTTCAGCAGGTATATTTGTCTCTAATTCAAAACATGGTTTGTTCTCATATACAACCATAGGGATAGCATTTGAGTTTCCGATAAATTCAAATGTAAATCTATTTACCGGATTGGTGATTATCTCTTCATCAGTTCCAACCTGACAAATTTTTCCATCTAATTGCATAACAGCTAATCTGTCACAAAGTTCAAGTGCTGATTGCTGGTCATGAGTTATATAAAGAATAGTTGCACCGAGATTATTTTGTATCATTCTAATCTCAAGAAGCATCTCTTCACGAAGTTTTGCATCAAGGTTTGTTATAGGTTCATCCATAACTACAACCTCAGCTCCAGTGACAAGTGCTCTCGCTATGGCAACTCTTTGTTGTTGTCCACCTGAAAGTTGACTTGGCAAATGACTCTCATATTTAGTCATATGAACTTGCTCAAGAGCATGCATTGCTCTATCTTTTATCATTTCTTTTTTGTATTTTCTTTTCTTAAGTGGATACATGACATTTTCTAAAACTGTCATATGAGGCCACACAGCATAGTCTTGGAATACTATGCCTATCTTTCTTTTCTCTACAGGCACATTAATCCTCTTCTCAGCATCAAATAAAACTGTGTCCCCTATAGCTATTCTTCCAGTCTCTGGCCTATGAAGACCGAGTAGACATCTCACAAGTGTTGTCTTGCCACAACCAGATGGACCTACAAGACACATTATCTCGCCTTTCTTTACTTCAAGAGAAAGGTTGCTAAAGATAGTGTTCTTGCCATACTTCGCTGTGACATTTGAAAAACTAACATTTGACATAATTCTCTCCTAATAAAAAAGACACGAAAAACCTTCGTGTCTTTTGAATTTAGTTATTGTATATAAATTTATTGCAATTCATTTTATTTTCCCCAAATTGCATTAAAATCATTTAAGTAATTTGGAGTATTGTCTGCCAAATCATTAAAATCAACTGGCATATTGAGTGATGCTATTCTACTTGTATCGATATTCATCTTTACATCATCTCTAACTGATACAAGATTCTTAGATACTAAAACTTCTTGTCCTTCTTTTGAAAGAATAAAGTCATATAATAATTTTCCATTGTCACCATTTGGATTATTCTTTACAAGACCTATTGGGCTAGTCATAGTAACTACATCACTATTTGTATAGTGGAACTTAAGTGGAGAACCTTGATCCATAAGACTTGCTGATACATAGTCAAGGCAAACACCTACTTTATATGAACCATCTGCAACCTTATTGTGAGTAGCAGTTGTACCACTCTCAAGTTTTACACCATTATCACGAAGTTTTTGGAAGAAATCTTTTCCATACTTACTTGATTGCATCATAGATGCCATCCAATACTTTGTAGTAGAAGCCTGAGTAGGGTCTGTCATAACGATTTGATCTTTCCACTTTGGATCGCATAACTCATCCCATGTCTTTGGAGCTTCGTCATCAGTGATTCCAACTCCTGGAAGTGTACACCAAGACACACCCATAGTTACAAGACGAGCTGCTGTATAGTAACCATCTTTATCAATATATTCTTTTGCGATGTGATCTGCCTCTGGTGAAGAATAAGTTTGTAAATAACCAAGTTTCTTAAATCCTTCATAGTCAGATGGATCGCCAAGCCATATAATGTCTGCATCAATTTGTCCTGCCTGAGCCTCAGTAGTCATCTTAGTGATAACCTTTCCGCCTGAAGCAAAGTAGAAATCCATTGTTACTCCTGGATACTTCTTTTCAAATGCATCTTTCACTGCTTGAAGTTGCTCTTCTTGCATTGAAGAATAAAGCATTACTTTTCCAGAATACTTTTGCTCTGTAGATGAAGTGTCATTTTGTGCTGGTGCTGAAGTTTTGTTGCCACCACAGCCTACAAGTGTTGCAAGTACCAACATAGAAGCTACTGCTAAAGATAAAAATCTTTTCATAAACTCTTCGCATAGTTATACTATGCTCAACCCCCATAAATTAATTTCACTATTAAATGAAACACCACTATTATACCATTATTTTGTGTACATTTCAAATATATCTTACTAACATCAAGCTAACATCTTTTACTAATCCATATTATGTTTCTTCAATGAAATAATAAAAAATCGCCACAATAAGTGGCGATTAAATTATTATTTTGACTATACACCGTACTTAACAGTATTGATTTTTACTCCAGGTCCCATAGTTGATGTCAGTGTTATGCTTTTAAGGTAGGTTCCCTTTAAAGACTGTGGTCTAGCTTTTACTATTGCATTCATAAGAGCATTTAAATTCTCTTCTAACTTGTCTTCACTGAAACTTGCTTTTCCAAGTGGGCAGTGAATCAAGTTTTGCTTATCAAGTCTGTACTCAACCTTACCAGCTTTTAATTCTCCAATTATCTTTGTGACATCTGGAGTAACTGTACCTGTCTTTGGGTTTGGCATAAGACCCTTAGGTCCTAAAATCTTTGCAAGTTTACCAACAGTTCCCATCATATCTGGTGTTGCTACTACTGCATCAAAGTCAAGCCAACCTTCACTTTGAATTTTTTGTACATACTCATCAACACCTACATAATCAGCACCTGCTGCCTTAGCCTCATCAGCCTTAGCATCTTTTGCAAATACTAATATCTTTACTTTCTTACCAGTTCCTGCTGGAAGAACTACTGATCCTCTTATCTGTTGTTCAGCATACTTTGAATCACAGCCTGTTCTAATATGAAGTTCGATTGTCTCATCAAATTTTGCTGTAGCATTTTTCTTAACTACTGAAATTGCTTCCTTAGCCTCGTAAAGCTTCTTTGGCTCATATGCTTTTAACTTTGCTTCGTATTTCTTTGCTAACTTTTTCATCACGACACCTCCCCTATTCCTCTACAGTTACGCCCATAGAACGACAAGTTCCGGCTATCATTGACATAGCAGATTCTAAGTTTGCTGCGTTTAAATCTTTCATCTTAGTCTCAGCTATCTTTTGAAGATCTGCCTTCTTAATAGTAGCTACCTTTGTCTTATTTGGTACGCCTGAGCCAGATTTAATTTTGCAAGCCTTCTTAATAAGAACTGCTGCAGGTGGAGTCTTTGTGATAAATGTAAAACTCTTATCAGCAAAAACTGTGATTACTACAGGGATAATTACATCTCCCTCATTAGCTGTACGAGCATTAAACTCTTTTGTAAATGCAACAATGTTTACACCATGTTGACCAAGTGCTGGTCCTACCGGTGGAGCTGGTGTTGCCTTGCCAGCTGGGATTTGAAGTTTAATATAACCTTCAATCTTCTTTGCCATAATTTTCCTCCTTGGTATTGTCGGGCTTACGCCCTCCCAAATTTATTTACAAAATCATATTTGATTTTATATCTTCTTTATATCGGCGAAACCAATCTCAAGTTTTCTTTCGCCACCCATGAAGTCTACTCCCACAGTAACATTTCTCTTTGATTCATTTACTGCAAGAACTTTTGCTATAGAATCTTTAAATGCGCCATTTGTTATAACTACTGTATCATCAACATTTACTTCTATAACAACTTCCTTCTTCGCCTTGCCTTGAAGTGCTTCTAACTCAGCCTTTGATATAGGTACTGGTTTGCTATCAGGTCCTACGAATCCTGTAACACCTCTTGTATTTCTTATAACATACCAAGTATCATCAGTCATAATCATGTTTACAAGAACATAACCAGGGAAAAGTTTCTTTTCATACTTTTTCTCTTTTCCATTTTTAAGTTCTGTAACCATCTGTGTAGGAATTCTAACTTCAAAAATCAGTTCTTCCATACCACGGTTCTTTATTGACTGCTCTATATCAAGTTTAACTTTATTTTCATAACCAGAGTAAGTATGGGCAACATACCACTCAGGTTTTCCTGATCTCTCTTCTGCCACTTGTCTTATCTCCTAATTATCTACTAAATAAAAGTCCAAAGCCTGATCCAATTAATGAATCAAGTACAAAAATCAAAAGGCCAATCACTACAGAACAAATTAGAACTGTAACTGAATCATTTAAGATCTTCTCATTTGATGGAAATATAATTTTCATCCACTCAGATCTAAGACCTTTTATAATATTATTGAAAAGATTTTCCTTTTTTTCCTTTACTTCACTCATTACTATTTAGTCTCCTTGTGCTTTGTGTGCTTCTTGCAGAATCTGCAGTACTTGCTAGTCTCAATACGATCTGGATGTTTCTTTTTCTCCTTTGTCGTATCGTAATTTCTTTGTTTGCACTCTGTGCACTCTAAAGTTATCTTAGTACGTTTTGTAGCCATATTTATTTCTCCTTCAAAACAAGACTTAAAAAAGGGCTCACTGCCCTTTAATTAACCTTATAAATAATACAACTTATGCCCTTTATTGTCAAGTGCCAATTTGCCCTAAAAATCCGGAATAAAACTCTCCTCCGCCACATCCCCTTCCTGTATATATGCATTTTTTACCCCTATTTTAATGGCAAAATCCACCACTTTCTCATACTCCCTCCTAGTCACTCTTCTCAGAAGTTCAGGGAATGCATTTATACCTTCATTTTGCGGCATCGGGGTGTATTGGCTCATAATACTTATATAAATGTCATCACCATAGGTATCGTAAAGATATTTTATAACTGATTTTGAATTTTCGGTGTTGGCTGGTAGAACTAAATGTCTAACAATGAGAGCGGGCTCGTCCCTATGGATCGATGTAATTTGACGATGCATTTCGGCTATGCAGAGTTTTGCTACATCAGTATAATTTGGAACACCGCTGTATTTTTTCCCAAGCTCATTGTCAAAATATTTGAAGTCTGGAAGATAAATGTCTATGAGCCCATCAAGTTTTTTAATTTGTGAAACTGTCTCATATCCACTACTATTATATACTATAGGAAGTGTCAGACCTTTTTTCTTTGCAAGTTTTATAGTTTCTGCAACTTGATCTACATAGAGAGCAGCAGTTATAAAACTTATGCTCGCGACATTTTCAGATTGTACCTTTATGATTTCGTCGCTCAATTCTTCAGGTGTGTAATTTATTTTTTCGGGCGCATACTCGCCCCTGCGTTGTGAAATTTTGCTATTCTGGCAATAGACGCACCTCATAGTGCAACCATAAAAAAATATGGCAAAGGTTCCGTCATATCCTCTGCCAATTCCTGATATGGGTTCTTCTTCCCATCTGTGTTTCATTAGTTTTGCGATTTGCATTTCTTTTATTCCCAAAGATTTGTTTTCTTCAGTGCCCTATATAGCACATACCCAAGACCATAAACAGAAACTACTTCACCCGCAGCTATTGTTATAGCAAGAAGCCAAATTGGCATTGTCTCACCAAATGCTATCCGCAGGACGAATGGTATTATGATTGCATTTGATAAAATTGTAGGCAGCATTTTGAGAAAGAAGTTATCAACTTTTATAATCTTAATGCATATAAGTCCAATTAATGTAGCAAGCGTTCCAAATATCGCATCGATAGCACCGCTAAACAATATATTAGATAGAAAACAACCTATTGTTATAGATACTATCGCCATATCATCAAAGAGTGGCAATATACACAGCGCTTCTGCAATTCTCACCTGTATTGCACCAAAGCTTATAGGCTGAAATACATAACAGAGTGCAACATAAAGGGCAGCATAAACTGCATTTTGCAACACTCTTCTTAAATCTTTATTCATCTTTCCTCCTGACATCTCAATTTCTCGATGCCAATCTTCTATAATATATTTTTGTAATGTGGATAGGTATATTGTTAAACTACTTCTTAGTAGTCTTTTTTGTAGTTGCTTTCTTCACTTTTTCCTTTTTGCTTGCTGCGCTCTTTGTAGTAGCTTTCTTTGATGTTGCCTTTTTAGTTGTTTCTTTTTTTGTAGTTTTCTTTGCTGTTACTTTTTTAGTTGACTCTTTCTTTGTAGTTTTCTTTGCTGCTACTTTTTTAGTTGATTCTTTCTTTGTAGTCTTCTTCGCAGCTGCTTTTTTAGTTGTCTTCTTTTCTTCTTTTACCTTAGTTTTTTTAGCATCATCATTTGTCTCATCGTTTGCAAGTTTAACTTTTAATTTTTTGCTTGTATCAATATTGAAATTAAATGTTTCACTGCTCTCAGTTTTCTTCTCACTTACAGTTGGTGCAACGCTTGTCATTTTTTGTTGATGCATTTCCCTATAGTCCTTCATTCCACCGCCATCAAGTCTCATAGTGAGAGATATTCTTTTCTTTTCAAGATCAACTGCAAGCACCTTTACATCTACTACATCACCGATTGCCACAGCCTCAAGTGGATGTTTTATATATCTATCTGCAATTTGAGATATATGTACAAGTCCATCTTGATGAACTCCGATATCTACAAATACTCCAAAGTCTGTACAGTTTCTAACAGTCCCCTTTAATTGCATTCCTTCAACCAAGTCTTCCATAGTTAGCACATCAGATCTTAAAATTGGTTTTGGCGCATCATCTCTTGGGTCACGACCTGGTTTTTCAAGTTCATTTACTATGTCTTTAAGTGTCTCGACACCTATCTTAAGTTCCTTTGCTGTCTTATCATAATCTACAATCAACTTCGATATGCCAGCAAAGTTTCCATCCTTCAAATCTTTCTTAGAGAAGTTTAAACTCTTCAATAATTTATTTGTAGCATCATATGACTCTGGGTGAACTCCTGTCCTATCAAGAGGCTCATCACCGCCTGTTATACGAAGGAAACCTGCACATTGTTCAAATGCCTTTGCGCCAAGTTTGTCTACATTTAAAAGTTCATTTCTATTATTAAATCTTCCCTGCTTTTCTCTAAAGCTTACAATTGACTTCGCTATAGTCTTATTTATGCCTGAGACATATGAAAGCAGCGAATATGATGCTGTATTTAAATCAACTCCAACTTTATTAACACAGTCTTCAACTACACCACCAAGTGTCATAGAAAGTTTTTTCTGATTCATATCGTGTTGGTATTGTCCGACACCTATACTCTTTGGATCTATCTTTACAAGTTCTGCAAGTGGATCTTGAAGTCGCCTTGCTATTGATGCTGCAGACCTCTGTCCCACATCAAACTTTGGAAATTCTTCTGTAGCAAGTTCGCTCGCACTATAAACTGATGCACCTGCTTCATTTACTATTACATACTGCACATTTTTTATTTTTGCCTTCTTAAAGAAGTCAACTATAAACATTTCAGATTCACGAGATGCAGTTCCATTTCCAACTGAAATTAAATCTACATTATACTTGTCAATCAATTCTTTCAATTTTTGTCTTGCCATCTCCTGTCTTTCTGGAGTAGTTGGCTCTGTAGGATATATAACTGTAGTATCAAGAACCTTTCCAGTTGCATCGCATACTGCAAGCTTACAACCCGTCCTAAATGCAGGATCCCAGCCAAGCACTGTTTTCCCCTCTATAGGTGCCTGCATAAGTATTTGAGTTAAGTTTTTAGAAAATACTTCCATAGAAGTGTCTTCTGCCTTCTCAGTCAAAATGTTTCTAACTTCATTTTCAATAGATGGCCATATAAGTCTGTCAAATGAATCTTCTATAGCCTTTTCAATATACTCATCTGTGTATTCATTTTCTTCTTTTATAATTTGATCTCTTAGATACTTTAATACATCATCTCTTATAATTTCTATAGTAACTTTTAAAACTTTTTCAGTCTCTCCACGGTTGATGGCAAGTATTCTATGTGGTGGTATCTTAGATACCATCTCACTATAATTGTAATACTGCTCATAGTTTGTCTTCGCCTCAGGGTCTTTTGCTTCCGACCTCACTACACCAGTGTTGACTGTAAACTCTCTTATCCAAGTTCTATAGTCAGCCACATCAGAAATCATCTCAGCAATTATATCAAGCGCACCTGCAATTGCATCTTCAATTGTCTCTACACCTTTCTTCTTATCAATATATTTTTTCGCAGTAGTCTCAATTTTTTGTTTTGCTTTTTGTTCCCATATAATCATAGCAAGTGGCTCAAGTCCTTTTTCTTTTGCTACGCTTGCACGAGTTTTCTTCTTTGGCTTATATGGTCTATACAAATCTTCAAGTGCAACCATTGTCATCGCATCTTCAATTTGTTTTTTAAGTTCTTTCGTAAGTTTTCCTTGTTCTTTTATAGAAGCTAAAATAGTTTCCTTTCTCTCATCAAGTTCTCTTAAGTAGACAAGTCTCTCATAGAGTGTTCTAAGTTGTTCATCATTAAGTCCACCTGTCACTTCTTTCCTATAACGAGAAATGAAGGGTACTGTGCACCCTTCATCTAAAAGTTTAATCGCTGCTTCTACTTGTTTCTCCGCTACTGCAATTTCATTTGCTATTACTTTGCTAATAACCATTACATTTCCTCGACATCATTTATTTGGGCACACAAACTTGCCCTTAACGAGCACCCCCATAAGGATTCGAACCTTAAGATGACGGAGTCAGAGACCGTTGCCTTACCATTTGGCTATGGGGGTTTATATCAAATAAAACTATCTAGTAAGTTTTCAATTACTTCCTGTCAAATAATCATTAGGAGTCATTGCACCAACCAACATGCTTCCATCTTCATTGAAATAATACATAGACCCATTGATATTTTTCCAGCCTACAATCATTTTGCCTTCATCAAGTGTCTTGGCTTCTTCAAAATAATAAGTAATTTTGTTTACGGTTTCTAAAAAGCCTGTCACCATGTTGCCATTTTCATCAAAGTAATAAATATTTTTTATTGGCAATTGATGCACCTCATCATTTATATAGATAGTTCTATATGTAACCATTTCATAAAAACCATTTACTGCACTTATAATATTCCCATCCGCATCAACCGAATTTAGTTGCCATTTATTAGTAATAGGATTATAGTACCATCTTACAGAACTTTCGTCAAATATCGCTTTTATTACTTTGTCTGCATTAACCTTTGTTGGTATTATTGTTCCAAAAATCTGCTCATGTATTGATTCAATGATACCTGTAGCATCACTATCACTATGTCTACTGTCATCGGTATCGTAATCATGATGAGGGTCTACTGGTGAATCATTATTTAGAATATAATTCGCAGATATATTTATATCATAATCCTTTAAAGTTATGCAATATGCATTTTCATTTGCAGTAGATAAATCTTCTATTCTTGGAGTGTCTACTCCAAGCTTATTTAATAAATCTCCAACACTATTTTTAAGGGTCCATCCACAAAATACATTTGTATCATTTTTAAGCGGCGTGGCAATTTTAATCTTAGTTCCTACATCAAAGCTATTGCCACTTTCAGTCTTAACATATTTAGTACCATCAAAGTAATATAACGATGCCAAATCCTTTGATTCAAAGTTTACAGTCACTTTATCTCCTGCCCCAAGTAGTGTGTCTGTTCCACTTAAACCATGCACTTGTTCGCCTTCATCAGTTTCATTCTCAGTTTCATCTATATCAGCAATTTCATCAACCGATTCAGCAGTTTCAATTTCAGTTGTTAATTCATCTTCTTCTATGTCAGTTCTGTCTTCGCTTTGTTTCTCTTCTTCCACTTCTGTTTCTGATTCTAATTCTATTGTTTCGTCAATTTCTGTGATATCTTTCGCATCGCTTTCTGTTGCGTCTTCCACACCACTTTCTGCTGTATATTCCACATCACCATCTACTGTCTTTTCTTCATCGCTTTCTATAGTCTCCTCTTCTGTTTCCGACTCACTCGCTATATCTACATACTCATATTCTATCACTTCTGACTCAGTTGCAACTTCATTATTATTTCCCAATACACTTTCTAAATTAGATACTGATGCAAGCAGAGCGCCAAATGTTGATCCAAGCAGAGCCCCTTTCTTGTATGTAATCGGGTCAGATGCAAATGAATAATAGTCTTTGCCATATACTGATAATATTTCGTTTACAGTCGCAGTTTGCATTTTTTTCTTTTGTAAGTCATTTGCCTCATCATATGCATAACACGAGTATACTAATAATGTACCACTTTCTTTAAACTCTATCACATAGCTTTCTCCACTACTCAAGTACACACTTCCAAGTTCTTTCACTTTTCTATAGTTTGTAGAGTCAGCTATAAAGTACTCTCTATATATTCCAGTTCCGATACTGCTATTTGTAGCAATTATCTCAGCTTTATATTCTAGACTTGATGGCAGTCTAAGTTCCATACCTTCTGGGTTATAAGATTTTACGACATTTATAAATCCATCGTCAAGACCACTTGTAGCTGTCACATTATTGTCATTGTCTATATTGTATTCACCAATATAATTATCATTCCCATCATATATTTTTATTACTGAATTATTTAAATTTGTAAACACTACAGACTTATTTCCATCAACATTTACTGTTCCAACTGGTGGTGTCTGATAGTAACTATCCTCCGACATAAGCCATGCTAAATATCCATCTTGTAAATGAAAACCTATTCCAGAACTTATATTTTTAACTAGTGAACCTATAGCGGTCTGACTTGTAAGATTTGTTGTTCTATAATCGATAATTAATAAATCTAGCAAAAAATCTGTAATATCTTTACTTCTACTCATCAAAAAATCATAATCTTCACTACTAACGGCTCCATCAAGCAATTTATCAAAAATATAGTCCATAATATCATATACATTATAATAATATGTGACTGACTCTTCATCAGGAAATCTATAATGAGTTCTATCTTGTGGTGCATCTGTATATACTAGTGCGTACATTGCAAAAAGCAAACCAACGAGATCAAACATCATTCCCAATGCGTTTTCTTGAATCTTATTCACCATGTAGGAATAGTCGTCGCCAGATAAAAACGTTTTAGCCAACCATACAATTAAATCTTGATACTTTGTATAAAGTCTTTCTCGTCCTTTAATGTCCCCATAGTCAGCCCCTGGAAATTCACAATTTAATAATTCTTCACCTATTATCTTATTTATAAATGTATTATAAAACTCATATGATTGATAATAATTAGTTTCTGGTGAACTATCTGTAAAAGGCTCTATAGATAAATCTGTAAACTCCAAAAACTTCAATTCTAAGCTAGCGAGAATTAACTTATTCACGTGGAAATCATTTAAGTTAAGTCCACTTGGCGGATCAATGTTATTATAATATTTCAACATCTCATTATATCTAGCAAGGTAATCTCGGTTGCTATTTTTTCTTTTCTGCTTTTCACTCGCGTCATGGACTTTCTCGCTCAGATAATAAGGAAATTCATGATCTACGCCATACCTATCAAATCCTAATGTGGTTGGCGCTACAAGTTGAAACAAATCAGCTTCGGAAACTATATTGTGAATATTAGTATAACTGTCAAGACTTGGTGAGGTGTGTTCACTTATAGCTGCACCTCTCGGGGTTCCTAAGGTATAACAATAAATGTTTTCTTTAGTAGTATTAAATGCAGACGCATTGTCCGTCAATTTTCCTCCGAGCATATTTGCAACTCCTGCTCCACGGCTATATCCAACAACCCATAATTTTACCGGCAACCCACCACCAAAATCATCTTTATGCTCATTATAGAAATTAGTAACATGTTCATATACTTTATCTCTTGAACTACTAAATCCTTGGTGATCGCCAGCCTGTCCGATTGTAAAATTTGATTCCCACTCACTTTTATAATTTGCAGAGCGCATTGCAACTACAATTAAATTGAATCTATTTATCTCGCTGCCATTCTTTATGTGAATAGGTTTGTTTGCACATACAGCACCCATAGTATTATTTTCTGGTTCTCTCAAATAATCACTATTTGGTGTAATATTCTGAAATCCCATCTTAGACATAAAGTCTTTTAAATTTCCATATTTATCTTTATTGTCATCCATGTTGTTAGCAACACCAGATATTGCCAATTCTATTGAAGTGGTAGATAAGTGACTATTATAGTCCGAAGCTGGGTTTTTAAAAAAATCATCAGAATAGTAAAAAATTGATTTACCCTCATAGCCATCATGATTAAGAGACGCAAACTCAAAAGTAGCAGATACTATCTTATTATTTCCGGAAGAATCACTTCCTCCATTACCACCAAAAATTTTATCATCAAACGACCTATCATTTAAATCCGAATCGTTTTTAGAATCATTATCATACTTATTTCTTTTTAAATCTTCAATTTCAGAAGCAATTGCAAAACTACTACCTGAAATCATACCTTTATTAATGGCAATCATTGCGATTATTAAAATCCATGCCACTCTTTTTCTTAAAACTTTACTACTCATTTCTAACTACTTTTAACTCTTAATATACACTTTTCCACATTATTATAACAAAATAATTCTACTATTTCCATAATATGAGTATTAAAATAACATTAAATACTTAATTGCGTAGTTTTTATATTTTTTCAAAAAAAAAACATTGTTAATCAATGCTTTTTGAGTGAGACACGGGGGAATCGAACCCCCGACAACTTGATTAAAAGTCAAGTGCTCTACCGACTGAGCTAGTGTCTCATACAGGGCTAGGTGGATTCGAACCACCGACTGCAAGAGTCAAAGTCTTGTGCCTTACCGCTTGGCGATAGCCCTAAATCATTTTAGCCTTATACTAAAACTCGGGTGGATAATGGGATTTGAACCCACGACCTCCAGATCCACAATCTGGCGCTCTAACCAACTGCGCTACACCCACCAAATCCACGAATTAATATATTACTATTTATTCACAAAAAAGTCAAGATTTTTAACTTTACAAATTAGTATTTAAAGGTTATCATTAATAGATAACGGAGGTAATCCTATGAAAAAGATACTATCAAATGTTTTGATTATTACAATACTTATCTTAAGTGTTTTCGGTTGCGAAAACACAAGTTCCAAGAAGATAATAACTGCAGATACTCCATACTATTCAGTCACAACTGGCTCTTTTGAGCGTGATAGAAATGCCTACATGAATTTAGACATCAAAATCCCAAAAATTACTTATTCTAATAACGAAGGTTCCGAGTTAATTGACTCTTTAAATGTCGAAATAGAGTCAAACCTAAATTCATTGATAAATGAAGCAAAAACAAAAGCTTTAGAAACCTACGAGGCTTATTTGCAATCTGCAAAAGACAATGCAAAAAAAGATATAGAAAATAAAATTTCTGAACTAGAAGTAAAATATAGATCAGTTCTTGGCGAAGAAGAAAGAAACATACTTTCAAAGCTTGATGCTGATGAAATATCAAACTATTCTTTCTCAAATATGGGGCGAAGAAATACTTTTTCTAATATTATAGCTTCATATTCAGATGCAGAAACTCACACTGGAAGAGGTTTCTTTGGTAGAGGCATGCAAAGACCAGATAGTTTTGATACTGTAAATGGTTATACGAATTCTGAAGAAATTATAAATCCTGCTCTTCACAACAAAAGAATTATCGTTGTAGAAACTACTGCAGCCCCTGAAGTTGAAACTACAATTAAAATTACAGGGAGACCTGGCAAAGTCGCACAAGAAGAATTTAGCAGTAACTTTGATAAAGAATTCCCTCCTTCAGATCGTGCATCAAGATCAAATATTAAACCACCAAAGTTTGCTACAAAGTCAAATATAAGTCAGTCAACACAAAAACCAGATTTTTTAAATAGAGAAATTGCGCCAGAAGAAAAAGTCACTAAAATATCAACTGAAAGTACAGTTACTCAATCCGACGAAATCACATTAGATAACTTCTATAGGGACTTAAGAAGAATAAGAAGATTTAATCTCCCTGATGACTTTTCACTTACCATTCAATACATACCTACTACTATAGAATGTCACTATGAAGTTAAATGCCTTGATGAAGATTATTTATCTTTATTCGTAGAACTATCTGAATCTCGTACAACATCATCAGTAAAGAGATTGTTCTACAATGTAGATTTAAACAAAAAGAGTATCATCAACCTAAAAGATGTATTAGGCGATAAGTATAAAGAAACCAGCATAAAATGTATAACTGAGGCAATAGATAAATGGAGCAGTGAACAAAAGTCAACTCTAATTGATGGTTACAATCTCGATAGCTACATAACCGAGAACACTCCATTCTTTATAAACAACAATCATAAACCTGTAATAGAAATCGAAAGATTTGTTATCACAATAGGTTCTTCTGGATATCACGAATTCCAGATCACGTAAAAAAAGACCCATATATAGTTAAACCCAATATTTAGACCAAATTAGTTAAATAAAATAACTAAGGAGGTCTATTTTTTATGAAGTATAGTTTGAAATTTAAATTAAAGATGATTAGTTTAAAGAAAGAAGGTAAGCCACTTGAATATCCT
>JAFSKG010000014.1 GCA_017449075.1 Lachnospiraceae bacterium
AGGATATTCAAGTGGCTTACCTTCTTTCTTTAAACTAATCATCTTTAATTTAAATTTCAAACTATACTTCATAAAAAATAGACCTCCTTAGTTATTTTATTTAACTAATTTGGTCTAAATATTGGGTTTAACTATATATGGCGGTTATTTTATTTATGAATCGTTAGAAGTTTAAATTAATTCTTACTTGCCTTTGCCCATATGAGTCCAATTATAAGACCAACTATTGAAGGTACTAACCAAGCAAGTCCTATACTTGCGAATGGTAATTTACCTTGTAAATTTGCAACGCTTTCAATAAAGCTTACTGGTAGGAAACTGTCTTTTGGGAATGAAACTACGAAGTCAAATAATGCGGCTATAAATGTTAAAGCTATAGTTGAAGAAAATACTTTCTTATTAAATCCAAACGCCTTTCCAAAAAGTGCAAGTAATATAAGACTTATAGCAAGTGGATATATGAACATTAAGAATGGTATTGCATATGTGATGATGGCATCGAGTCCGAAGTTTGATACTACAAATGAAAATACTGTAAATGCAATACTCCATTGCTTCATAGACCAGAAGTTTGGGAACATCTTGTTAAACATCTCAGAGCAGCTAACTATAAGAGCAACTGAAGTTTTGAAGCAAGCAAGGGTTACAGTAGCCAATAATATATACATGCCTAAATTACCAAAATAATGTGAACTGATTTGTGAAAGTGCGATAGTACCATTTGAAGATGTTTCATAAACACCTCTACTCATAGTTCCCATAAATGTAGTAAGAAGGTAGATGAGTGCCATAAAACCGCATCCGATAGCTCCAGCCTTAACTGTATTCATAGCTACATCTGTTTCATTTGTAACACCGAGATTTCTTATAACAGTGATAACAGTGATTCCGAAA
Source organism: Lachnospiraceae bacterium (assembly GCA_017449075.1). Lineage (GTDB taxonomy): Bacteria > Bacillota > Clostridia > Lachnospirales > Lachnospiraceae > UBA3633. Next base: position 895 of record JAFSKG010000014.1, read on the forward strand.
GCAAGACTTGCGATCGCATCCATAGTGTTATAACCCTCTAAAAATCCTTTAAAGAATGGTTGAGCTGCATATGATTCATCTGGAACTATTACACCACCTTTGAGCATAGGATTTGCAAATGATACAATGATAAGTATGAATAAGAACACAAGGAATAAAGGGTTGATAATTTTTCCAATGTAATTCATTATTCCGTTTGGCCTAAGTGCAAGAACGAGTGCAAGTGCAAAGAAGATAAATGTAAATATAAGTCTAGGAACGACCACATTGCCATCAGCGAACTGAGATGACATGATTCCAAATGAAGTTGTTGCGCATCTTGGTATCGCAAAGAATGGTCCTATAGTTAGATATAGTAATATAGTAAAGAAATATTTGTATTTATCACCAACAAGTGATGCCAAATCAAATAAGCTATCTTTCTTACTTGTGCCAAGGCATGCAACTCCAAGAAGTGGAAGGCCGACACCAGTAACTATAAAACCGATTGCAGCAGGTAATGCATTTGTACCTGCAAGTTGACCCATGTGAACAGGGAATATAAGATTTCCTGCTCCAAAAAACATGCCGAATAGCATGCTACCGACAATAATGCTTTCTTTTAATGATAAAGATTTTTTCATAAGCGCACTTCCTTTTATATAAAAATTAATAGTCTTAATATTTTAGTATAAAATAACCACATTTTCAATAGAAAAATATTATTTGATAGTATTCAATTTTGATTAGATTTATGATATAATACTAAAAAAATTTAAGGAGTTAATATTATGGAAGATAATAATGAAATTAAGCAAGAAACAGTAAATACAGAAAGTAATGTTAGCGAGCCTGTAAATAGTGAGCCACAGCAGACTAATACTGGTAAAAACACTTCAAACGCCATATCAAGTGAGTATAAACCAATTTCTATGTGGGGATACTTCGGGTATGAGATTTTGTTTAGCATACCTATCATAGGATTTATATGTATTATTATCTTTTCGGTTGGTGGAACAGGCAATATTAATTTGAAAAACTTTGCAAGATCTAGGCTTTGCCTTTTGTTATTAGTACTTGCAATATTTGGTATAATGTTTTTTACAGTTGGTATAGCTGCTTTAATAAGAGCATTGCCAAGACTAAGATACTAGTTGAATTTAAGGGGCTTTGGCCCCTTTTTTTGTTGGTAAAATGTTATTAAATATTACTTACAACAACTTACTTTTTTCTTAAAAAATACTTGACTATTTTATAATTTGGGGTTATGATATTTATAACTTTAATCAATAATGTTCGTGAAACGGACTAAAATATCCTAGGAGGGATTAAATTATGAAAAAATTATTATCTGCTTTACTTGCAATGGTGATGGTATTATCACTTGTTGCATGTGGACAAAAAGCAGCAACTACAACTGCTACTGAAGCTGCAGCAGCAGGAACTAAGACTGTTAAAGTTGGTGTATGTATCTATAAGTTTGATGATGCATTCATGACACTTTACAGAAATGAATTAGAGAAGTATCTCAAATCAAAGAGCAATGATCAAGTTAAGTATGAAGTAACTATCATGGACGGAAAGAATGACCAAGCTGAGCAAACAAACCAAATTGATAACTTTATCGTTCAAGGTTATGATGTTCTTATTTTGAATCTTGTTCAATCTTCAGGTGCAGCAACTATTATGCAAAAGTGTAAAGATGCTAAGATACCTGTAGTATTCATTAATAGAGAGCCATCAGAGTCTGACATGAGTTCAAACAACACTGGTGACTATGCTGGTAAGTTCACATATGTTGGAGCAGATGCTCGTCAATCAGGAAAATTCCAAGGCGAACTCATCGCTGATCTTCCAAATAAGGGAGACATAAATGGTGATGGAAAACTTCAATATGTTATGATCGAAGGTGACCCAGAGAACGTTGATGCTAAGTATAGAACAGAATTCTCTATTTCTCAATATAAAGAGAAAGCTGGTCTTGAAGTAGATCAATTACTTGATCAAGTTGGTATGTGGGATAGAGCAAAAGGACAACAAATTGCTCAAGATGCTCTTACTCAATTTGGAAATCAAATAGAAGTTATCTTCTGTAACAATGATGATATGGCACTTGGTGCTAAGGCATCTATTGAAGCAGCAGGAAGAAAAGTTGGA
>JAFSKG010000015.1 GCA_017449075.1 Lachnospiraceae bacterium
AGATGAGTAATTATACATTACCACCTTGCTGTTCTTAGCAATCATATCTGCTGTTTCTTCAGGGGTATATTTATTATATTTACAATACTCTTTAAGGAAATTGGTTATATCTACTTCTTCTGGCGTGTGGGCTTCTACATTGTCATTTATACCATCTTGATCAGTATCACAATCTTCACCATAACTATCATTAAGTTGTACTACCTGTGTGTCTGCAAGAAGTATTATGTTACTACTGTCATAGCCATATGTATGCTCCACTACATCCATATCGCAGGCATAGATGTCTGTTATATCTGTAAATTGACTATTCTCACACATCTTCTTAGCCATCATATAAGATTTTGCCACATAGTTGAGATTACCACTATTATGATAAAAACTGCTATTCCCAAAGTATGCAAGTATCGTATTCCTAAATTTGCTCAATGCTTTATCAAAACTTATTTTGCTCTCAAATATGTCAGGGGTTAAGACACAGCCATAGTCAAGTAATATGTCATTTGCTGTATCTTGACCATATAGTTGAAATGCTTTTTGATAGGCTTTCATGTAGATATCATACTCTTTTGCACTTAATATACTATATCCACCATTAACTAACTCCGCCTCTTTTAACCAACTTGCTAGTTTTAAATCATTATTCTTATATTTTACTTCTATCATGCAAGTATAAATCTTATCTGCTATAGTCATATGCTCTAACTCTGTATCACTTAAATCTACAAGTGCTGCAAGCACATCACCAGTGCCTATGACTGGTATTGCATTACCACTCTCTACCCTTGCTGGATTTATCGGTCTTCCTCCAAATCTCTCATACATCATTGATAGTATTGCTCCATAGTCACTATCACTTAATTCACTTGTGTCAAGCCCTATTGTATTCCTTATCTTATCTACTCCTGGCTTTAGATATACATAGCACATGAATATATCTTGCAAATGTTCAAAAATGTTTTCAGTATTAGAAAGGGCTGTTCCTTCATATTCCCACTCTTTAGTGCACTTATCCCACACATCTTTTAATCCTGCATCTTTACTTGAATCTATATACGACACATTTGCATATTCTTCTAATAATTCCATTGGACATATTTTATTACTTGTAAGTCCTCTTGTGCTTAAATCTATCTCATTTTTACACCCAACTCGTGTCTCCCCAGAATTATTCTTATAAAAATCATATGCAAACTTTACAAATGCTGTTAGGTTTTTACCCTGTCTTAAATTATACTTACCATAGCCTATCGCACTCTTATATGTATTGCCATAATCCATTCTTTCAACTCTTGCTTCAAATGTAGCTCTGTCATACTGCGTGGCATTTAATGTTTCATCATCCTCATAACTATAATCTATTGCATCATAGTCTATCTCGCCATAAACCTCATATACACTATTCCCTGGGACAGCTAATATTGCTAAATCACGACTATTTTCTTCATTATAAAAAGGATTGTTCGCATCACCACCTGTATATTCACCATCTATTATAAAATGACCAAACTTCCTAAACATCTGCCCTTTGGCATTTACTTCTATATTTAAATTTCCGAGTCTCCCCTCTTCTACAAATCGGTCATATTGAGCCGCTGTTAATGCATAAGTATCTTTACTACTAATACATATTAATATAACACAAATTGATATAAATAGCATCTTTTTCAACATATATTTTGTTAAGTTTTCAATTCGTCTTTTCATATTCTTACCTAAATACCTTAAATGCTTCATCTAATAATTCATCTCTATATAGAACTTTTATTGTTACATTTATACTTGTATGTCCAAGACAGAGAACTATTTTGTGACCTGGACATTTATAGTGAGTAATATGTCCCATACATAATTTATAACCATCGCACCAATATTTACTCACTATCTCATCTTTCTCACAAACATCACTTATATGGGTCTGCAGTTCTTCCTCTATTTCACTAACTCTCTCACTAGCCTTTGTCACCCTTTCAGCATTGCTCTTACAAGTGCCACATTCACCTTCTCCATCATAGTCACAAGTCTCAGAATGCATTTGCTCTGCCTCTTCTGCACTTTTCAGTTGAGTTTTCGCAGTCTTTAATTGTGTAGCTAAACTCAATCTTGTACTACAATATTTGATATTCTTATAGTAATAACATTTAGTATCAGTTTTTGCTATCTTATGTCCTGATGATGGCTCTGATACTAAATAGATTGAATCTATACTTTCAGGCACAACTTCATCTCCTACTTCACCATATATTATAGTTGTACTATCATCAACAACAAATGTTTTATTACAAGATTCAGAGGTTTCATTACCACCACCATGGTAGCAAACTTTGCTTTCGTCCCATATACACCCTGCACCACTTTTGCCATGAACAGCACACTCACCTTCTGGGTACACTAATCTAAAATCTTCATCAGGGTCATATCCTTCATACTCTCTATGCTTTCTTACTGTAAATGGATCATATTTTAAATACCGTGTGCTTCTATAATCTGTATATACATCTGTACATTTATATGTATCTGCCACACACTCATGCTTACACGGATATAATTCAGTAGAGTCAAATGTATATGTATGTGATAACCAAAATAAATCTGTAAATACTTCTTTCATTTCATTTATATCTGCCAAATCCATTTTCTGGTCATATAACACCGCCATCACCGATATAATATCATTAAAATTAGATGCACCATCTTTTATACTTGCATCTATCTTTTCATATTTAATGTTTGCTCCATTTACATAATCAGCATTCTTAAATGGATTAGCATTGTCTTTTCCATATACCCCATAATGATTAAGTGGCTGATTTGCTTTATTATTTCTATTAGCTTTACCTGTAATCAACTCATCAATCTCTCTCTCAAATCTATCGTTAAGTTGACTATAAAGTTGTCCTAGTTCTTGCAAATCATCATTTTTTATTATCGGTATATCGCTTGAACCAGCTTCTAAAATCGCTATATTTTCATCAAGTCCAGATTGAATTATGGTTATAGTTGCAATTGCTCCTATTACTACTGCCGATGCTAATGCAACAATTAATCCTTTACTATGTTCTATTATAAAACTATTTATAAACTTTCCCATTACTTATAGTTATCCTTCTTATAGGCTAATATATTATCTACATATCTATCTATATCAAGAACAAATACATAACCACTATTTATATTTGCTGTTATATTGTTTTCAGTTAGTGTTGTATCAAGCATCTTTACTTTGCCATTCTCATAAGTACATACTTTTAATGCCTCTTTCTTTAATGAATAATTACTTATGTCAAATGTTACATTTAGATTTGATGTCTCATAGTCATTATCTATGAATGCTACTTTACCAAGTATTGAGTTCACATTATCTAGTGTTGCATTACTTCTCTCTTTTACTTCTATATGATTCTCTATAAGTCCATAAACATCTCCACTAATTTTCATTTGTATAATATTCTCTTTGTAAAGTGATTGGTCAAAGTTATCTCTTGGTAGCTCTTGGCTCATTGTATTAGTTTCATTTATACTACTTATATCACTTATACCAAGTTTCTTTGCAACCATAACTTCTTCATAATCTGACACACCATCATTATCTGTGTCGGCTTTTAGTGGGTCTGTGTGATATGCTTTTATTTCTTCATAATCTGATAAACCATCACTATCTGTATCAGTGCTATCCATATAAGTTCTTAAATCTCTCTCTTCTATGTTTGTAAGCCCATCTTTATCATAGTCTTCATCGCCATCGTCTTTGCCGTTATTGTCTGTGTCAGCTTTTAGTGGGTCTGTGTCTATAATATATATCTCATCATAGTCGCTTATACCATCGTTGTCGGTATCAATACTATTTAAGTCGGTTATGAAATAAATCTCATAATTATCTACAAGTCCATCTCCATCGCTATCTTGATTCTCTGGGTAGTTTGGTATCTCTCCTACATACTTATAACTAACTCTATATCTAAATGTAAAGGCTATACCTCCATGCCACACCTCACATGTATAAGTATGGCTATATGTTGTATTACTTATAAATGTCTGCTGATTATATGCATAGGTATTAGTTTTACTAAATATGGTGCACAGGCTTATGATTATGGATAGGCCTATCATTAAGAGTATGTTATAAAAATCTTCATGGGTTCTTATATACCTTCTTATAAAGTAGATTGCTATTAAAACAATGAATACTACTATAAACACCATCGCAAGTATCATTATAGTTCTTTTAGTTTCTTGCTGTTCTTTCTTCTTAATCTCTTCAAATTCTCTTTTTGTCTTTTCAATTTCTCTTATGTAGCGTTCACTTATATATGAGCTCGTTGCATGCTCACTATCTCTTGCAAATGCTATATCTTTCTTATACTTGACATTCTTTTTCTTTGGGTCATACTTCGTTGTTGGTTTATCAAAACTATAGTCAAATGATATATCTTCATTACTTCCTGCAGGTATTGTATACCTCTGATTTTTATTATAAGTTTTAAACTCTTCATGGCCTATTGCTTCTATGTTAAACTCTAAATCAGAATATCTATTTAAATTCTCAACTTTTACATCAACCGCTACATATTCATCTTGGAAGTCACCATATTTATCAGATTTGACTATCGTTACTTTTACACCTTCATTTGTATTCTCTGATTCTACAAATTTTGAGTAAAACTCATGTGCTTCTTCAATGGTGGTTTCGTTCTCTTGATTATTACTAGCGGCTAAAGTTATGGTGCAACTAAATATTACAATGATAAACACGATAAAAAATATTATTTTTACTTTTTCTATAAATTTTAATTTCATAATTCTTTTCCTCGTGCTCACATAGCTCGCACCTACAGTATGGGCGAGTTATACGAGCCCCTCTACTCCGCATCATAACTTGTATTGATAATTCTATATATGTAGTTACTCTTCTTAAACTCATTTTCAAATGGAACTACTGTCTGCTTCTTTATAGTTTTACTGGCGCCAAATACATAGATTCCTTCGCCTCTCTTCCTATCAGAGATATATTTTATCTCTTCATCAGTTAGTTTCCATATGTCCTTTACCAACTCTCTATCTCGTTCAAGCAGTGATAATAGTATAGAAAAGCTTGTATTATTTATTACATTCCTCCCATCATCAGTAGATAGGACATCTTCAGGGTTTTGGGTTATACCAATAGGACAGCCAAGATGTTTCCTAAGCATCTTCCAATATCTTGCCATCCAAGAGGCTGTTGATTTGTCCTTAAACATTAGATGAAACTCATCTATTATTACATCAGTTGGCACTCTTCGCTCTTTAGTTTTACATATGCGAAGCCAGATTAAGTCGCATATTACTTCCATTGCAAGTGGTTTTAAATCATTGCCTAAATCCTTTAGGTTAAAACATATAAGAGGATTATTGATTTTAATTTGAGATTTACCTCTAAATATTTTACAATTACTAGTCTCAGAATAATACATTATTGCCTTAAGCAGTTCTATATCTTCATTATTTACAAAACTGCCATTGACAAAGTTAGTATCAAGTAGATAGTTGATATTGGGCTCGCTGAGCTCTCCAGTACTATATTGTTTCTTTGAAAATATTATCTTTTTTAATTCATTAGCGAAATCTTCAAGAGTTGGAACATTGTCTTCTACTTTATTTTCATCCCATTTCTTATATATGTTATTGACTGCTATTGATATGGTGGTTCTCTGCCCTGCTGTTAATTCTTTTCTAAGCATTAAAGCACATACTGATAATATAAACTCTTCTTTTTCTGCAAGTGGATTATCTCCATATGATTCATCTATGTCAAATAAATTGATATTGATGTTTCCTGCTGCCTTCACATCTATTATCTTACCCCCAAGCTCAGTTACTACATCTCGCCACTCATTTTGTGGATCAAGTATTACTCCTTCTCTAAGTTCATTTCTAAGTCGTCTTGTTATAAGTTGAAGTTTCCCTATAAATGACTTACCTTTACCACTCATTCCAAGTATTAATTGTGAATAATTGTCTCCATGCATTATGTTATACTTTATAATATTATTTGTAAGTTTGTTTTTGCCATAGTAATCTCCATCAGTTTCTATGACATCCATTGCATTAAATATATTAAATGCTCTTAATGATTCAGTATCAAATATCAAACTATATGGCGTCTGGTTTACACCATATGGCATTATACTATTATATATGTGTTCCTGCATCTCAGTCCCTGTTATAAATGTAAGGCCATATGACTTTGCCTTTTTTATAAACTTATATGAGTTATTTGATAGTTCATTAAGCGAGTCTGAACGAATGGCACAGTATATTGATACATTAAATAGGTTTTCATCTCTTTTCATAAGAGAATCGCTTATATACAACGCTTCTTCCCTTCTTTGTTTATAACTTCTTGGGACTAAGTCACTACTTATACTTCTCTTTGAAAACTTGGTCTGAACATTATAAATATCACCTTCAACATTACCAAGTTCTCTTTTCGCCATCTTTATAGCTATATCTCTATCTATTTGACGAATTTTTATACATATTGTCGTATCTGTTGTTTCATTAAGCAGACTTCTTGTGTCATTTATTATTTGATTAAGGCATGTAGCTTGTAAAGTCTTATTAGTTCTTCTTAAATATAGGCACCTTTCGTATGTTTCATTAAACTTTATGTGTTTGATTTTGATTTCCATGCTACTTGGTCTTATGACTTCCTTAATACTCAAATTAAGTGATTTTAGATTATCTGTAGCAAATAACCCTTTATTCCTTTTATAAACTTCTCTCTTATCTGGGTTATAATATAAATATAAAATCTTTATAAGATTATCAACTTTTTCTTCTTTAAGATAACATCCACCGATCTCATAAAAATCACCTTTTATTATGTCATCTATAACTTCAAATCTTTTTATGGCACTATCATCGCTCTTATCTTCTATGTCAAGTGCTATGTACTTTTTAATTATGTTGCACTTGCCATTTTTATATATGTTTTCTTTTATTGTTTCATTTATGGCACTTCGCAAGTTTAATAAGTTGTCATCTTTCTCTTCTACATAAAACTCATCTATGTTTTCTCTACGAGATAATATTATAGATATGCCTATGTCTTTATCGAGATTATTAAATAAGTTCATGTAATTTAATAGTATTGATTCTTTACCTTCGCTATCAGATAACCTATAATTTATGTCTTCAATCTTGTATAATTTTACATACTTATTATTAACACTTTTTATGATGTTTTCGCCAATTATCTTATCAAAATAAATACTATCTTCTATAGTATCAATACTCTCTTTTCTTATTTCATCCAAAAATGACATTAGTATCTATTCTCCATTAAAAATAATAAACTGTCTTTCACCTTTTCTTCGCTAATTTCTTTATATAAAATATGATGTTTATCTAAAATTTCTTTAACTTTTGTAGTGTTACTATTTATTTCTTCTTTAGTTCCTATCATATCTATAAACGTATCTACAAAACTCAAATCAGTAAAATCTATAACATTTTTATCCTTTGGTATTTCAACTTTTATGTGACTTGTTATATTACAAAACCCTTTTAATTCATTAAATATGTTTACATCAAATGGCGACTCATATAACAAAAACTTATATACTTTTGTAAATTCATTATCTTTTATATCAATGATCCTATTTGTTAAGTAATCATATCTATCTTTTGTTTCTTCAAACTTTTTAAGTTTACTTAGTTTTGTTTTCAATACATATATGTTCTTTTTCTGCTTTTTGTTATATTTCTTATCTAAAAATTTTAGGGAATTTATATATATTCCAAAATTACTGATATCTACATTTGAGATGTATTTTATGTCTTTATTAATTCTTAGGTAATCAAATAATTTGTCATAAAGGACTTTAGATAAATCTTCTACTTCTATTGTTAAATATACTTTGCTAAATAATATTTTTAGTTCAATATTTTTGTAGGGCATAATGGTATACAAATCATTCATCACTTGTTCTAATCCATTATACTGGGGCTCGTATAACTCGCCCATACTGTATGGATGAGTTCCATAAGCCACTCCGTACGGGCGAGCTATGCGAGCCCTCTCATCAACAATACAAATTGTTACTACATATTTATCTGCTTTACTCTTTATCTTTTTTAATATCTGTTTCCTATAAGACTTGTTATCAGATTTATTTTTCATTTTTATATAGTCAAGCACAGGTATATTATGTAATTTTAAGAATCCTAATGTAACTATAGGCACTTCAAATAATGCTAATACTATCAATATTAAAAACATATTTCTTATTGAAAGTGCTACAAGCATGACACTTAAGACACCTATACCCACAACTCCTGCAATAAGTATAAATAGTATGTCTTTCAAATCAAATTTACCAATAATTGTGTTCTTATTGTTTCTTATATTAGAACTTATATTTATGGTTTCTGTGAACTCATTTTTATCTCTATAAGTCAATTATTTTGCTCCTAATAATCTCTTTGATAATGGGAATGTAAGCACTAAAAGCACAAACTTTGTAAAACTTACTGCTGTCACAATTATCGCCATACTGACAAATGACAAATCAGACTTGCCGCTTGCTATATTGTTAAGTATTCTATTCATATATGGATTAAGCATTATTTCTGATATATATATGACACCTATTATTACTACTTCTTCAACCGCTATTGCTGTTATAAACCGACTATATTTTAAGAAATTACTTGTTTTTATATCGTTTAAGATATTAAATATTGATAAACTATAGTATGTCCCATAAACTATAAGAAGCGTGCTATTTAAGAATACTATTATGAGTTCCCCAACTTTACTAATCCATGTTAATATCCAAGGAAACATATACATAGAACGAAGTGATGCCTCTTTACTTCTTATAGCTACTTCTTGTATAAGAGAACCACTACCGACTAACTGTGAATCCTGTAAAATATAGTATGCTACTGTTTTTGGTTTAATTGTGTTTGTTAGTGTTTCTACTGTTCCTAGGTCATTATTAGTTTTAAGTGTTATCATCTTATCTACTAAGAATCTAAAGAATGATAATAAAAACTTAACATAATATTTAAGCAAAATAATAATGAGAAGTGCGAATACAAAGTAAACACAACTTCTCATTATCTCTTTAGTTATCATTTCATCTTCAAAATCAAACTGATTATCTTCGTATAGTTTAATCATGAAATTTATCATTAAAAATAATAATGCTAACCCTTGAATGTATCTATACATCGTAGAGTTTGTAAAATCATCAAACTTAACAAGTGCTGAGTCTATAAGTTCATATAATAAACTACCCGTATCATTAAGCGAATTGTCTCCCATATGTCTATCAAATGAAAATATGTCAGTCATCATTTTAGCAAGTGTGTCGAAATTACTAAGTTCTGCGACTTGTGCTTCAGTAAGTTCTGTAGTCAAATCATAAGTCACAGTATCTGTCGCATCTGCGTATACTACATTTACTAATAAACTAAAACTTACCAATACAACCAAAGTAATTAAAACAATACTTATACTTTTTCTCACTCTGTCACTTAAGAAATCTATTACTCCCCTTTCAATAATAAATATTTTACTAATCTGTTAATCCAAATTAAATAATGTTTTTGTCCAGTTCATTATAGTAAATACTATAACTGCACCCACAAGACAAAATACACCAGCAAGTATCTTCTTTCCTACTTTTGAGTTTGCTTCACCACTTCCACCTTCTTCTTCATTTTCACGATATGCAAGAAAAGCCTGCACAAACTCAACTCCGCCAAGCACTACTGCAATGCCACCAAGTGCTCCAAAAAACATCTCAATTCCATCCACTGCAACTGACTCCACCTTACTCTTATCAGGTGATGTGGCAAATGTTAACACATAGTTCATCAATAAAAATAACAATGTAAAAAACATAGTTTTAATGTTTGATATCTTATTTTTCATATGACCCCCTTATTCAGTGTATATAATTTTTGATTTTCTTTTCCTATCTTTTATTTCACTTTTAGTTCCAACGATATCATAATGTGGTCCGATTTTTCTTTTACTTAACTTCTTTAACTCTTCATCAAATGCTGGACCTGACTTCCTATCCATAAGTTCATCATAGTATTTATTTGAGTCAAATAAGTCTTCTAAACTTTTTACTTCATCATCTATCTCATCTATAATTTCACCATCTTCGTCTATTATGTCAAAATAACTGTCATCTTCTACATATAGACCTAAAGATTTAAGATAATCTATTTCTTCTTGTTCTTCTCTCTTTCTTGTCAGCTCTTCTATATAAGTTGATTTACTAAAACCATATTTTAAATCTTTAAAATAAACTGATCTATTTCTGTATTTTCCATCTACATATAGGACAAATACAAGCTGCTTTATGCTTCTATCAAATGTAAATGATATAGTCTTTTGCTCTGTATAATTAAACTCATCGTTATAGTATAAATATTCATCAAGATTACCTTTGTCATACTCAACTTTATCATATACAACTAATCTACAGCTTGTTTCTCTATCAGAACTTATAGTTTCTTCCATTGTGATTTTACCAGTTATTTTGTTAAAATTATTGATATGATTTTCAAACACAATGTAGCTTCCATTACCTCTTAACTTTAGTGCCTGTTTCCACTGTCCATTTTTAAATGTATTGCCTTTAGCATTAGTTTGGTAACCACTGCCACCTACAATATACTTAGTCATATCTCTATCAATAAGAGTGTTAAATATCTTTTCTAACTTATTCCTAAATACAACTCCTTCAGTTATTATTACTTGTGAAGGTGTAGAATTAATGTTTCTAATTACATTCCCATAATACACATCTTCTTTACTGTCATATGGCTTTTCGATATGCTCTATACTATAATCTTTATTTCCTATATAATATTCTACTGGTTTAAGTTCTGCATCTATCTCACGACCAAGATTGTCAAGCACAGTATAATCTTTAGATATGTTATCAGTGATTAAATATCCGCTACTATCAAAATAATACTTATATGCTATATCACTTCCAGTTGCAATAGGAACAAGCACAAATGTATTCTTTACATAGGAATTCTTATCATATAAATCTCTAAGCCACTTGTATGCCACCTTTGTTTTCTTTGTTACTTTCGCCTTTTTGCCATCGATCTTTTCAAAAAATGATAAACTCTCTTTTTCTTCACTTATAACTATTTCTTCAACTATCCAGTTAGATTGATAGTAATAGGTATTCTTTATTAAAACTCTATCATCATCAGCAATTAATAAATCAGTATTAAACACTTCATTCTTTTTATCGTTTACATTGTCTCTATCTTTATTATAATCTTTTCCAAGGCTATGAGTATTGTTTTCATTATTATTTACTTTAAAATTCTTTTTGTCATTTGTTGAATTGTCATTTTTATTTTTAGTATTATCAATTGACTCTTCAACTACATCATTTATGAGTTTGTCATTATGTTTTTCCTTTTTAATTACATTTAAAACAATTAAAAATATGAGTATTCCTATACCAATCACTAATGATATGAATAATATGTTTTTAATCTTCATCTTTTATTTTTCTAAATCTTGCATTGTTTATAAATACTCGTTCAGATAAATTGCCATTTTTAATAGTTAGTTTTAATTCTAATGTTTTCTTACCATCTAAATCTAACTCTACAATTTGTGGCTCGCCGTCATAAAAATCATCTATCTCTTCAAGTAATAATCCATCAGCATATATTGATAATGTCGCATCAAGCGGTCTTCTATATGTTTCATTTGTATGATTCTCATTACTTATTTCAAAATACATATAGTTATACTTATTAAGAAGAAACTTGACACTTGATCTGTTGCCTTTCATTTCCATTGGATTTTCCCAAGTGTCGCCATTAAATATAATTACATCTTTCGCTTCTTTTTCAAACTTATTTGATGATGAGATAAAGTTTACTGCGTTCTTGCCTGGTATTATCTTTCCATCTTTGCTCATCACTACTTTTTCGTCAGAGCCTTTGCTATATATAACCCCACTCTCTGGAACCACATCTGATAAGGGTTTATAAACTCCTGTAACTTTATCTATAACCTGTCCATCAATTGCTTCATCATTTGCTAAAGTCTCTGACCCTAAATGCCATGTGTCATCTATCTTTTGTCTCTGCTTTTTGCTTATGCTCTTAGGAATTAAAACATTACCGTATAAATATTCTTCAGTTTCCTCTATTTTTGGTCCATAGTCTATATCTTCATTGGTAATTACTTTCCCTGTACCTGTCATTCTTCTAACTACTACACCTTTTTCTAAAAGTTGCCCCTTATCATTAGTCATTTTCCCATCATAATGAGTATAATTTATAGCAAGCATTCCTAGCTCATTAAATCTATACAACTCTTCTATTCCGTCACTATTGTCATCTATCCATACCCATGCATTCTTTGCTATTGTTCCATCATCAGTATGATAGGCTGTTACACCATCAACTGTTAATAAACGGCCTGCATCTACAAAATAACAACATTGAGTCACAAATATAATAATTATAATAATTATTTTGCGAAAAACACATTTTTTCATATTTAGACAAAAACAGACCATAATCACTTATATGGTCTGCCGAAATTTTATATTCAATTTATTTATACTAATAATTTCAACAGAACACAAAACTGTTGTTTAATTAGTTATAATATTACACTATAAATAGCACTTTGTCAATATCAAAACAATCATTTATTGATATTAAAGATAATTTAAAATAAAATATCACTATAATTGAAAAAATTCTTGTTGTTGTATTTCTTATTGGTTAAAAGACAACTACACTATTTAATTAATTTTTTTATTTCAGAAACTGACCTTGCCTCTGCCCTATTTTCACCATGAACTCTTACTGCATACTCATCATCAGAAAGCTTTCCGTTATATGGAAGGTCTGTGTTGCAGAAATTGTAAATCTCTTCTATTTCCTTCATATCCTTGGTATTCATTTTAGTGCAGATACTTAAATCAAGATGAATTTTATCAAGACTTGGATCTGCCTTTGTCAATGAAAGAAAAATATTTTTTTTGCACTTTGATACTGCTGCCAAAACATGCATTCTTTTTTCAATCAAGTCAGCAGTTGGCTTTTCAAATACCATTATCTCATTATAATTTGAAATCACTGTCTTGCCATCTATTTCTTTTATAGCATTCTCGAGTTCTTCAAATGTATTTGGTTTAACTTCCTTAAGATCTAATTCCTTATACAAATTTTTGAGTTTAGAATTCTCGCCCTTTAAACCTATTACCATATCTATCTCCTTTTAAATATGTTAATTAATGCACCTTATTTTATCATAACTTGATATTTTTTTCAATTTTATTATTTATGATATCTCATACATGAGTATAGATAATGCCGTGACTGCTGCTGTTTCTGTCCTAAGTATTCTATCACCAAGTGAAAGGATATAAAGCCCCGAATTTCGAGCCATTTCAATTTCCTTTTCAGAAAATCCTCCTTCTGGTCCTATAATTACATTTATTTTTACACTTGTGCCAGAAAGTACTTTTTGCTTCATTTCACTTATTATTCTTTTTGTTTCTGATATTTCTGATGCATTTTCATAGAACAATAAATTATATAATGCGTCACCTTTATTGGCATTGTCCTTAAGCAACTTCATTAAGTCATCATAATTCATCGGTTCTTTAACTTCAGGTATTATATGCCTTTTACTTTGTTCTGCCGCAGACTTTGCAATTTTATTAAACCGGTCAATTTTTTTATCACTTTTCTTGTCATCAATTTTTGCTATGCAATATTCAGTCGCAAGTGGGGTAATGCTATTTACCCCAAGTTCCACTGCCTTTTCAACAATAAACTCTAACTTATCAGCCTTACTTATTCCCTGATATAGATTAATTGAAACCGGCAACTCTCTTGATTCCGTCTTTTCAAGTATTGTAAGCATAATTTTGTCATCATCTACATCCGAAACTTCACACAAATAATCAAAAGAAGTAGTAAACGGTACTATAGAACATAAGACTTTTTCCTTTTCTTTTATTCTAAGCGACTTTACGAGATGGTTAAATGTCTCACCGTCATTTTCTATAGACAAGCTTATAGATTTGTTTGCCAAATCAACTATATTTTCATTTACAAATATATGATGCATACACAAATTATATCACAAATCCTAAATTACTACAAAATAAAAGGGTGCTTTTGCACCCTTTATATTAATTTGGCCTTATTACGATTTCATCCTTTTTGATAAGTCCAAGCTCCTGCCTGGCAATAGCTTCAATATCTTCATTGGTTATGACGCTATTATCTTGCTTCTTCAATTGCTTTGTCTTTTCATCTTCGGCTGCTATCTGTTTTTGCAAATCCTCAATTCTGCTGACTTTATTTTCATACTCTGCCGTCTTATTGACATACGCTTTATATGAATAACCTATCATTGCGATCAAAACAACAAATGCAAGCACCATTAGGATTCTTTTAATTTTTCTTTTTCCGTTCATATGGTAAGGTTACTACCTCGTGAGATATCTCATTATCCCCATATTTAATGGAAATCTTATCTCCAAGCACTACCTCGTATGAGGACTTTTTGACAACGCCATTTACGGATACCTTTTCGCTATCACATAGGGCATTTGCCACAGTTCTTCTTTTAATAATTCTTGCTTCCTTTAAGTACTTATCAAGTCTCATTAATTAGTTCATCATGTCCTTAAATGACTTTCCAGCTTTGAACTTTGGAGTCTTAGAAGCAGCAATCTTAATCTCCTCACCAGTTTGTGGGTTTCTGCCAGTTCTAGCCTTTCTATTAGATACATCAAATGTACCAAATCCAGCTATAGCTACTTTTTCTCCACTCTTAAGTGATGATTGAATTGTCTCTACAAATGCATTTACAGATGCCTCGCTATCCTTCTTTGTTAATCCAGTAGCCTCAGCAATTTTCTCAATTAATTCAGCTTTATTCATATTAT
Source organism: Lachnospiraceae bacterium (assembly GCA_017449075.1). Lineage (GTDB taxonomy): Bacteria > Bacillota > Clostridia > Lachnospirales > Lachnospiraceae > UBA3633. Next base: position 14,958 of record JAFSKG010000015.1, read on the forward strand.
CCTCCTATATATAGGCTTATTGCCTATTGATTTTATTGGACTTTCACGCCCTCTAGACATATATTGTAATATAAAATCGCAAAAAGTCAAGTAAAATCGGCATTTTTTTAAAAAAATATGACCACTATATATAGTAGTTATAACTAGCCCAATTTTAGCGTTTTTTCGCATATTTTCATAGCTACATTTATGCCATCTGCCGCACAGGAAATGATACCACCCCCATGACCTAGCCCTTCTCCGCATGGATAGTAATTTGGCACATTGCACATATAATTCTCATCCCTATCAAGTTTCACCGGGCTGCTCGTCCTTGTTTCCACACCTGCAATTAAAAATGGTAAAGTAGTTTGTATGGGCGAAGCTTGCGAGCCCGAAAAAAATCCAGGAATAATTTTATTAAAATGTTTCAACGCCTTCTCTATATCTTCATTTATATTAAACTTTAACCCCAAATCATCAAACACAGTTTTTAGTTTCTCACTATACTTCGCCTGCCCCTTAAAAACTTCCTCTGGGCAAATGTCGCTGCCCTCACTCGTCACATATGGTATAAAACCTTTTTCAAGTTCAAATGCTCGTCTCTCAATCATTTCTTGAAACTCAATCATTTTCAACGCCTGTCTTTGTAGGGGACGACATTCTGTCGTCGCCTGTAGGGGCGAAGCTTGCGAGCCCAATATATCTTCCGGCGTTACAGTTTCAACTATCGCCGAATTTGCATATTTCCCACTTCTATCATTATAACTCATACCATTTATAGAAAGCATACCTTTATAATTTGACGAATTGATGATATAGCCACCAGGGCACATACAGAAACTATAAACCGAGTGACCGTTTCCTACATCGTAAGTAAGTTTATAAGTCGCCGGTCCCAATTTATCTTCGTAGGGGCGAATGCTTGCAGAGCCCTCGTATGGGCGAGTTTTACGAGCCCCACCATACTGTGCTTCATCAATCATCGATTGCCTATGTGCGACTCTATAACCAATTGCAAATGCCTTAGGTTTCAAATCAAAGCCATTTTCAATCAAGTCTCTAAATGTGTCGCGACTACTGTTTCCAATCGCCAAAACAATTGGTGTATCCTGCGACCCGGTGCACTTCCACTTCGTATTATAATGTATCTCTCCACCTAACTTTATTATCTCATCACGAATATTTTTAATTACATCCACCAACTTATCAGTTCCGATATGTGGCATGTTCTCATAAAGTATTCTCTCATCAGCACCAAACTTTACAAAGGTCTCAAGTATGAAATGATAGATTCCTGTTTTATCTTTATTGTTTGTGTTTAATTTTCCATCCGAAAATGCACCTGCGCCTCCTTCGCCAAAGCAGACATTGGACTCTTCATCAAGTTCCATAGTATCAAAAAACTTCTCAACATCTTTAGTTCTTTCTTCAAGTGACTTCCCTCTCTCAACTATAATTGGTCTAAGTCCATTGAGTGCAAAAATGTATGAAGCAAATATGCCGGCGGGGCCGAAACCGACGACGAGCGGGCGGATGGTGTTGGGGCTCGTAGAACTCGCCCGTACGGATTGCGGGCGGATGGTATCCGTCCCTACAGTGGGCTCGCAATGTTTCGCCCCTACGATTGGGTTAAAGGAAACTGGCTCGTATCGTTTGAGCGGGCGGATGATATCCGCCCCTACTGCGGGCTCGCAGTGCTCGCCCGTACGGGCACCCACAAAATCAAAGGCAACATTATAGACAAATAAAATATTTTTTTTGTCGCGAGCGTCTATAGATTTATGCAAAATAATGAGTGTAGACCAATCAATATCGGCTACACCCACTTTAACTAATTTAGCGATTTTTGATTTGAAATCGTAATCACTATGATATATGTTTAGTTTTACTTGATTAAGCCTATACATTATTATGGATTCAGAGTATTAGTTATTGCAACTTAATAACATTGCCATAATCAAAAACTCGGCAAGACATCTTTTAAAATTACCCATGTCCTCACCTACAAAACAATAAAATCTTTGCACTTTAATTGTAGCAAAAATGCGTGAAAAACGCAATTTCACGCATTGAAATATCGAAAATTTAATATATTTTTAATATTTTTAGGGGCGGGGGCTAAATTTGACAATTTCACATATATTGCTGTATAATAATATTAGATTCAAGAGATGACAAAGCATTGGAAACTTTTTTTCCCGTAAACTGGTCTATCTCTTGAATTTTTTCTTGATCATAATATAATATAGCATTTTCATTCACCGCATTGTCTATTAAATCCTCTATATAATCATATCCCAAAATAGTAATTAAATAATTATTGATCCTCACATTCTTATAAATACCCTTTGTTGAATTAGCTTTTATGCTTACGACTATTGGATGTCCATCATTATCATAAGTATTGACTACTATAAGTATATCTCCAGAATGATTGACATTTATATCTTTTAATATAATTGCTGGGTCCTTAAGAAATTGTGGTATTTTATATATATGCTCTTTAACAGACAATCCTTTGTAATGTTTTTTATAATTCTTTTCTTTTATTGCCATATATAAATGTTTTCTAGAAAACAAAATTGGATAATCATTTAAGCCTACTGATTGTAATATTTGAGGTGTATTAGGGCAAACTAAAATATCAGAGTATTCAACTTTTTCTAACCCTTTTATCATGATTGCATAATTTATTTCATTTTCATATCTTTCTTGTTCTGTCATATATGTTTTTGGCGAATTGAAATTTATTGTAGTTTTAGTGAATTTATTATTGCCTCGGCGATTTTTAGAGATTTGTCGATGCTTGGGTTATCTTCCGGGTTTGCTCGATAAGTGAGCGACACCTGCTTTCCATTTATAACTCTGATTGCTCCGCAGAATTTATTGACTATGTCGACAACCGACTGCCCATCAATCTTGTGGTGTTCTGCAAATGTGATGGTCACAAGTTTTCTCTTTATATTTAAGTGAGTCACATAAAACTTGTGCGCCCTTATCTTGAGTTTTGCAATGAAGATTAAGTTCTCAAGTTCTTTTGGGAAATTGCCAAATCTATCTTTTAGTTCATCTTTCAAATCGTCAAACTCTTCTTCTCTCTCACACTTAGATATTTTTCTGTACACATCAAGTTTTGTCTCTTCATCTTCTATATAGGTATTTGGTATAAATGCATCTATGTCAATATCGACTATGGTGTCAAAACCATTTACAAAATCATCAACATTTACATTATCCACATTTTTTCCATCTTCACTATTTTCTCTTAGATATTTTACAGCCTCATTTAAAAGCTTGATATATAAATCATATCCAACTGCATCTATATGTCCGCTCTGAGAAAGTCCTAAAATATTTCCAGCACCCCTCATCTCAAGGTCCTTCATCGCAATCTTAAGTCCAGAGCCGAGTGCTGTATTTTCTTTTATAGCTTTTAGTCTCGCAAGCTCATCTTCGGTCAACTCTTTATTTTTTCTATACATGAAAAATGCATACGCAGTTCTATTACTTCTACCGACACGGCCTCTAAGTTGATAGAGCTGCGACAGGCCAAACTGTTCTGAGTTATCTATTATCAATGTATTTGCATTTTGTATATCAAGACCTGTCTCTATAATAGTAGTTGTGACGAGCACATTAAATTTCTTATCTATAAAATCCATCATTGTATCTGAAAGTTCGTCCTCTTTAAGTTTGCCATGTGCCACTGCAACTTTTGCATAAGGACAGAGCGCAGAAATCTTATCTGCAAATGCATAGATGTCAGACACTCTATTATGAACTATAAACACCTGCCCATCTCTCTTCAACTCTCTATTGACTGCTTCTCTTATAAGTTCTTCATTGAATTCAAGCACATAGGTTTTTATCGGCATCCTCTCAGGTGGCGCTTCTGTAAGCATCGACATATCTCTTATACCCGATAGAGACATATATAGAGTTCTTGGAATTGGCGTAGCAGTGAGTGTGAGAACATCGACATTGTGGCGAAGTCTTTTTATTTTTTCTTTGTGACTAACTCCAAATCTCTGCTCTTCATCTATAATCAAAAGTCCTAGATTTTTAAACTCAACATCAGGCGACAACAATCTGTGAGTTCCTATTACAATATCCAAATCACCATTTTTAAGTTTGTCTAATATCAATGCATTTCCTTTTTTAGAGTTGAATCTTGATAAAAATGCAATTCTAACTGGGTACTTCGAAAACCTTTCAGTGAAAGTTCTAAAATGCTGCATACATAAAACTGTAGTTGGCACAAGATATGCCACCTGCTTTCCATCCTGCACTGCTTTAAATGCTGCACGGATTGCAACTTCAGTTTTTCCAAATCCAACATCACCACAGATGAGTCTATCCATCGTTTTATCAGACTGCATGTCAGTCTTCACTGCCTCTATAGCAAGTAACTGGTCATAAGTTTCTATGTATGGAAATGTCTCTTCAAATTCTCTCTGCCAAACTGAATCACTACTAAAAATATATCCCTTTGCCTCTTGTCTCTTCGCATATAGTTCTATCAAGTCTTTTGCAGTTTCTAATATGTCAATTTTAACTTTCTTTTTTAATTTTAAGAAATCATTGCTTCCGAGTTTATTGAGCTTTGGTACCTTTGCAGTTTTAGATGCGAACCTCTCAAGTGACTCAAGCTTAGTAGCTAGCACATATAAGAAACCACCATCTGCATACTCGACCTTCACGTAGTCCTTCTCTATGTCATCAGTTTCAAGACGAGTGATACCTTTAAATATTCCCACACCATAATTTTCATGGATTACATAGTCACCAAGTTTCAATTCACCTAAATCATTTATAGGTGCGTAGCCTTCGCGATGTTTATTCTTTAATATTCTTCTCTTTCTCTCTGGCTCTATGCCAAATAAATCTTTTTCAGTAAATATAAAAAACTTATCAGTCTCATCTATAAATCCACTTGAAAGTTCCCCAACATAGATGCCTATGCTACCTTCACTTATTTTTTCATCAAGAGTATTTGTTATGTAAGCTCTTATATCTTCAGCCTGCAATTCATTCGCAAGTCTTTCTGCCCTCGTGTGGGAATTTAAAACTATGAGTCCTGCAAATCCTCTCGCAAGATATGATTTGATTTCTGCCTTGGTCTTTCCATAATCCTTTTTATCAAATATAGGAGTGGTCATCATGAAATCAAAATCATAATCCCATGAGCCCTTCTGCAAACCGAACTTCTCTTCATTTACATAAGGCGAGTCATCAAGACTTGTAAGCTGTATACAATTCTTTTCAGTAAGTCTATCGAATACATATTTTGAATCAAATAGTTCTATAGGTTTTATCTTATCCTGGTCTTCATAGTCAATGTCTTTTTCTATAATCTGTCTGCTCTCATAGCTTTCTCTAAGCATATCAATTATGAGATTTACTCTATCACTAAGTCGCTTTGGCTCATCAAAAAATACAAGAGCATCATTTGAAAAATAATCTAGCACAAAAGTATTTCCACTTTTCTTTTTATCATCAATTATCGGTAAAATGTCTATAGACTCAATAGTCTCCGTAGACCTCTTAGTTTCAATATTAAAATATCTTATGCTCTCTATTATATCTCCAACAAATTCGACACGGATTGGGTCGTCATTTGAAACCTCATATATGTCTATGATGCCACCTCTGACTGCGAACTCACCAGGAACCTCAACTTCGCCAACTCTATCATAACCAAGGTCGATTAGTTTGGTAATGAATTCATCATAAGGCACTTCTTTATTATGCGAAAGTTTAATAATTCTATCCATCACATTGTCAAGTGAAGGAAGTTTTTCGAGACAGGCGGAAATTGTAGTGACCAAAGTTATGTTTTCTTTATTCAAAAGTTTTTTAAGAACTATGGTTCTATCTTTTAAAAGTTTTTCGTCATCAAGGCTTGCAGAAGCAAATAGCAAATCTTTCTCGCCGAAGTAGTAAATGTTTTTGTCATAAAACTTACCATCTTCATAAAATAAAATAGCACTCCTCTCATCAGGGAGCACTACAAGTTTTTGCCTGTCGGCAAATGTTGCGACAAAATTAACCTTTGCGTTGTCACAAATATTGCGCACTAAAACAGATCTCGGATTTTCTCCGAGGCACTTTTTCAATTTTAAGTAATCTCGATTGCTATTTATATTATAGTACATGTATCAATTTTAAGGCGAGCGGCATGTTTGAATTATAACCCATTGTAGTCATTCATAGTTTTATCAATACCAACTTCTATTATACTGAAGATGGCATCCACCGCCCTATCAATATTTTCTTTCTGCGCTTTTAATTCTTCTGGTGTATATTTCATCAACACAAAATCTATCTGACTAATAAATGGTTTATCATCTTTTATGCCAATTCGAACTTTGATAAACTTTTCTGTGCCAAGATTTGCAATTATAGATTTGATTCCATTGTGCCCTGCGGCTGAACCTTCTTTTGTAACTTTTACTTTTCCGATTGGAAGTGCAAGTTCATCATATACTACTATAATATCTTTTGCTTCTATCTTGTAAAAATCTGCGAGTGGTCTTATGAACTCTCCACTCAAATTCATATATGTCATCGGCTTTGCTATTATCACATCTTCATCGCCGATTTTTGTTTTTGTATATAGACCTTTGAATTTATCTTTGTCTAATTCTACATTGCCAAGTCTGTGAAGCAATTCATCTATCGCAAGAAAACCAGTGTTGTGCCTGGTGAATGCGTATTTTATTTCTGGATTTCCTAAACCTACGATTAATTTCATAAATGATATTTTAATTTATTTATTGCGATTTTTCAATACTACTTAACGCCTCTGCCACCTGCTCCATGGTGAATACATATCCGTTGTCACCTATGTAACATGTGCTGCTTTTATCTTGCAACTCTTTTATCTTTGCTGCAATCTCATCCTTCTTCCAATCTTTTCTAACCTTTTCATAATTAGAAAGCCCTGGGTAGACTGCAAGCTGCATCTGACCATTTTTATCTATGCTATAGTCAAATGTGGCAGTCACAAGTATAGTATCTCTCATTGTCCCACCATAAATAAAATTTCCAAGACTATATATTATAGGAACATTTTTATAGTACTCAATTTCTTGCACCATGTGTGGGTGAGCTCCCACTATCAAGTCAGCACCTGCATCAACTATTCTTCTCGCATACTGTTTTTGCCATGTATTTGACACAGTTTCAAGTTCTCTACCCCAGTGCATGTAGACAATGACTTTATCTACAAATGGTTTTACATTTCTAACTTCATCGCAAAGTTCTGAAATGTCATAGCCATTGAATACTCCCGCTCTATCATAAGTTGCCTTCCAGTTATCAGATGGTAGGACAGCCGACGCTGATAAAAAAGCATATCTCTTTCCTTCTATCTCTTTTATGTATGCTCTCTTTGCCTCTTCAATATTTTTTCCAGCGCCAATATGTATAAAATCATTTTCATCGAGGACCTTTATAGTGTTCATCATAGAATCCACTCCATAGTCAAGTATGTGATTGTTTGCAAGTGTAAATAAATTAAAACCTACTTCTTTTAGTGGAGTCACATACTCTGTAGGCAGTGCAAATGTAAATGTTTTGTCTTCAGCATTTTCAGTGTCGTCAGTTATAGAGCACTCAAGATTTGCAATGTTGAAATCACTATCTTTCAATAATTTGAGATATCCATCATCAATAATCCCCGGAAGTCCAAACTCATCATATGCAGTTCTTGGTTTCTTAGATAAGAATACATCTCCGACAAAGCAAAATACATCTTTCTTTTCTCTTATATCTATTTTTACAAAGTCATTTGATGCCTTATATTTTTCTTCTGGTGTTAAATAAATTATTTCGATATTTGAATTTGATTTTTTGTCATCAACATTTTCAACGTTCTCATCATTTGCTTCGCCACTATTTTCTTCTGCGATGTCACTTGCTGACGCTTTATCATTCATGCCACCTAAGTAAATGCTTATCTTTTGAGTTGTATCAAGAAGCATTTGCTCATTGTTCTTTGCATTTTCATTAGAGCCTTCGCCATCTTTATTTCCATATAAAACAATCATCACTGCCGCAAAACAGATGACTACAAGAACTGAAACTACTATTATAATATTTCTATATACTCTTAACATTTATATTTTGAAGATAGTAATCGAGAATTGTCATTGCTACCATTGATTCTACAACAACTACAACTCTATCAACTATACATACATCATTTCTTCCTTTTAATTCTACTTCTGTCTCATTGCCATATATGTCGATGGTTTTTTGTGTCTTGGCAATCGTAGGTGTTGGCTTTATCGCGAGTCTTATGACTATGTCATTTCCATTGCTGATGCCACCTAAGATGCCACCTGAGTTATTTGACAAAAACTTTTCGCCAACTGTCATCTGGTCGTTATTTTCTGAACCGAGCATATTTGCTACATCAAAGCCTGCACCAATTTCAACACCCTTCACTGCACCGATTGACATGCAAGCCTTCGCAAGTTCTGCATCAAGTTTGTCAAACACTGGCTCGCCAAGTCCAGCAGGACAGCCTTTCACCACACACTCAACTATGCCTCCAATTGAATCGTCGACATTTTCATAATCAACTTCGTCTGCGCCATTTGCAAGTCGTGACAAATCATAATTTCCGCGAGCTGTAACTGTAATATTTTTTTCTTTCAAAACTTTTATTGCGACAGCACCACCAATGACACGGCCAATAGTTTCTCTTCCCGAAGATCTACCACCACTTCTATAATCTCTGATACCATATTTTTTTTCATAGGTATAGTCGGCATGTCCAGGTCTAAAAATATTTTTTAGAACGCCGTACTCTGACGTGCCTATGTCCTCATTTCGAACAATCGCACAAATTGGTGTGCCAAGTGTCTTACCTTCAAATACACCTGACAAAATTTCAACTTTGTCTTTTTCTTTTCTTGGAGTTGATAACTCAGAATCGTTTGGTCGTCTTCTGTTTAAATATAATTGAATATCTTCCTCGCTAAGTGAGACATTGCTTGGGCAGCCGTCGATGATGGCGCCGAGAGCAGCACCGTGGGATTCGCCGAAGGTGGTGACTTTGTAAAGTTTTCCAAAAGTGTTTCCTGACATATTATTTCCTCGCTATATACTGATTACTCTTATGTAGCAAATTCCTCTTCAAGAAAACAGGTCGCAAAAACAAGATTTTCTATCAAAGCGTTGTCTCGCTTTTTGCAAGATTTTTGCAAACTCGCTACGCTCAAACAATGCTAAAAATCTAAGCAAAAAGCTTCGCCATCATTTGAGAAAATCAGTTTTTGCTCCAACTATTTTCTTGTTCGAGGTATTTGCCACACTTTACAATCATAATTAACACATTAATATATATATCATAAGTAAACTACTTTATTAGCTTTAAAATAATATGTCAGTTTGGAGTCGTTGTCTAAGGCGACTTTCCCTTTAGTTAAATTTGTAATTTCTTTTTTGAACTTTTCGAAAATGCTGACATCTACTAAGTATTTTAATTTTACTACATCTTCAAATGTTTTATCAAGTGAATAAATGTTATCTATTCCGTCATTTGTATTATAATTTTGAATCAATTTTTCTATCTTACCATAGTCATCGTAGCTCACGTCAAATGCAACTTCATATGCATTTTTAATCTCGGCTAGTTTTGCATTTGCAATTGCAGCCTTTAAACTTTCGCTATATGCTCTCACGAGCCCGCCAGTGCCGAGAAGTGTGCCTCCAAAATATCGAGTGACGATTGCAATGCAATTCGTGAGTTCGTTGCCCTTCAAAATATCAAGCATTGGATGGCCGGCGGTACCCTGTGGCTCACCGTCATCACTTGATTTTACTTGCTCACCGTTTGTTCCAATAACATATGCGAAGCAATTGTGTTTGGCATCATAATATTTCTTTTTTATTTCTGCAAGTTTCTCTTCTGCTTCTTCAACATTTGCAGCATAAAAGATGTTCGCTATAAAGCGGGATTTTTTTTCTACGATTTCTGCGGTTGTTGGTTCTATAATAACATTCATAATATCGTGCAGTGTAGGGGCGGATGATATTCGCCCCTACGGGTTAGTCTTCTATCTCAAGTATGTTGTTTGACTCTTCGATTCCTATGGCATCGAAACCTTTCAACTTACTGGTAATCATTGAGTTTCTCTTTGATAGTTGCTCCGTAGACTTAGCAGCCGAGTCAATACTTCTCTTTGTCTTTTCAATTTCTTCTTCGAACTTTCCATATTGGGCTTTGATGGCTTGAAGTATTTCGGCAATCTTTTTACTATTTTTATTTATCTGCAAAAATCTAAAGCCGACACTGAAACTATTTATAAGCGCCGTGATCGTAGTAGGACCTGCGAGTAATACTCTAAACTTTTTTTGGCAGTCATCAGCGAGTGAATCTATACGGAGACATTCTGCATAGAGACCTTCTGTTGGTAGAAACATTATTCCAAACTCTGTGGTGATAGGTGGCTCAATATATTTTTCCGAAATGCTTCTTGCCTGTTTCAAAACTTCCTCTTTCAATTTTTTCACAGCATCTGCAATCGCTGCCTCGTCTCTTCTATTTGAAGCCTCAACTATTGCCATATATCTATCATTTGGAAACTTCGCATCAATTGGAAGATAGACGAAACCAGTATCATCTTTATTTGGAATCTTTACAGCAAAGTCAACCATCCTATCAGAATTATCTTTTATCATGAACTGAGTTTCGTACATATTGCTTGTAAGAATGTTTTCAAGAATGCTCTCAAGTTGCTTTTCGCCAAATACACCACGAGCCTTCACACTTGATAGAGATTGTTGAAGGTCGGTGATTGTACCCGACATGCTGAGGAGTTGCCCATTTGTCACTTGCAAGCTTTGTAGCTGCTCGCCAATAGTTTTAAAACTGTTGTCAAGTCGCTCATTTAAAGATTTGTCAAGTTTTTCATTTATGTTTCTTTCTATAATACCAAGTTTTTCTTCATTTGCCGAACGTATCTCATTTAATTTTTTCTCATTTGTATTATTTATCTTGTCAAGAGACTCTTGCATACCCTTGGTCAAGTTACTTGAGTTAATCTGATTTTGGTTTAATATTTTTACAAAATTTTCATTTGATTCTTTTATTACATTTTTTTCGAGCTCACCTATCATGCGAGCAATGTATCTTGATTCATCTTTTCTTTTATTGTTATTTACTAACTCAATAATGACCAGTATTAAAACTACTGATAGCAAAATAAATAATACCAATATTGGTATAAATAATTCGTTGCTAAAAAAATTAACTGATTCCATGTTGTTACCTCGCAAATGTTTTTTTAATTTATTAATAAGTTGTTGAAAAATATGTATTTATAATGTAAAATATTATCTATGCGCGAAAAGCTTAAAAAAATATATAGAAAATTGCCAAAATGGCTACAGTCAATTATAAGGTTTGTAAAGAATGTTGTTGCACTCTACATGTCAAATGACATACCTATCTATGCAGCGAGTTCGTCTTTCTTCCTTATAATATCTAGTATACCACTATTCATGCTTATTTTCTCAACTATTTCATATATACCTCAGGTTAGCATTGACGATGCAATAGAAAATATCACTTTGCTATTTCCAAATTTGCCTTACATAACTCAGATAGTCAATCATACTCTTTCTATCGCCAGAGACCTATCAAGGTCAAATGTCATCTACATCAACATAATTACCGCATTGATAACTGGCTCTACCTGTTTATTTGCATTTATAGTTGGCATCAGAAAAATTCATGATATAGATTATACTAGTAATTACGCATTATTGAAAGTTCTTACTATAGTAAATATGTTTATACTCTACCTTTCGGTTATTGTGACATTTATTTTGCTGATACTTGGCGGTATGATTATTGAGCTTGTGAAAATGTATATACCGTTTGACATTGAAATAATTGACCAAATACTAAGTTATAAATATCTTGTATCAAGTATATCGCTCATCATTCTCACGATGTCGCTCTACACGTCGACTACAAACTTTGAAAGGCGATTCTTCAAAAACATTTATGGTGCAGTTTTTACAACTTTTGCATGGATATTTGTGTCAAATTTATTTTCAGTTTACTTTACAAGATTTCCTATGAGCCAAAGTACATACGGATCACTAACTGGTATCATGATTGTACTTCTATGGATTTTCATTTGTATAAATATCGTATTCATAGGCGCCTGTGTAAATGAAGTCATCTATCCTCAACAAAGAATTATTAATGAGAATAAGATCAAACTTCGAAAAGAAATTGAATCCGGCAAAATTCAAGAAGCTGATGAAGAAATTAAGAGAAGATCAAATATCACTAAAATATTCAAATTTCAAAGACCTAAACTCAATAAAGAAGACAAATACAACGATGACTAATTACTTGATTGAGTTTTTGAAATGTCCCCGGGTAAAACTCTCGGGGATTTTTTTATTTAAAATGTCGCGGACTTCGTTTTCTGTTTCGAAACTGAAGTCAATCCTGTATGATGGCTCGTTAAGTTCATCGATTTTGTCGAGTAAGTATAGAGGTTCGGTGTTAAAAATTTTGTTGTAGCAATATTTGCAGTATGTTTTGTAGTGCAACTTTTTGCCCTTTCTGTCAATTATATAGGAAGAAAAGTCGTGGACGTTTTCAAAGTTGAAGCGATTTTTACAGGCGGGCTCGCAGTGCTCGCCCATACGAGGCGTTCGGATGGTATCCACCCCTGCGAGATTTTTGCGGAGGCAGTTGGCAGTTACCATTGTGTCAATATAACTATAAACTATGAATGTGTCGTATCCTACTTCTGACAACTCATAAATGTTTAACTCTACTGGCGCTGTAAAAAGAAGTAGAACTTCGCCTGCATTTTTTCTTTTTTCATTATATAAATTCTCATGTACCAATTTTGTCTCAGCATTATAACAATTCATTGTGTAATTTAATTCAACCTTTAATTTTTCATTTGCTGCCTTATTGATTTTGCGAAGTGTGTAAGCGAATGAGTCGAGGTTTTGAATTATGATACCGTCGAGATTTTTAATTTCGAAAATTTTGTCGGTGCTTGTTCGTAAATCAGCGGGCTTTTCTTCGTATCGGGAGATTCGCTCCATTAGTATCCAGGGTGATTTGCCTTTAGACTTTATTTTATCAACTAACTTTGGCAACTCTTTTTCAGCAAAGGAATCACGTGAAAGGATAATTTCTTTCACGCTGTCGTGCTGAAGGGCAATGTTTAGTTGCTGGGTGTTTTCAATTTTTACCTTGAAAGTTGTTTTCATTATTATCTCTCGTACCTTTGAATCATGTCTGGGCTATTGTGTGTGTCGTAGTAGTTGGTGAAGCCGCCTTTGTTGTATAGTTGTAGGAAATATTTTTCGTCGTTTTTGATGTTGGGTCCAACAGGTTGCGAGTCGATGATTGCATCTAAATATTTTCGGTATGTTTTGGTGACGCCGTATACATAGTCTGCTTGACGCATGCGGCCTTCGATTTTAAATGATGTGACGCCGGCATTTATAAGACCTGAGAGTGAGTTGAGGGCGCACATGTCTTTCATTGATAGGATGTATGGTGCGGGCTCGTGAACTTCGCCCCTACGATAAGGTAGGCGGCAAGGACCTTTGCAGCGGCCACGGTTTCCTGATTCGCCACCAATTAAACTTGACATAAGGCATGCGCCACTATAAGAGTAACACATGGAACCATGAACGAATGCTTCAAGTTTTATATCGTCACCAACTTCTTTTTTTATCGCTTTAATTTCTTTTATGCTAAGTTCTCTTGCTAAAACTACTTGAGTAAAGCCAAGTGGCTTAATTAGATTTATCGCTTTGCTTGATGTGATTGTCATTTGGGTAGATGCGTGGAGTTCTACATTTGGATATTTATTTTTTAGAAGCATAGCAACGCCTAAATCTTGAACTATAAATGCATCTACACCCATATCAACTATCGGATCTAAAAATAAAAAAATCTCTTTAAGTTCTCGTTGCTTAAAGAGAGTATTAATTGTAAGATAAAACTTTTTGCCATTTTCTTTGACAAATTTTATTGAATCTATTATTGAGTCATCACTGGTTGATTTTGCAAAAGCTCTTGCGCCATATTTTGCTCCGCCCATGTAAATAGCATCGGCGCCAGCATCAACTGCAGCTTTCGCACACTCAAAACTGCCGGCTGGGGAAAGTAATTCTAACTGTTTAGCTACAATAATATTATTTTCAATATCCATAATACAACATTCTATAAAAACTATCTATTTTCATTAAGAATTTTTTGTAATTGTTCTCTCAATACTGGAAAATCTTCACTTACTGTAACATATACATCCTTTATATTTAGTGCCTCGTATTTATGTGCAGCAACATCTCTAAAACCAGTTATTGCTTTCCAAGGTATTTCTTTATGTTTCAATCTTACCTCATCTGATATAATTTTCATCAATTCACCAACATTTATTGCTGTCATACAAACCGCTCTTTTAATCGTTTCGTTTTCTACAAAATTTTCATACGAAATATTATCAAATATTTTAATTCCTGTGTTTATTTCACTGATAATTTTTTTTATTACTATTTCATCCCTATGCTTCATATATTGGTATTTCCTTGTCAATTTCAATTATAGATTCTTTAGGTATTGGTGCATGAATCAAATCTACTCCCAGTCCAAGTTTTTCTTCAAGCGCAATTTTGAGTCCCGAGAGCATAATAAGTCCCACTTTATCACATGAGAATTCACACAATAAATCGACATCGCTATTTTCTTTATTGTCTCCTCTTGCACGCGAACCAAATAAAACTACCTTCTTCACTGGATAGTCTTTAACTACATCTGCTATATTAGTTTTTAATTCACCAATACTATACATATATTTATTATATCATATTTCATTTAAAAAAGAAATTATAGTATTTATAGATAAGAAGATTGATATGGCATATCCATATGTTTATATGCTAGGTCGGTTGCGACCCTACCCTGCTTTGTTCTCTTTATGAGACCTTTCATAATTAAAAATGGCTCGTAGACTTCTTCTATCGTTCCAGCATCTTCTCCGAGAGTAACGGCAAGTGTCTCTATACCTACTCCTTTGCCATTTGAATTACTGATTAAAACTTGCAAATATTTTCTGTCATTTTCATCAAGGCCAAGTTTATCTATATCAAGTGTGTCGAGAGTTTCGTCTGCAACTTTCTTTGTGATTACTCCATCATATCTTACTTCTGCAAAATCTCTGATTCTTTTTACAAGGCGATTTGCAATTCTTGGTGTGCCACGAGAACGCATACCAATTTCTTTTGCGCCGTCTTTATCTATTTTCACATTTAAAACTTTTGCTGTTCTATTTGCAATTTTTTCAAGTTCTGAATCTTCATAGTATTCAAGTTTTGAAATGATTCCAAACCTATCACGCAGTGGTGCTGATAAAAGTCCTGGCATAGTTGTCGCGCCTACAAGTGTAAACTTCGGAAGATCAAGGCGGACAGAGTGCGCTGTTCCCTCACTGCCTAGCACTATATCTATGTAAAAATCTTCCATGGCAGAATACAAAACTTCTTCCACGGCAGAATTTATTCGGTGTATCTCATCTATAAAAAGCACATCTCCTTCTTCAAGGTTTGAAAGGATAGATGCTATGTCAGCAGGCTTTTCAAATGTTGGACCGCTTGTAGTTTTAATATTTACACCCATCTCGTGAGCAATTATAAATGCGAGAGTTGTCTTACCAAGTCCTGGTGGGCCATAAAAAAGACAGTGGTCAAGTTGGTCTTTTCTCTTTTTTGCCGCATCTATGTAGATGCTGAGTTGACTTTTTAATTTCTCTTGACCAATGTATTCATTTAAAGTGGAAGGGCGAAGCTGAGCGTCGTCCTTTCTGTCGTCGGGGGTGGTATTCACATTTAATATTTTCTTTTTCATAATTTTTTTCGGGCTCACGAAACTCGCACATACAAGGGCTCCGCAAGCGTTCGCCCCTACGATGTGGTGAGGTGTAGGGGCGGACATTTTGTCCGCCCTTACGATTTGAGGGCGAGCTTTAGAATTTCACTTGTGCTTTCGTCGCCACTAATATCAAGTGTTGAAAGGATTTCGCGGGCGCGGCTTTCTTTGAAGCCAAGTTTCACCATTGCCTCTACTACCTCATCTTTAAGTGCATTTATCTTTTGATTCTCGGTGTTATTTTGTTTTATGATATCAATCTTGCCGTCAAAACTCATTTTTCGAACTTTGTCGCCTAGTTCTATGCAAATTTTACTTGCTGTCTTTGCTCCTATACCTTGCACAGATGATATGAGCTTACTATCTTCACTTGCTATTGCTTTCATAAGTGTCGAAAAGCCAAGGGTCGAAATGATATTTAGTGCGCCCTTTGGTCCTACACCATTTACAGTTAGAAGTTTTAAAAACATTTCTCTATCTTCTCTTGTAAGGAAACCATAAAGGCTCAATTCGTCCTCTTTTACATTGGTGTAGGTGAAAACTTTTATATCATCATCGATTGCTGGTAGGTTTTTGAAGTTGGAAGCAGGAAAGAAAATACCGAAGCCAACGCCGTTGGTTTCTACTACGATGCTGTCTTGCAAAATTTCTTTCAATTTTCCACTGATGAAACTTATCATAATATTTGCGGGCTCTGCAAGCATTCGCCCCTACGGGACGACAGGATGTCGTCCCCTACAAAACATTCGCCACTACGGGTTGAGTTTGGATTCGCGGAAGTTGGTTCCGAGGAATTTATTGGTTATGAAGCCATTTGAATCCATTTTGTTTGTTATCTTGGCATTTGCTATATTTTCTCTCATGAGTTCAAGCTTCGCGTCGGTGTTGTCAGCCTGCGAAACTATATAGGCTTCCATAAGCATAGGCTGCTTTGGTGAGCCAAACTCTGGTGTGCCATGGTGAGATAGTATGCAGTGCAAAAGTTCATACTTCTCGACCTCAGAAAAACCTCCAAGTTCATCTATCTTTTTACTTATAATCTCATATCCTAAAACTATATGTCCAACGAGCATACCTTCGTCAGTATACTCGTTTATTGGATAAGGTGCTATCTCATCAATTTTTGCGATGTCATGAAGTAATGATGTGGTTATGACTAAATCAAGATTTATATCATCGTAATTATTTGCAATCGCGATGGCAAGTTTAGTCGTGGAAATAGTGTGCTCCACCAAGCCGCTAACAAATGAATGATGCACTGTCTTTGCGCCTTGATGAGATAAAAACTTTTCTCTAAACTTTTTGTCATCTATAAAAAATGATTTGAGCAATTTACTATAATTTTTATTTTTAACATTAGCAATTAGCGAGTCCAGTTCTTTTGCCATATCTTCTTTTTTGTATTTAGATGTGGCAAAATAATCTTCATTGTTGAACTCATCCTTATCTGCGATACGAAGTCTTGACACCTTTACCTGAAGTTGATTATTGTATGATATCACATCGCCTTCTACAGTTACAAAGTCGCCCGCTTTAAATTCCTCAATACCTGGTGCATT
Organism: Lachnospiraceae bacterium; assembly: GCA_017449075.1. Taxonomy (GTDB): domain Bacteria; phylum Bacillota; class Clostridia; order Lachnospirales; family Lachnospiraceae; genus UBA3633. The sequence goes on from JAFSKG010000015.1 coordinate 32,424, forward strand.
TACATCCCAAATTTTTGCGTCAATAGTTCCTGTCTTGTCAGAAAGGCAGACATTGAAGTATTCTTTTCCTGTCTTGGCGGTAGCTTGTGATTTAATTTTTACATGGTAAACTGAGTTGAGTTCGTCGCCGTCTTTTAGTTTATTTATAAACTGCATTTTAATTCCTCTCTTTTATAAATTGTGGCCGACAAGATGTCGACCACTGCAGCGGGCTCTGCCCCACATATTATTGTTCTTCGAAGACTGGAGAAAGAGATTCGTCTTTTTTAATATATCTTCTTGAGATGTAGGCGTCCTTTCCTTCAAACAATATTACTGCCCAATCTGAATTATAGAATGATTTGACTTGAACTTTTCCACCACGGCTTACTGTGCCAAGTACTTTAGATCCTTCTGTAGTTGCTGCATCTCTAATCTTGACAAGATCACCCGTTACATCATAGTATCCTGCTTCTGGTGGAAGTGGTGGTGTAGTTGGCTCGGTCTCTGTAGTCTCTGGCTCTGTAGTCTCTATAATAGGTGCAGTAGTTTCTTGCACTCTTCGTGATGGCTTTTCGCTAAAGAACATTCCGCGAACTACAAACACAATCAATAAAATTAAAACTATAGGAATAATAATTGCAACGAGCTTTGATTTTTTTCTTCCAACTTTTTTTCTTTCACTTTCAAGCATCTGTGCTCTCATGCGTTCTTTTTTTCTAAAGTCACCATCGTCACCCTTTTGCATGAATGCAGGTGTAGAACCTTCAACTGTCATATCCTTACTAAAATCACCAGGATAAGGTTCTTCATCTTCATCGTATTCAAACACTGGTTTATCAGTATTTGCATTGAACTTTGATTTTTCTTCCAAATTTTCAGAAAATGAAGGATTTATATCATCATTTTTAAATATAACATCTAATTCATTTGTAAGAACTTGAAGTGCCTGTTCAGCGTGCTCCTTTGGAATGTCAACACCATTATGTGCTTGAACTCCACTTATAATAAGTGTCTCGAAATTATGCGCAGTGTCATCTGCAATGATTCCATTTGCACGAAGTGTTTTCAAATCCTCCTCATACCCTTTGGACACTATAAGCGCCTCATCAGTGAGATGCTCAATCATATCCATAGTAATCTGAGCCATGAGCATCATGGCTTCATTATACTTTCCGAGAATTAAATGTTCTCTCACTTCACCTAAAGCTTCTTGAATTCTATTTTTATTGGCCATATGAGCCTCCATTCTTTATTAACTGAATATATTATACAAAAAATCTAGTTTTTTAGCAAATATTATAGACCTTGCATCGCTATTCAAAAATGTATGGTTTGACAACCAATGCAATGCCTACAACTGAAACCAGCACTACAAATATGCGGTTAAATATCACAAAAAATTTGCTATCTATATTGAGTTTGCCATCAAGCACTCTTGTAAATATGTATAATATGCCGCAGAGCACTAGCGCAAATGGTATACAGAATATGAATCTCTCTCTCATGAATATAATAGAAACAATACCAATAACAAGAGAAACAAGTGACACAACTACTTTAGTAACTTCACTCATATCTGATGTCAATATAAAATGGTAAATTGAAAGTGCAAAAAACAATGTAAAATGAATTGCAAAAATTCCAATGTTATCCACCACCATAGAAAATACTTTTTCTTCTGTGGTTACAGTTCCCAGCAAATATGATCTAAATGTAAGCATGCTAACTTCTAAAATTTCGTCTCCATTTATAAATGCGAAAACTATTTTAGTTGCCAAAACTAAAACGAAACTCACAAGATAAAAAATTAGAATGTCTCGTATAATTGTTTTTAATGTTTCTGATTTATCATTCAACATAATTAGCCCACCTTCCTATAGATTTCTGCTTTTGTTCCTACTGCACTTGCATCTCCAATTTTTTCGTAGCCATTTTCAAGAGCCGAATAAACTTTTGACTTAAACTCTTCATCATTTTTCATACTTCGTTCAAATGCTACTATGATAAGTTCTTCGTTGCCTCTCTCTATCCTTCGTATGATAGCATTATATGGTTCTCCATACTTTTTTCTTGACACTACTGGGGTAGCAAAATGTTGTTCATTTGGTAACACTCCAAATGCTTCATATAGATATGGTGCGTAACCAATGACAAGCATCTTTGGTTTATTCTTTGCACCATCTGTTCCCTTATACACCTTCATAACTTGACTTGCCAATCTCTCTTGGGCATAGCCGTTTAAATTAGACAATTCAGTAATAAAACTATATGATAATATATTTATAAGAAGTAAAACTACTACTGATACAACAGTAAATGCCTTTGACTTCAACGCAAATACATTATCAAACAATATTTCAAAAAAGATAACAATCGGTATGATATAAAATAACAAATAATTCAAATAATTTGTATAAGGTCTCACAGACATAAACACCGAATAAATATTAATCACAAGTGATAAAATGTAAAACGTCATTGCATTCGTCTTCGTTTCTTTATCAAAATTTTTAATTATATAATAGAATACTGGCACACTTAAAATACATATAAGCACAAACTCCTTAAATTCCATAATGGTTTCAATAAATGAAAGCGACAATGAATCAAGCGATGGAAGTCCTGTGCCTGTGTATAAGAAGTTTATGACAAATGCACCTTCAATCATATCAGCTAAACTGTCAGTAACTATGCAGTATATTATCGCAGGTAAAAGTGAAATAACAAATCCGATAAACCCGAATAGAATATTTTGCAGTAAGTTACTAATTTCTTTTCCTCTAATAAGTATAATCAATAGGGTAATTGCAATTGGAACAAATCCTAAGATACCATTTGCTTTTATAAAGAATGAAACTCCTGCCAATGCACCATAAATTAAAGAGTGCTTAGGGCTATGTATAAGTTCTCCGCTAAATAGATATTTTATAAATATGTAATATGCAACAAGCATAAGTGCAATTATAAACACTTCTGCACTTATAGTTCCAAAGCTCAAATAATAACTTGAACTGATAAAGTAAATAATAAATCCAGAAATAAAGCTAAATATTGTTTTCTTCTTCTCATCAAAGTCTGTAACTAAACTCAGTGTTAGATAAGTGATCTTATACGAAAATAGTGCAATAATATAATAAAATGCAAGTGCGACTAGATAAAAACTTATATGTTTAAACTCTATAACATTTGCAAGTGCAAAGAAGAAGAACAAATACGGTCCTTTGTGGTCTAAAAGTTCAGCATATGGCACCATGCCTTTGGTCATGCCCTTTCCAATTAGGTAATATAGCCATTCGTTGTACTGCATATTCATGATGCTGTGGATTGGTGAGACGGATGAGAAGAGAAATAGGTTGACTGCAACCACAATTAATAGTACGATTCGAGGCTTGAGGGCTCCGCAAGTGCGAAACAGTCCAGTGAACTGTTTCGCCCCTACACGGGACGACAGAATGTCGTCCCCTACAATGTCGTGTGTGTGGTGTAGGGGCGGACATTTTGTCCGCCCGTGGGACGACAGAATGTCGTCCCCTACGTTTTTGGATGCCCCTACGCTTTTTGTCACGTTGATGAACATACATATGATACTTCCAGCAAGTCCGAAAGTGATATATGCTACATATCTCCAATTTGAGTTTGGAGAGTTTGGATATTTTAAGTTGAATGATAGAAATGCAATGAATGCAAGGAAGTATAACATGAGCGAAATATTTCTCAAGTTTCTTACATTTTCAGGTCCTCTGAATTTTCTTAATATCATCACTACCGTATTGTAAATTATAGATATAGTTCCTATAAACCAATACACTATGTTTAAGAACCACACTACATAAAGAGCTGGATATATGTTATCAAATCTAAATTGGAATTCGTCAAATGCAGATGTCTTAACCAAGTCAACCCAGATATTATATTCTGTCCAGTCGTGGAAGATATCATATCTACCATCATAGAGTTTTCCAAATGCAAAAGTAAGATATCTCTCTGCAAAGGTGAAATTTTTTAATCTCATGTCTAAAGCCGATCCCTGAACAATATCCGATATCTCTCCAAAGCCTTGACCAAAAACTATATAATTTCTTATAGAATATGAAAGTCCAAGCGGAAACACAATTAATGCAAATATGATGAGTTGAACTGTGATGCTTGGTTTTACTTCATATGCTTGTAGACCCTTCTTATTTGCAGTTAGAGATTTAATCCATATTATAAACATCATAGGTCCAACAATAAAAGCTACAAGTCCCACTGACACCTTCGTAAGCATGCCAAAACCAATTGATAGTGCAAGGCATATGATGGTTGATAGTTTTTTTGTTTTTGCCCATTTTATACCAAGATACAATGACAAGTAAAAGAACAAATATGAAAGGCAATCATTACTATACTGAGTAGTCATAACTATAAGACCTGGGTAAAGCGCCATGATAGCAAGAAAAATGTTACTTGCTATCTTAGGAAGATCAAACTCTTTTATAATCTTGCAAATTATAATCAAAGTTAACACAGAGTATATGAAGGTAAGTATCTTGCAATAAGAATAAAGTTGCATATAGTCATCGCCAAAATCCTTAAAGAGTGATACTATCTTCATACAAAGTGCTTGCAATGTAGCATTTATAGGCGGCTGTGCAAATTCATAATAGTTAGTGTCTGCAAGTCTCCAATTTTTGAAAATATACACAGCATAGTCAAGATGTCCATCTTTACCACCTAATCCTTGAACATCATGCTGAAATATATAAGGCTTAGCAAGTATGCATGCCATAAGCCTTGCAAATATCCCCAGCGCCAATATTATAATTGTTGGCAAATTCGATTTATTTAATTTTGTTTTTTCCTTTTCCATATTACATTACCTCTTTGCAGAGGACGACAAAATGTCGTACCCTACGAATTGTTTCCTCGCAACCTTCCTTATACATTTCGCTTTTACGAATTATATTGTAGCACAACATATTTTTTAAAATACTTAATATTAAAATCAGAGTTATCAAAATACTGACCCAATTCCCTCGGCAAGATGTAGGCGATGTTGGCGTCCTCTTCTATCATATCGCTACTCATTTCCCATTCAAAGACCCATTTATCAAACACTTTAACATTATTATATGCTTCTTCTTCATTAATAAGCTCTTTTGTTTCAATATAAAGCTTAGGATCTGCTTTTGTATAGTACAATACATAAATATAAGGTTCAGCAGATACTCCAAACATATGTATCTCACTTGCATCTAATGTATCAGCATATAGTATAGGTTCTTCGAGTTCGTCGTTAAAACAATCATAATCAATAGTGTTAATGTTCTTAATCAAAATATTATTTTCTTTTAATATATTTAAATTTACATACTTATAAGCAAAGAATCCAAAACCAACTAAAAGCACTATGAAAGAAACAACGGTCAACGTTTTTTTGCAAAAAAATATTTCAAATCCCTTTAAAACAAAATATATTAATGGAATAATCATATAATTTAGATGATTGATATTGACATCCTTAATCATACATACTATAACAATACTTGATATGAGCCACATCATAAAAACAACATCAGCCATTGACTTTTTTCGTATTGCAAAACTGATTATTCCTACAATCAAAATCGGGAAAGAAAACAAATAGTATATTCCACTACCTATGACTCTATTCCAATAGCAAGGGTCCACTTGGATTACGAGAAGTTTTAATGTACTTAAAATATTATTAAATATAGAATAAAAAATATTTGAATTCGCAATAATTGATTCTTCACTCATTCTATTAACTCTTAGCATTGAAATTGACAAAAATGGCAAATTTATATCACCAAGTTTAAAAATATTTATAATTACAAATAAGATAAGCGGCCAATCAATCAGCAAAACAATAGCAAATGTTATAAATATATTCTTAAATGAAATGATTTTGTTCTTGATGCCATAGATATAAAGCAGTATACAAAATAATGTAATCCCCGGCACTGCAACTATATAGCTATAGGCGGAAACGGCAAGTAAAATAAACCCAATATAGAAATGTTTTTCTTTCTTTTCATAAATAAATTTAAGTATAAAATATATAGAGAAAAGAACCATATCAGGCAAGATATTGCAGTCTAGCCCCCACCTACTCTTCATTATATGCCATGGATTTAAAACAAAAAAGAGTAATGCAAAAACATTAAAGAATTTATTTCTCTTATCAATATCTATGAGATTCAGCATCTTATAAAATACAATAAGGCTTATTGACGAAATGATAACCATCGGAAGTCTTGTCGCAAAAATATTTAATCCAAGCAATTTTATAAATGGTATGCTTAGATACATATAAAGTGCACTTTGACCGCTACCCCAGGCGAGTGGATAAACTGGCAAGATGTTACCATTTCTATCGCAAAGCGTATTTAATATCGCATATGCATCATATGATGTCGATGCTTCATCGCAGTTAAGACCTACTGGGAATCTTCCAATAAAAAGTAATCGCAGCAATATGCCTGTTGCGATAATAATCCATGAAATTAACTTGTATTTACTTACTTTTTCTTTCAACGCTGTCATACTTATACTTTCTTTTCTATTTTAATTTTGGATTTATTTGCCATATAATGCCTTCTTCTAATTTAAATTAAAATTATGGAATATATAATTTACACTTTTCTTCTAAAAGTTTAAAGTCACAGCAATTAATAATATACGTTTGTTGATTACTAATTCTTTTTTCATACACACTTTTAGCTTGTTTTAATATTTTATCAATATTTCTATTAACATAATTTAATTCTTTTCTCAAAAAAATTTGGTTTTGAGTCGTTTCTTTTGAAAAATCTTTTAAAGTTAAAACCTTATTTTTTATCGTTGTTGGAACAGGAAACATAAAACAAAATCTTATAGAGCTTAATGCTTTATTGTCATAATCTCTAATTATAAAATTAGTTCTTTGTTTTATATTAAAAGATGAAACAGGGGCATAATATTCATAATTGCTAATACTTAATAGAATGCCAGTAACAAATTTGTTGTTTGAAACATATCTCACATTAGGAATTTTGCTATCAAATTTTTTTAGATAATCTATATATTTTTCATCAATATCATAAAACTTAACCATTCTTCTCCTTTACAAAAAAAGGCGAAGATTTCTCTCCGCCTGTATTATAGTTCGCACTTACGGTGGCGAAACACACTGTATTATAGTTCACACTTTCGGTGGTGAAACACACTGAATTATAGTTCGCCTTTACAGAGTAGCGATAACTCGCATATTTTTCTCACTTATTTTATACCATAAAATAAATTAATTGTCAATAATAAAATTTAACAAAAAAATCCCGACCCGAAGGTCGAGATTTTTTATATTAACCAATCGTTATAAATTAACGATGGCTATACTTCTTAGCGCCACTATACCATAAGCAGTTTAAGAAGTGATCATTGTTTGGTTTTACAAGATACTTATCTATAATTCTTGTAGCCTCTTCCTCAGTCATACCCCATTCAGTTTCACATGCATCTTGAACCTCTAAGAATCTTGTTGTTACAGTACCACCAGCGTTATCAATCATACCCATTGGGATGTATTTATTCTTCTCGCCGTAATCTGTCTTATAGCCATATCCTGACCATTGATATCTATATACAAAGTGAACTGAATCACGTCCATTATCTCTTGATTCGATTACACATCTCCATCTAGGAGCATTGAAATCTGCTTCTGAATCAGGAAGAGCTAATTTAAGTTCTGACATTGTTGCATCACAGATATCGTAGTAAGCACCATTCACAAGTGTCATACCATCTGGAATTTGAACTGTTTTTGTAACGAAAGAGTTGAATGATCTTGAGAAATTAACCTCACGATCCCAAATACCTCTTAAGTAGTTTCCATCACCTTTGTGAATTAACCAATAGTTTCCATCAGCATCCTTCTTAGCACCGTTGTTACCCTTTTGAAGAGCACCACCAGTAGTAAGAACTTGGTAAGTGTTATTCTCTAAGTTCCACTTATAAAGACCTAAACCTTTACCACTATCTGTGCTTTGGAATTGGAACATACCATATTCTTGACCAGCAGCATTTACTGATGCAGAAGAAGCAGTGTTGTAGATACCATATCTGATATCTGGATCTGCCTTAAGTTGAAGTCCTAATGCATAGTATTTCTTTTGTCTTGCACCTGATACATAGTTACCACCAGTATTAGATCCAAATGTATAAGTTTTGTCATTGAACTCTATAGTATTTGATGAACCAGTCTTTCTTGCACCGTCATCTCCGAATAAGTGTAATTTTAATTCATCGGCGCCTACAGTTAATCTTGCATTACCTTGATCAGCCTTGTTTGTATCAAATACATACTCAACTACACCATTTTCATCAACTTGGATATATTGGCTAGCATCTGTTTGTAAAAGACCCCACTTAGCTATATCATCACCTTCAGCATAGTCGCTATCAACTGTGTTGATAAACTTAACAGAACCAGCTTCTCCATTAGGGAAACTAACAGTAGCATCTTCTGTCTCAGCTGGACACCAGATAACTAATCCAGTCTTCATTATGCCTTTTTCATTGAATGCATACCACTTACCATTGATTTTCTTAAATTGATCTCTTACAGAATCACCTGATGATAAGAAATACATATAAACTTCTTCGTCATCATCGTGTTTACTAGAATCAATAGATCCAGATGGAACTGCATATACCCATCCCTTCTTAACTTGGTGACCATCATCTTCACCTGAGAAGTAAACTACTTTACCATCTAAGTTGTCCCATCTACCATCTTCGTATACATCCCATTGAGAAATCATAACACCTTCATTGTTGAAAGCATATGTTCTTCCATTGATTTTCTTAGTAACGAATTCACCTTCTTGGTCACTTGAATTCCATCCAGTCTTCTTGCAACTTGAAGGGTTGAAATAGAAATAAAGGTTAGTGTAGTCTACAGCTGCAGAGAAATCTCCTTGATCGCTGTAACCATCATAATATGTTAACCAACCTGTACGAAGAACTCCATCATTGTCTCCGCCTGCATAATATACAGCGTTTGCAAATGGGTTCTCTTCATCTTCTGCGAAAGTCTTTCCATCTTCGCCGAACCAACCAACAGCCATTTGTCCGTACTCATTGAATACGTACTTCTTTCCATCGATTGTTGCTTTCTTTCCTTTTTCTCCAGTACCTTTCATAGCTTTTCCTGAAGCTTGGAAATAATACCAGTAATTATCTGGTACATAATCATCAGTGTTACCTACTCTTGTAGAATCAATAGCTACCCATGTGTTAGTAACCATGGCACCATTTGTTCCAAAGTAGTAAGTGTTTTCATTGTAATCCTCAAGGAAGTAATCTCTTTGCATAGTTCCATCTTCACCAAGATAGAATTTAGAGTTTCCTGAAGATTGGATAGTATCAGTTACATACTCACCGTCATTATTTACATAGTACCAGTCAGCACCATTTTGTACCCAACCTCTTGCAGATACAAGTGAAGCAACTGAAACAGAAATAACGGCTGCTGCAGCTAAAACTAAGCCGAGTTTTGTTTGTTTCTTCATAAGATTTAAATCTCCTTTTTTTAATTTCTAAGCTGTACACTTAGTTGATATGGTAATAATAGTATACGGAGTGCCTTTTTTCAATATATTTTTTTATAAGATTTACTTACAATTTTCTTACATGAAAAAAGAGGCTTAAAAGCCTCTTTTTTAGTCGGTAAAGCGGAAATTTAGGCAGTAAGTATCATCTAGTCTTAACGCATAGTCACCTGGGTCAATTTTGCTGTATTTACATGTTTTGTCATATTCGTCCTTAGTGCCAAATTTTATCCACTGAGTCCTTACTTTTGCCTTAGCATTTAAGCTGCTCTCACTCTTGAATTGCCAACCTTCCTGTCTATTATATCTTATAGGGACCTCATATACATTAATAAGCATACCATCTTGTCCTATAAGCCAATATCTTCCGTTTTTGTCTTTTTTTACTCTATTTGACCTATTGAATCTTGTACCCTTTGGGTTTACAGCCATAAAGGCAGGTACTACGCCATAATCATTATATAATTTTTCAAAATCTTCACTAACTATATAATCGCTCAATATATTGTTATGGTTAGTATCTGGATTAGCCCACGCATTTGTTGAATTATTGTACTGAAGAGGTTCGTCTATCGTCTCACCTGTAGTACTCTTTGAATATCCTACAAGCACCACACCCATGTTGATAGTTGGATCCGGTTGAAGAAGCATACCGGCCTGATAATATCTCTTGCTCTTTAATCCTTCATATTCTCCGCTTGAACGACTTACGAACTTATAATCATCATCTCCGAAAGCTACATCCGACTCGCCAAGTTTTCTCTTTCCAAAGTTTGCTTTATCCTCAACCTCATCATCTCTAAAGAAAAATAATATTTGTTCTTTGTCATCAAATATTTCAAACTCTTTTGCATTTGAAGTCTTATCTGTACTTATATAGTGCCTGCTTATAATGAAATCTTTACCATCTGTTCTTTCCGCATCTATGCTATCTACATACTCTCTTGTCTGCTTATTGATGACACAGAGTCCAGATTTCATGATACCTTCTTTATTGAACACATAATAGTCTTTGTTGACTTTTTTCATTATTCCTTTTAATACTTCACCACTACCTTGTGCGTAGAACCATCTCTCTATTTCTTGATCATGATCATCAAGATTTTGCTTCATAGAAGGCACTGCAAAGAACCACTCTCTCTTAGTATTACGTCCCATATCGTCGCCTTCTTCTTCTACATAGTACTTTTTAGATCGTATGCTAGAATCTTCATTATTAACATCAAGAAGGTCTGAATCCCATCCTACTGCCATGACACCTTTGTCATCGAAGGCATAAGTTCTACCATTTATTACTTTTGTCTTTAATTCATTTTCATTTTCAGCTTGAATTTTTTTATTATCTGTACTCTTAAAATAGAACCAAAGAGTTAACTTCATATAGTACTTATCCTGTACAGATCCATCTTCATATGATGTCCAACCTTCACGAAGAACTCCGTCAGTCTCATCTCCTGCATAGTAACAGAACCCATCAAAAGGATCATCCTCTGATTGATACTCATCCCATCTTTCACCTTCTTCATTTATCCATCCAGAGAGCATTTGTCCATTTTCATTAAACAAATATTTCTTTCCATCAATAGTATATCTTTTTACACCTTGTCTTGACTTATATGCCTTACCATTTGCCCCAAAGTAATAAAGATAAATTGTTGGAGGGTTATCCATAGGATTATAAACTTGAGATGGTTCAACTGCAACCCAAGTATTTGTAACCATCTTACCAGTATCATCAAAATAGTAAATTGCATCGTTATAATTCTCTAATAGATAGTCTCTTACCATTATGCCAAATTCATCAAGATAATATTTATCATTGCCTGAAGCTTTTATCGTTTCAGTTACATAAAATCCTTCTCTATCTACATATGACCAGTTTCCGCCTCCATCATCAACCCATCCTGCTGCATGCGAAACTAATGTACATAAAAATACAAATGAAATCGCAAATAAAATTGTCAGAAATAATCTTATCTTTTTCATGATTTTTCCCTTTTACAATAAAAACATGGCGGTTTTACCGCGCCTACTAATGATACACTATTTTTGAGCCTTTTGCAAGTGTTTTTAGCCACTAATTATTGACCATTTCAGCCTTTCTTTCCTTAAGAGGCAGGATTTCTATCTGCTCAACCACTAAAAATAGAAATTTCTGGAGTTCGCCCTCTGAATCAGTATGATCGTACAGAAAGGGCTTGCCTTTTACCCTTATCCAGTCATTTAGGTGATAGGCGTCTTGATTGATATTAACTAGATAAAAACCTCCATATTGATCATCGCCATATTCAGCTGGACCATTTCTATAAACCATAGGAAATTCGAAAGTTTCGTCCCATGATTTATACCATCCATACATGCCTTCTACTATAATACTTGAGTTAGCAAATTTGTCGATGTTGTTATATATATAGTTAATTTTTGTAAGGTACTGTTTTTCTCCTATCACAACCTCAAGGTCTGGTGATAGTTTAAAATCTGCAGGATACTCTCTATGTGCCTTGGTTGGCTCCTGCGTCTCAACCATAGTTTCCTTGTCAACTGCAAATTGGTTTGCGGGTTCCAACATAAATGTAGGTGACTCTTCTAAGTCACTGACTACTTTGCTGGTGCAGGAGGTTGAAAGAATTACTAATAATAAAATTGTAAATAATTTTTTCATAATATATTTTTTTTTATGAGGGCTCTGCAAGCATTCGCCCCTATGGTTATGGGGTGAAATAATTATCGATGCCGCGGGCGAGACCTTCGGCAAAAATTTCTGCCTTCTCTTTTGTAACTTCTGTTTTTCTGTCGCCAAGTTCTATATCAACACTCGCATTTGTAGAAAACGAAAGTTGAGTTAAATCTCCTTGCAAAGTTCCTCTATCCTTCCAAATCTTTTCTCCCATATCTTTATAGGCTTTTATGATACTATCTCCGAGTGCTTTTATATTTTTTGCATTTGATTTTAATGGTTCCATATTGAGATAGTTTGCATCATTATATGGAACTATATAAAATATTCCTTTATCATTGGTTGTAGAATCAAAATGAATTGACACGTGCGCATCTGCATTTTCATTTGCTATTACAGTTCTCGCTATGTTGTCAAGTCGGCAGTCGTCATTTTCTCTTATCATAAGAACTGAGTAACCATTATCAAGAAGTTTATCTTTAAGCAGATATGCTACTACAAGATTTGCATTCGCCTCTGTCATTCCATTTTCAAATGTCATTCCTGCAGAGACCGCTGCCGATAAGATGGAGCCTGCTGCATTCGAACCGCCAGTAACTTTTGGAGAAAAATCCGGATGAGCAAATGTCTTAACAGTAGCACCACCTTTAGTGCCGTGGCCTGCATTTACTGCGATGGTTTTATTTTTATAATTTGAAACTTTATTCTTCTTAAGTTGATAGAGAACTGCATAGCCGTCATTTATTATAGAGTAGGTGGCGTAGGGAGCTGTAAAGTCGAGGTAAATCTTGTGGGTGGTGTAAATTTCAGATTTATCACTTAAATCGTCAGAATCTGTTTCTAAGTTTTCTATAGTATTATTGACATTATTATCATCATTACTCTCAATGAGAAATGTTTCTGTAATTTCATTTTCTTGCGATAAAGTAATTTCACTTCTTCTATTATTTGAGCAGGAAATGAGGGTTGAGCAGAGCAAAGAAGTTACTATTAATATTATAATTTTTACATTAAATTTATTCATACTCTTTTCGGGCTCCGCAAGTGCGAAACAGTCCTGTGAACTGTTTCGCCCCTACTACTTTAGTATCCGCCCCTAAATTATTATGCCACCGAACATCACTCTGCCATCTTCATCATAGAATACTGCCGACTGGCCAGGTGTGATGGCGCGGACTGGAGACGAGAGGTGGCAAGTAAGTATATTGGGCTCGCGTAGCTCGCCCATACGACGCGGGCGGATGGTATCCGCCCCTACGAGGGCTCCGCAAGCGTTCGCCCCTACAATTTCGCAGAGGGTGCCATCATGACGATACCTAAGTTTTGCATAAAACTTTTTACCTATGACATTTTCATCATGACCGCTGTAAACTACATCTCGTATAGTAAAATCTGACGACATGAGGTCGTCATTGCCACCAAGTATAACTTGGTTCTTTTCCGCATCTATTCTTACAACGAATTTTCTCTCGCCAAAAGCTATATTTAAACCTTTTCTTTGACCTATAGTGTAGTTGATGATGCCATTGTGGAATCCCAACACATTACCTTCTAAATCTACAAATTCACCTTTTTTAAAATACGGTCTACTTAGTATCTCTTCTTCTTTCAGAAGACCTCGAGCGATTTTCTCTTTGTAATCGTCGCCGAATTCGTAGCGTTTGATAAATTCTTTGTAATCAGTGTCATTTATAAAGCAGACATCTTGCGAGTCCTTTTTATTTGCGACTTTAAGATTGAGCTCTGTCGCAATCTTTCTTACATCAGTTTTATCCATGTTACTGAGCGGGAATATTATATGAGATAATTGCTCTTGATTAAGTCGGTAGAGCATGTAGGATTGGTCTTTTTGTTGATTAGTACTTTTTTTAATACAGTAGCGGTGCGGGCTCGCAAGCTTCGCCCCTATGGTTGTATCCGCCCCTACGATGTCGATATTGGCATAATGGCCGGTGGCAACCATGTTGCAGTTTTCTTCTTTCATAACTTCAAGTAGTTTTTCAAACTTCATAGTCGCATTGCAAATTGCACATGGATTTGGAGTTATGCCGCGTTCATAATCTTCTACAAATGATTTTATAATTTTGTCACGAAATTCAGAGCGAAAGTCGCAATATATAATTTTGATGCCGAGGGTGTGGGCGATGTCTTCTAACTCGGGCTCGCAAGCTTCGCCCCCTACGAAATTAAAATGTACGCCAACAACTTCGTAACCTTGTTTTTTTAGTATGTGAGCGGTGACAGTTGAGTCAACACCGCCTGACATCGCTACAAGTATTTTCATTATTGTGGACCTGCAGTTGATCCTGCTTTCAAAGGTTGTCTTTGCTCATACTCTTGTTGGAAACTTGTGATTCCACCATACCCAGCTCCACTACCTGGTGACACTCCAATATTTACACCATAAACTGATTCTGTACCTTGTATGCCAAGTAATCCAGTTGATGAATAATTTGTGTTACCACCCAAATTACCTATAAATGAATCTTGATTCTTACTTATACATCTTCCTTGTGAATCAAATGTATAATATGATCCACCTATTTGCAGAGTTGTATTTACAGCTAGGCTTCCATCAACTTCTGATAAATAATATTCATTTCCACTTTGGTCTTGAATCCATCCCTTTGTAAGAGATCCATTGCTTACATTGAAATAAAACATCTTTCCATTTGAATTCACCCAGCCTGTATCCATCGCACCATTTACTCCAAAGTGATACCAAATTCCATTTACTGCTGCAAATGTATCAACGAGGCATTTGCCATCATAGAAATAAAACCATGCATTTCCGATTTTATTCCATCCAGTAAACATAACTCCATCATCTCCAAAATAATAATAATCTAATACTCCATCTGTATAAGTTTGTACCCATCCAGTTACCATCTGGCCATCACTTGGATTCAAATAATATTTCTTTCCGTTTGATTCAATAAATCCAATTTGCATCAAGCCATTCTCATCAAAAAAATAATATTTTCCATTTATAAGATACCAGCCTGTAACAGCATATCCATATGCATCAAAATAGTAGAAGCCATTACCTGTCTGCAGCCAATTGTTTACGACATATTGGCCTGCTGCAGAATTAAAATATTTATATTTATTATTATCTTTATACCAATCTGCAAAGACAGCACTACTGAGTGTAATGACTGAAAATAAAATTGCAGTTGTAAGAACTAATAATTTTTTTCTCATAATTTTCCTTTCGGGCTCTGCAAGCATTCGCCCCTACGATATTATAGCATAAGTTTTAATAAGATTCACTTATTTATGTGAAATTTTTGTGATTAGATTTTTGAATGCCCTATAACCATTCATTCCAAATGTTCCATAATCAGCCTCACCGAGAGCTCCTCTAACTATGGCCCAGACTGCATTGTAGAAACCGCTAAGTATCATATAGTATGCGATTAATATTTTTGCATCCTTGTCACTTTTTGGCAAGAAACTGCTCTTTCCTTTTGCCTTTTTATACATCTTGTAAAGTTCAAATGTCTTCTCTTCATCAAAGCCCACATATACGCCAAAAAGTGCAATGTCAGAAATTGGATCCGCCATGCCACCATACTCAAAATCAATTAATTTCATGCTGTCTTTTGTAACAAGGACATTATATGGATTTGGGTCACCGTGACATAAGGTCTCAGGTCTTTTCATTTTAGTTAGTCTCTTTTTTATCTCCTGCTCTTCTTTTACTATTTTATCAAAATCTTCGTATGGCACTATGATATTTTTTTGTTTTATAATATTTAAATACTCGTCAATTTTAGTAGTCATATTGCAAGTTGCTTTTACCTTTATACCAAGAGAGTGAAACTTTCTATATAGCGCCATGCATTTTTCAAGTTCTTTTTTGTTTTCTATGTTGAGGTTTCTTGCATTTTTAATACTCTTTGATATTTTGTATCCAGTCTTTTTATCAAAATAAATCACCTCTTCTGTAATGCCTTTACTTTGAAGTTTGTCTAATATCTCTCCTTCACTTTTCCTACTTATAAACTCATCTGTATTGTCGCCTGGTACTCTTGCAAAATACTCTGTCCCATCATAGGTAAATCTATATGAGCGATTGGTCATGCCCTCTTTTACGCAGGTAATATTTTTAACTTCACTATCTTTTATATGAAATGTCTCTGAGACAAATGATACTGCCTTTGAGCCATAGGACTCTATTTCGTGATCAAAGTTCTTTATATCTTGCAAAGTATCAAACTCAAAAATAATACCTTTATCAAGTTTATATAAATACATCTTTGGTAACTTTGCAAAATTTTGAACCAGTACATCTTCCCAATAGAAATTGTCTGTGGATGTCTTATTATAGTACGTTTCTATCATCGGTATGAATTTATGAGAAAATTCCTTTGTCAAAAAGCATGGTCCGACAAGACAATAATCGTTCTTTCCACCAACTACAACTGACTTTATCTCATTCTTGCTATTTACTATGTATCGCCATTCATTTTTACAGTCTTCATAAAATGCACCTATATAATATGGCTCCACCTCGTATCTATGATAAATATTTTCTTCTATATATACATCAGAAACGCAGATATACATATTTTTATTTCTTAGAATCTCTCTTGCCACATAGAAAGTTGATAAAGTATTTTTGTATTTGTATTCTCTATTATAGACAAGTTTTACTCCGTACTTATCTATGAGATAATCGAATTTTTCTTTTAGGTACCCCACCATTATAGTTATGTCGCTAATGCCAGCTTCTATCAACTGTTCTATTTGTCTTTCAATCATTCGCTTGCCTTTTATGGTGATAAATGATTTTGGCGTATCATAAGTAAGTGGGGCAAGCCTAATTCCCATGCCGCAAGCAAATATAACAGCGCCATCAACTTTATGTTTTTCAAGAAAGTTTTTTCCGCTCGCAGTAAGCTTATAATTATCATCCTTTTTAACTATAAGTTTGTCATCTACTAACTCTTTCATAGTCAAATTTATCTTTCCAAGCGAAACCTTGAACTTGCTCGAAAGTTCTCTCTGGGTTATGTTGCTATTTTCAAATATTGATCTTGTTATTAAAAATTTTAAATTCATAATTGTTCACAATGTTCATATATCTCAAAATTTTATGTGCTATGAACATTATAGCATAAGTATATTATATGTCAATAAAGGCAGCATATTTCTTAAAATATAATCATTGACAAAAATATGGAGTTTTGCTATAATGTTCAAAAATAAGAAAATTTTGATTATTTTGAACATAAGTGATTAACAACATTTTATAAAGTCAAAATGAGTTTTAGGAGGTTCTATGAATTTTAAAGAAGAGTCAAAGAAACTTGACTTACCAATCATCATTGTGCCATTTGCTCTCATACTCCTCATATGTCTCTTTCTATTTTTAAGGCCAAATGAGACCAATGAATTTTTCACAATACTCAATCCATTTTTTAGAGATAAGATGTCACTTGTATATCTCTTTGTGAGCTTTGCATTATTTTTAATTGCAATCTTCTTATCATTCTCTAAATATGGAAATATCGTTCTTGGCAAGCCAGGCGAAAAGCCAGCATTTTCTTTCTGGGGTTGGGGTGCCATGATGTTTTGCTGTGGTATGGCTGCCGACATACTCTACTATGGATTTACTGAGTGGCTTAACTATTCGCAGGAAGCCTACATCATATCAAAAGGCAACCCATTTGATTTTTCAAATGTCTATTCATTTTTCTTTTGGGCAAACTTCTGGGAATATCTTGTAGTTGGAACTTGCTTCGCATTTATGATGCATGTAAGAAATAGAAGTAAACAAAAATATAGCGAAGCTATAAGACCACTCATCGGAAAATATGCTGATGGAGTTATAGGAAAAATTATAGATATATTTGCAACTATGGCAATAATTGCTGCCGTGGCTTGCTCTCTTACTTTCACAGTGCCAGTAATCACTGTTTGCTTAAATAGTTTATTTGGCATACCTGCCAATCATATAACTACAATCGTTTTACTTATACTTATTTGTGTCATATATAGTATCTCTCTTGCAAATGGTCTAAGAGGAATCAAGTTTTTATCAAGTATTTGTATTTATGTATTTCTTGTTTTCATTCTCTATGTATTTTTACTTGGCGGCCAGGCTCAATTCATTCTTGAGAACACATTTAAACAAATCGGACTTCTATGTCATAATTTATTCCTAATATTTACTGATATTGACCCAACAAGACAGAGTACATTCGTCCAAGACTACTGTGTTTTTTATAATGCATTCTGGCTCACTTGGGCAATTACTGTTCCATTTTTCATCGGAGTCATAAGTCGTGGTAGAACTATAAGGCAAACTATACTTGGCGGTCTGGCATTTGCTATGCCAGGCTCAGTGCTCTGCTTCTCAGTTCTCTCAAACTACTCTGAGTCAATACAAATTTTCAACAAGATTGATTTGATAAATATCTACAACACAACCGGCAATGCCTACAATGTAATTAGTGAAATCATAAATACATTACCATTCCCAAAAGTTGCACTTCTTATACTTATAATTTCAATGATATGTTTCAACGCTACAAGTTTTGACTCAATATCTCTTACTTGCTCATACTACTCATATAAGAACCTGTCAAATGATGAAGCACCACATAGTTTTATAAAGCAGCTTTGGGCAATCTTACTTATCCTCTTCCCTGTGGCACTTATTTTCTCGGAAGGGACTGCAAATAATTTGCAAAATGTCGCGGTAATATTTGGTTTCCCTGGTGCAATACTTGTCATGCTCGTTGTAATATCATTCTTTAAGGATGTAAATAACTATCAAAAAGAGAAACAATGTGAATAAACTATCATGGGGGACAGCAGCCTGTCTCAAAACAAAAAAATAGGAGTCAATGCTCCTATTTTTTATTGCCCCTACGATATGTAATCTTTTATAACTTCTATAATGCTTTGATAAATATTTTTCTTATGAAGCATATCGGAGTACACCTTTGTAGTACACCTCATGGTGCTGTCCATGTCAAATATCTCTTTATAATTAAATGTCTTTTTGATGAGTGAATTGTCGAGGCGAAGAAATTTGGATTCGTGAGGGCTCGTAAACTTCGCCCCTACGGCAACATTCGCCCCTACGGCAACATTCGCCCCTACATTATGAATCCATGCGTCAAAGAATTTTTTTGTTAGTACTTCTGTAGTAAGGCAAGCTTTCTTATCAGGTCCTATGTTGTAATTTCCTTCATACTTTTTGTTTTTCTTTTGCATTGCCATGATGTTTAGGTATAAAATAAGTGGCTCAAGAACAAATTGATATGGTCTTATGCTTTTAGGATTTCTTATAACCATTTCTTTTTTATTTTTAATTGAGCGATAGCAATCAGGTATTATTCTATTTTCATTTAAGTCTCCGCCGCCTATTACATTACCTGCACGAGCTGTCGAAATTCTAAAAATGTCTTTGTTACTAAAAAATGATTTGTCATACGCATAGGTCACAAGTTCTGAGCAAGATTTAGAATTAGCATATGGGTCGCGACCACAAAGTTTATCATGCTCTTTAAAGGCATAGTTTGATAGGTCGTTGTTTTCGTAAACTTTGTCGGTAGTGACATTTAATATCGATACGGGATCGCAAACTTCGCCCCTACGATGAATTTTTGAGAGTATGCCATGTCTAGAAAAAGTTTGGCGGATGGCTTCCATTAGGTTTACTGTGCCAATCACATTTACTTCATATGTATATCTTGGTTCTTCATAGCCCTTTAGTACAAGTGGCTGAGCTGCCATATGAAGAATATAATCAGGCTTTACTTTTTTAACAAATGCTGTAAGTTTTTTTGCATCGCGGATGTCGGCAAAAGTTTCACCTGCGACGAGCGGACCGCGAAGTTCAGCACTACGATATTTTTTTGCACCTTTTTGAATTAACTCGTATAGACTTCCCTTCTCAGGTTTCAATGAGTAGCCGTAGACTTTCGCACCAAGGTATTTGAGAAGCACACACATGTATGAACCCTTGAAACCTGTGTGGCCGGTTACTAAAACTTTCTTTCCGTTATAATATTTTTTTAATTCTGAAAATTTTAACATTTGTTCCTTTCGGGCTCCGCAAGCGTTCGCCCCTACGGACTTACCACACCTTCCAAGGTGCTTTGCCCTCATTCCATAGTTGATTTAGAAGCTTCATCTCCCTCTGCGTATCCATACACTGCCAGAAACCTGTGTGTCTGAAACTCATAAGCTGTCTATCAGCTGTGAGTTTTTCAAAAGGTTCTTTCTCAAGCGCGGTGCTGTCCCCAGCTATGTAGTCTTTTATCTTTTTATTTATAACCATGTAGCCACCATTTATTATGGCTGCATCATTGTCTTGTTTCTCTCTAAATGAAGTGATCACACCATTATCATCTATATCAAGCACACCTTTCATATTTGCTATAGACACTGTGGAAATAGTTGCAATTTTACCATGTGACTTATGGAATTCTAAAAGTTTATTTATATCTATGTTTGAAAGTCCGTCGCCATAAGTAAGTAGGAAATTATCGTCAGGTATATAGTCAAGCACTCTCTTGATACGGCCACCTGTCATAGTGTTGAGACCTGTATCAATCAAAGTTACTTTCCACTTCTCTCCATTTTTATTTAGAACTTTTAACTCATTATTTTCTAAATCAATAGTAACATCTGAAGTGTGCAAAAAATAATCAGCAAAAAATTCTTTAATCACATACTGTTTGTAGCCAAGGCAAATGATAAAATCATCAAAGCCAAAACTACTATAATATTTCATGATATGCCAAAGGATAGGCATGTCGCCTATCTCAACCATTGGTTTTGGTTTTAGATGGCTTTCTTCGCTAATGCGTGTGCCGAAGCCACCGGCTAAAATTACTACTTTCATTTTAATCCTTTCGGGCTCGTAAACTTCGCCCCTACAATGGGCTCTGCAAGCATTCGCCCCTACTCTCTATTACTATAAATATTTTTTCTATTATATTTGCAACTCTCTCAAGAAAATAGTTGGAGCAAAAACTGATTTTCTCAAACGATGACGAAGTTTTTTTGCTTAGAGTTTTAGCACTGTTTGAGCGTAGCGAGTTTGCAAAACTCTTGCAAAAAACGAGGCAGCGCTTTGCTAGAAAATCTTGTTTTTGCGACCTATTTTCGAAGAGAGTTGCAAATATTATTATTTAAAGATATTTAAGTGCTGCTTTTTGAGGGTATAGAGCGCCGAGCGGATGTGGTCGGGATTTCTCCTATACTCAAATGCATTCTCCAACTCTTCGTCAGTTAATTGAGTATAATTTTTTGCCTTCTCAACTAAATCAGTATAGACTATCTTTCTATAGTCTGCTTTAAATATCTCATCGGTAGTTGTAGTGATGTGGCCAAATAATAAGAATCCTACGGACACTACGCTTATGATTAAAACCACCACATTGAATTTTGATACCTTAGGTTCAGCAACTTTGATTTTCCCTTCTTCTATAAGTTTTTCTCTTCTCTTAAGATAACTCTTGGAAAGTTTTAACTCTTTTTTGTTTATTATATAATAATTCTTATAATATACTGTTCTATCTATAAATAGTGCCAGTATAAGTATAATTCCAATCGTGAAAAACATATACTGTATGCCATAACGACTTGACATGCCATATTCATCCCTTACAAATGGATATCTTGCCAAAAATACCAAAGCATAGTTTGCAGCACCATATACGACAAACATTAAAGGAAAAATATTGTTGTATGAATTCAAATCAAAAATATTCATTTTTGACGAATCTCTTGAGAAAATATTTACCACAAGAACAAATATAGTTATAAATATAATTAGCACATATATTGCACCAATGAGTAAAATCATTTTTTCGTCTATAGTTTTAAATGCTATAGCATAGTCAAAAGTCTCAACACCTATAACACTACTTGCAAGACTCTTTAACAAAAACCTAATAGGGAACTTTGGGTCTTTTGCAATAAGTTCCAAAAGTGTTATATCTTGGAATCCTACAGGTATTAGTGCCTCACCAGTATTGTTACTCTTAAAATAACACGAAAGGCAGATAATAGATATTATTATAAGTATAAGGAATTTAAAAAATATTTTGAAGGTTGATTCATTGTTTACTGTGCTATATTTTTCACCTTTAAACTTACCAAAGTTTCTTATTTCTTGATTATTGTACTGCTCTTTAAAACCTTCATACAAATCTTTATCTGAGTCAAACGCATCCATCTCGCCCTTATTATATTTATTTCTAATTGCTATAAATGTAAAAATTTCTATTGCCGAAAAGAAAATTAGTGTGCATAAAAATGACACTGAATACGAACCACCAAAGCAGAGCGATCCTACTGCCGTCAAAAGATATACAAAAAAATGTGCCCTTAGGTTCTTTCTTTGAAGTTGACTTGTGTCAATAAGTGCCACCATATTACTTAATCGATTGTTCTCTTTTTTATTCCCATAATACTTTAAATCTGAACTATCTATATTTTCAAGTGTCATGATGGTCTTTGTTCTCTTGCTAATTCTATCAAATAAATAAAATACAAGTGCAATTATTCCCACCATGAGAAAATGTGCATAACCAGTACCATTTAGAATCATCTCCCAAGACATAAGTGAAAACGAGATAAATGTCACTACAACACTTGCGATTGACTTTATGAGTCTTGATTTAAATGTATTTAATATATACTTTACAACTACAAAATTGAATAACACTAGCCCAAAAATTCCAAGTATCCTATCAAAGTGAACTGAGTACTTAAAGTATGTGACATTTATATATCTTGCGAGAAAGGTAAATGGAATTCGAGATATGCCTTCCCAAGACAAGAGATATTTTAAATCGGTTACATCTTCAAGATAGTAATTGATAATTCTTATGTAGTCACTAGCAACCACGTCGAGTGAGGCGCGGAAGATGTAGTAGACTAAAAAGGCGAAGCCTAAGAGACTTAGGCCTAAAGCTATTAAATTATTTTTTTTGTTATTTTCGTTATTTATCATAATACATTTGGGCTCTGCAAGCATTCGCCCCTACGATGCGGACGGATGATATCCGCCCCTACGGGTTGTTATTTTTTGGTTTCGAGGGCTGAGACACAGAGAGCGCATGCTGAGTCACCTGTTATATTAACTACTGTTCTACCCATATCAAATATTCTATCTACACCAAGCACAAGTGCTATACCATCTACTGGAAGACCTACTGCTTGGAGAACCATAGCGAGCATGACAACTCCTGCTCCTGGCACACCGGCAGTACCGATTGAAGCAATAGTTGCCGTCACTATAACAGTTAAAATTTGTGACATAGAGAGGTTTACTCCATAGCAAGTTGCTATAAATACTGTACACACTGCTTGGTAAATTGCTGTTCCATCCATGTTGATTGTAGCACCAAGTGGAAGTACAAATGAAACTATATCTTTTCTACCACCAAGTTTTTTTGTGCAATCAATGTTGAGTGGTAAAGTTCCTACTGATGATGCACTTGAAAATGCCATAACCATGGCTGGCGCGATGCCTCTAAAGAATTTCACAGGGTCTACCTTTGCAATTCCTGCCACCATGATTGAATAAGTTATGAGCATATGAAGTGCATAACCTACATAGGCAATACCAATTACAAGTGCAAGTGAACCAATTATCTTTGGACCATTTTCTGCTATAACTGGTGATATGAGACATATGATGCCTATTGGTGAGAAGTGGATTATCATGTCCATTACTTCTATAAATACTGCATTTGCTGATTCTACTAAATTAGCAAATGGTTGTGCTTTCTCTCCTGCTATGATAATAGCAAATCCTACAAAAAGTGCTATAACAATAACTTGAAGCATAGATGCATTTAAAAGTGGAGCAACTATATTTGTAGGGAACATATCTGCAATGACTTTTATAAAGTTTTGAGCTTCTTTTGCTTGATACTCAGCTCCTGTTGTATCAAGAATTACAAAACCTTTTTTGAAAATAGTTGCAATGATAGTTCCTATAACAAGCGCCACGAAAGTTGTGCAAAGATAAAACAAAATAGTCTTTATACCTATAGACCAAACTTTCTTTATGTCGCTCAAACTAATGATTCCTGTGATTATTGATAACAAAACAATAGGCACAACTACAAACTTAAGTAAGTTTAAGAAAATGTCTCCTATTGGTTTTATGTATTCTTTAAGCAGGTTGAGTGCTGAACCAGCATTGCCTGTAAAAATAGTTGAATCAAGTATGCCTCCTTCGACACTTATGAGTCCGAGTATGACTCCAATTAAAAGACCTGCAAATATTTTTACTGAGAGTGGTAATTTTTTATTTTTCATAATTAATCCTTTCACCCCAAGGGTACTTTGTCGCATTTCCTTCGCTCCGCTCGGAAAAAGCGCTCGGGCGCGGGCTCGCAGTGTTCGCCCCTACGATATTATACACAATATTTGGAATTACTGCAATAAAAAGGGGCGGTGTGCCCGCCCCCATATAGTTATTGAACTGTTAGCATTTGTTGCTGTTGTAATTGAAGTTGTTGTAAGTGTTGAATTCTTACTGCTTGTATATACTGCCAGAAGTTTGTTGTGTTTACAAGTGGCATTGCATCTTCAAGTCCACCACCCATGGTTGCTGTAAGTGCTGATACATTAGTTGCTAAGCCTATTCTTGCTCCATTTGCATCTACAACATATCCATCTGGGGTTGTTCCATTTACAACCAATCTTCCATCATTGCCAAAGTAGTAATAATTTCCATCTATGAATACCCATCCTGACATCATCGCACCAAATGTGCTGCTTGTTGGATCTTCATTTAAGTAGTATACGCCTGATTGTTCAACTTGCCATCCAGTCAACATCTTACCTCTCTCATCGAACTTGTACCAAGCATTATTTCCTACTGAATTTGATACTAAGTAGTAACCATTTGCTGCTGTTCTATTTCCTGATGTAACAATTGCAAAGTTACCTGTTAATTCAAATGACCAAGAATCATCAAGTGGGTTATAGAACCAACTTCCTTGTGCAGAACTTCCGTTTGCGTTGAGTGCGTTTGCGATTGCTTGGTTGTCTTTGGCTGTTGTGCTGCCGCCACCTGAAAGTGGGTTAATGCCGCCGCCAGCACCACCGCCGCCGC
>JAFSKG010000016.1 GCA_017449075.1 Lachnospiraceae bacterium
CAACGAAAGGCCAGCTTCAGCTCTAAACTATTTAACACCTATGCAATACAAGGAAAACTTTTACAAAAATGCTAAACTTTTACCAGCAAAAATCACTGATTTTTGCACCACCTAAGTGTATACTTTTTCTTGACTTTTCCAACATTTTCGACAAATTTTGTTCACAAAATAAAAATGAGCCCTTCATTAGGTCTCATTTTCGACTATATGCACATAAGATATGTATTATTTTACTATGTTATCTTTACAAAATCACTTTATTAATGAAGATAACTATATAAGTATGTCTTTATCATTCCATTATAAAGTTTACGGTTCTTTGTCTCTTTACCCAATATTTTAGGAGTGTCTTCAAATGATGTAATAACATGCATATCAAAATTTTTCAGTTTGCTATACGCCACTTTTAAGTCTCTATAAATTGGCACTATAGTATCCCTATCTTCAAGCCTCTCTCCATATGGCGGATTACTCAGAATTATTCCCCCATCAAGCTCCTTAATGCAACTAAGATTCCAAAAATCTTTAACTGGGCAGGTTTCAAAATAAATTAAATCTGCCACATCTGCCCTCTCTGCATTTTCCTTAGCAATTCTTATCATATTTGAATCTATATCAAAGCCAAATATTTTTATCTCTTTCATAGTAAGTCGCTCTTGATTAATATTTTCAAGTGCTTCAATGCGCGCCTTCTTCCACTCTTCTTTTGCTATTACATCCCAAGTTTCGCTCACAAATGCTCTATCTACTGACGGCGGAATATTACTTGCTATCATTGCAGCCTCTATTGGTATAGTTCCCGAGCCACAAAATGGATCTATCAAAACTTTGTCTTTATTAAACTCAGTTAGTTTTATAAGTGCCGCTGCCAGTGTCTCTTCTATAGGTGCAAGCCCAGCTTTTATTCTATAACCTCTCTTATGAAGCGAGTCGCCTGTTGTGTCAAGTCTTATACTACAAATATTTTTGTTGAACTTAACTCTAAATGGATATTTGCCTCTAGTCTCAGTTAAAACTTGTGTGTTATATACTTTTTTTAATCGATCTACAAATGCCCTTTTTACTGTTTTTTGATTTGCCTGTGAAGACCTTAAGATAGAATTCTTATCCTGATTTGCTTTCGTAACTAAAAACTCTCCATCAACTGGCACAAACTTCTCTATCTCACAAAGTCTTGCATTTTCCAATAATTCGTCTGGCTCCATGGCTTTAAATGAAGCAATCTCTATCATCACACGTTCGCAAGTTCTCAAATTAAAATTAAGTCTTGGTATGTCAGCAATAGTTCCAATAGCTCTTACTTCACCATCAGTTCCCTCTGCCAATTCAAGCCCAAGCTTTCTAACTTCACTTTTTAGAACTTTCTCAAGTCCAAAATGACAAATTAAAATAAATGTGAGTTTACCCATAAGCATATGATAGCACAGCATATTGGCATTTGCAACTTTACGTGATTTTAACAATGTGCTATAATTAATATAGATTTTATGAAAGGAAACTTATATGAAAAAATTTTCAAATATCATGCTTCTTGTTTTAACTTTAAGCGTAGTTACAATTTTTACAGCTTGTACTACTAACACAAAAACAGAGCAAAATGCTGGTAGTGGTGACTCAGCAAGCAAAGTTGTTTTATCCAACAAAGTATTTTCAATATCACCTGACAGCAAATTTGACAACCAATATACTACTAAAGTATCTGACACATATATAGAACTATATGATAACGAAAGTGTTGAAAAAGGAAACCCTGGCTTACTCTTCGCGATTTGTGCATTTGAAAACCCTAAAGACTGGGCAGGCGGGCCTCATGAAAAATATGGAGAACTTAAACTAAATGATGGGAAGCTCTACGACATTATCATTGGCTATCCTACTGAATCGCAATTCGGTTTTGACTCATCTGATATGCCAGCTAAATATAAGGCAATGTATGATGCAAGATTTGACATTGCAAAAACAGTAACTGGTCTAAATGGTGAAAAGATAGATGTAGGCGCTGGCGCAAAGGGCGAAAACCTATACAAAGACATTTTAAATAATCACTTAGACGTATTAAAGAATGATGTTGATTCAAATGAACTTGAAAGCAAAAACATGAGCCCGATGTATAATGAAATAAAAACTGCTAGTGACAACTATATAGACCAAGTTGGTTATGTATACTATGATGTAAATGTAGATGGTATAGACGAGTTACTGATCGGCGAAATATCTGATGATGCCAATTATGCAGGTATAATTTATGATATGTATACAATGGTAGATAGAAAGCCTGCTCATGTAGTTAGTGGCTGGGACAGAAATAGATACTATGTGTCAAAAGGCGGAATGATTGAAAATGAGTATTCTGACGGCGCAGACTCAAGTGGACTTAGCGTTTACATTCTTGAATCAAATAGCACAGATTTTACTTTCCAACTCGGAGTAAAATATGATGGCTATACCGACGAAAAGAATCCTTGGTTTGTCGCACACACTAAAGAAGGTGATGACTACAAATGGGAAAAGACCACTGAGGATGAATACAACGAAATCACTAAGAGATTCGAAAATCACGTTAAACTAAATTATATTCCATTCTCAAGTCTTAAATAATAATATAATAATTATAAAATAAAAAATAAATGGCTCGCTGCCATTTATTTTTTTGTATCATTTTAAAATATTATTTTCGTCTTCCGCCAAATAGCAAATACAAAAGACCACAAACCAGCAAGAAACCAAATGGTCCACTAAATGCCAAACTTCCAACTCCATATGCTATATTGCCAAACATTCTCAAGATTCCATAGACAATTATAAAAAATACAAGGAAGGCTATTGTGCAACCAATAACACTGTTGGAACTATAATAAGTTCTAAAGCCACCATTTCCTGAATTTGCGCTACGGTTATTATAAGACTCTCCTTGTGACCTGTAATCATCATTGCTATAATCATTTTCATTAGATGATGTCTTGTTTATACCTTCTCCAGTATTGACGGTTTTTATGGTCTTCGCTATAAGTCTTGGGTCGCCAAGTTCTGCTATGACTTCTTTTTCAGTTTTACCTTTTTTCATTTCATCAGAAATATACTTGTCATAGTAGTCAAGCTGCGCATTTATCGCATCTTTCTCTAATGACATCTCCAATGACTCTTTTAAAATTCTCAAAAATTCATTTCTGTTCATAAAAATTCACTCTATTCAAATTATACAATTTATCAAAATACTTAATTTAATTCAAAAAATTAAAAATATTACTTTGATTAAGCTATTTACCTAGAAACATAAAATATAATGCAATTATAAAAATTAATAGTAGTATAATATTATAGTCACCATTTATAATTCCCCAGCCATCTTTCGATAATAAAGAAAAAAATATTAAAAGAATAAATACTAGTAACAAGCATCCTACTGATTTATTTTTTATCTCATCATCTTTTATTTTCTTATCTAACTTCTTTAGCCCTTTTAACGATTTTTCAAACTGCTTATTATCCATAATAAATTCGTATGCTTAATCAATATCTACTTTAATACTTAATTCTTTCAACTGTTTCTCATCCACAGGGCTTGGGGTTTTAACCATCAAGCAGCTAGCATCCTTAGTCTTAGGGAATGCAATAACCTCTCTTATAGACTTCGCATGAGCCATAAGCATAACCACTCTATCAAGTCCATATGCAAGTCCGCCATGTGGTGGCACTCCATATTTAAATGCATCAAGCAAGAACCCAAATTGTTCATGTGCTTTTTCTTTTGTAAATCCTAAAACTTCAAACATTCGTTCTTGAATTTCAGGTTGGTGTATTCTTATAGAACCTCCGCCTATCTCATTTCCATTTAACACTATGTCATATGCTTTCGCACGGCAGTTCTCTGGATTTTTGAAAAATGCATCAACATCTTCATCCATTACCATAGTGAATGGGTGGTGCATTGCTACAAGTCTATTCTCTTCTTCACTAAATTCAAAAAGTGGGAACTCAGTTACCCATAAGAAATTAAATTTATTTTCATCTATAAGTCCTAACTCTTCACCGAGTTTCAGACGAAGCGCACCAAGAACTGCCCACACAACTTTTTTCTTATCAGCAGCAAAAAGAAGTAAGTCACCCTTCTCTCCACCCATAGCTGCTACAAGATTATTTAACTCATCTTCAGTCATAAACTTACTGAATGAAGATTTAAAACTTCCATCTTCTTCTATTGATAAGTAGGCAAGTCCTTTTACTCCATAGTCCTTAGCATACTCAACTAAAGCATCTATTTTCTTTCTTGGCATAGCCCCTTGACCTTTTACGCAAAGTCCCTTTACTACTCCGCCATCTTTTACTGCATTTGCAAATACTCCGAAGCCACAATCTTTAACTACATCAGTTACATCTTTAAGTTTCATTTCAAATCTTGTATCTGGTTTATCTGAACCATAGTCATTCATAGCATCTATCCACTTCATTCTTTGAATTGGAAGTTGCAAATCATAATTTAAAACTTCTTTAAATAAATATTTTAAAAATCTTGAATTTACATCTATTACATCTTCTATATCCACAAATGACAACTCCATATCTATCTGAGTGAACTCTGGTTGTCTATCTGCTCTCAAATCTTCATCTCTATAACATCTTGCAAGTTGGAAATATCTATCCATTCCAGATACCATAAGAAGCTGCTTGTAGAGCTGCGGACTTTGTGGAAGTGCATAAAAACATCCAGGATTTACACGAGATGGCACAAGATAATCTCTCGCACCTTCAGGTGTTGATTTACAAAATGTTGGCGTCTCTATCTCTATAAAGCCTTCGTCAGATAAAAATTTTCTTGTAAGCACAGTAACTTTAGACCTAAGCATAAGATTTTCTTGAAGTGGTCTTCTTCTCAAATCAAGATATCTATATTCAAGTCTTAGTTCTTCTCTTGTTGGTATCTCATCTTCTATCGGAAATGGCAATACATCTGATGTTGAAAGTATTCTAAGTTCACTCGGTATAACCTCTATAGTTCCGGTTTTAAGTTTCTCATTTATATCAGATCTCTTTTGCACTACTCCTTTAACTGCAACAACATACTCAAACTTAAGTTCTTTCGCTTTTTCAAATACCGCCTTATCAGTAGTTGCCTCGTCAAATACAACCTGTATAAGTCCAGACCTATCTCTGACATCTGTGAATATGAGAGCCCCCTTATTCCTTGACCTCTCGACCCATCCCATGACTACAACTTCTTTACCTATGTCACCTTCTGTGAACTCTGCACATCTTTTTGTTCTTTTTAATCCTTTGATACTTTCTGCCATATCTATTACTCCTCAAATAATTTTCTATTCTCTTATAATTCTTCCGTCTTATATTCCTTATACCCCTCGTAAAAATAACTGTGGTCAATACCTTTAATATATATTTCTCTATCACTAATTTTATCAGTTAATGCACTTTTAAGTAACTCTTTAATTTCTCTATCATCAACTGGACTATTGACCATAGCATTTAAGTACTTGTCTTTATCAACTTTGCTCCAGTCTACTGCTTTCTTTAATTGCTTTTTTAGAATTACATCTAACCAAATTCTTGTGCTTCTGCCATTCCCTTCTCTGAAAGGATGAGCAATATTCATCTCGACATATTTTTCTATAATCTCATCAAAAGTAGCTTGGGGCATACTTTCTATTTTCTTTATTGATTCTTCCAAATATAAAACTGGTGCAAATCTAAAATTACCTTTTGCAATATTTTCTTTTCTAATTACACCAGCAAAATTATATACTTTATCAAATAAAGTCTTGTGTATTATTTTTAAACTTTCAAATGTCCCAGGCTCTAACTCATCAAGTTTTCCACTATCAAATAACTCTTTTGCGCCAATCTTACTAAGTCTTTCTTCTTCTTTTGATAATTCAATTTGATCTGTCAAGCCTAGTTTGTTTTCTAAAATCATGTTTCTCCTGTTATGCATTAAATGTCTTAAATTCGGTGTAGCCGAGTGTTTCTAATTTTTCACATTGAAATTTTTTATTTTTTGCAAGTTCTGCTATATAAACTATATTTCCACTTTTTCTTTCTTCTAATGCTTGCTTAATCACATCCGCTTTTTTATCTATAGGCATTCCTTTTTCTATTAAGTATGCAATCTTTTTAACACCACTTGGTATCTTGAAATCATCATCAAGATATATTCCTATAATTCTCTCAAATCCAATTGAAATTCCAAGTGCTGGCACATCTTGACCTATAAACTTACTTACCATCTTGTCATATCGTCCACCACCACCTACAGAACCAGAAAACTTTTCTGACTTTATTTCAAATATTGGTCCTGTGTAGTAGCCCATACCACGGACGAGAGTTGGGTTAAAGTAAATTTTTACATCAACATTTTTTGTGACAGT
This sequence comes from Lachnospiraceae bacterium, assembly GCA_017449075.1. Classification (GTDB taxonomy): domain Bacteria; phylum Bacillota; class Clostridia; order Lachnospirales; family Lachnospiraceae; genus UBA3633. Next base: position 6,378 of record JAFSKG010000016.1, read on the forward strand.
CTCAATTATCTCAATCAAGTTGTTGCAAACATTTTCTAACTCAACATCCATTAATGATGCGGGTTCGCCTACAATTTTGTTTTGCAAATTTCTTATGGCTGCCACAGGCTCGTTCGCCCCTACATTATCAAATAACGAATTGAATTTGTCAATTTTTTGTTCGTCATAACCTTTTGCAAGCAACTCTTTTTTTACTCCATCAAATCCAACTTTATCAAGCTTATCAAGAGTTATGCACACTGACTCAAAGTCCTCATCGCTAAATCCAGCATACATAACCATTGCTCTTAGTATTCTTCTATCATTTATGTCAAAAGAAAAATTATATTTATCAAACTGAATTTCTTTAAGGAGTGTTGATGTAGCAAGAAGCGTCTCTATCTCACCAAGATTAGTTGCCTCTCCCAAAATATCTATATCGCACTGGCAAAATTGTCTAAATCTTCCTTTCTGTGGTCTATCCGCTCTAAAGACATTTCCTATCTGCATCGCCTTAAATGGCAGTGTCAACTTATCTTTATTATTACTGTAAAATCTACAAAGTGGCACAGTCAAATCATAGCGAAGACCTGAGTCAACCAAATCATTTACATTTCCAGATTCAGCTGCCTTATCAAGTTTCTCACCTCGTTTCAAGATTTTAAATATTAACTTTTCATTATCCCAGCCTTGGTCTGATAAAAGATTTTCTATGTGCTCAATATTTGGAGTCTCTATCTCAGTAAATCCAAATCTTCCATACACTTCTCTTATCTTTGAAAGAATGAATTGACGAATCTCCATCTCACGAGGTTCGATATCTTTCATTCCATTCACAGGTGTTTTAATCATCTGCATTTTTATATCCTTTCGGGCTCGCAGTGCTCGCCCCTACAATGGGCTCCGTAAACGTTCGCCCCTACGAATAATCACTTAATAGTTTAATTTTTGTATCATATAATTTTTGCGACAAATCCACATATATCTCTTTTGGATTCGTCAACCTCTTATTGTCTTCGTAAAGTGTCTCAAGTTCTTCTTCAAAATGTTTCTTTGCATCAGCCACAGTTTTTCTTTTATAAACTAATTTACCATCAATAAAAATTGGGCTTAACATTTTCCTCATCTTATATTCACCTGGTTTTAAATTTCTCTTCTTCCAAGTATGCACTGGGTCAAATATAGTAAGTTCTTCGCTGTCATCAAACTCTTCATCATAAAACGAAATCAAATCAGCAATTATCTTATTACTATTATCATATATGCGATAAACTTCTTTGTTGCCAGGGTTAGTAACCTTCTCGACATTTGAAGAGATTTTTAACTTTGGAATAAATTCTTTTTTATCCTCATCATATACACTTGAAAGTTTATATACGCCGCCCAAGGTTGACCCATTTCCAGTTATAAGTTTCGTACCAACTCCATAAAGACCAATCTTTGCGCCTTGCATATTGAGTGACATAATCAAGTTTTCATCTAAGTCATTCGATGCACAAATAACTGCATCTTTATACCCTGCATCGTCAAGCATCTTTCTCGCCTCTTTTGAAAGATATGCAAGGTCTCCACTATCAAGTCTTATTCCAAACTTTTTACTCTTTATTCCTTTTTCCTTCATGTAATTAAATGTCTTTATCGCATTTGGCACACCTGATTTTAATGTGTCATATGTGTCGACAAGTAATATCGCCATATCAGGATACTTGGTTGCGAACTCTTTAAATGCTGATAACTCATCATTAAATGACATAATCCAAGAATGAGCCATAGTTCCAAGTGCAGGTAGGTCATACATCTTAGCAGTCAATACATTTGAAGTTCCTATACATCCTGCAATACAAGCTGCCTTCGCTCCATATATTGCTGCATCAAATGACATGGCACGCCTTAGTCCAAACTCCATAACTCCATAAGGCTTCGCAGCTTCACAAATTCTATATGCCTTAGTTGCTATCAAAGTTTCGTGATTGAAAAGACAAAGCATTGCAGACTCTATAAGCTGTGCTTCGCTTATTGGAGCCACGACTTTTATCACAGGTTCTTTTTTATTAATTATACTTCCTTCTTCAAATGCATATACACTTCCAGTAAATTTAAAATTTTTAAGATAATTCAAAAAGTCATCACTAAATGTCCCACTTTTCTTAAGGTATTCAATATCTTCATCAGTAAATTTCAAATTCTCTATATAATCTATTATCTCGTTAAGTCCACAAAACACAGCAAAACCATTTCCGAAAGGATTGTTTCTATAGAATACGTCAAAGGTAACAAGTTGTTCTTTTTTATTTGTTCTCTTTGCAAAATCAAAGTATCCTTCCATCATAAGAAGTTCATAAAAATCCGTCAATAGGCCAACATTTCTTTTTGAAATTTCACTCAACATTTTAGCTCCTAATTATTTATAATCTCTGTAACTTCTAATCTCCTTGCCACCTTTATGATAGGCAGTTTTGTACATTCTCTCGCATTATCATTCAAATATTGATTTACAAAATTTATTGCATTTTCTTCCGAATTAGAATCTTCACTTATATGCGATAAATATATTTCTTTTACATTCTTTCCTGCAAGCTTCATTATAAGATTTGCGCAGTCGCGATTTGAAAGGTGACCACCCTCTCCCATTATTCTGCTTTTTAGCCATGCGGGATAATGATTTCCAATTAACATTTCCTCATCATAATTACTCTCAAGCATCAAATAGTCCACATCTTCAAGAGTTCTAACATTATATTCGTTATATGCTCCGATGTCTGTAAGTATAGCTATTACTGTATCTCCAAGAATAAACTTATAGTATAATGATGCAACATCATGATGTCCTTTTAGCGGATAAAACTTTATGTCACTAAGTTCAAACATTGAGTTATCATTAAGAATATTTACAGGCGAAATAATTTTAAAACTTTCAACATTGACTTTTACATTTTTTTCTTCACAATACTTAAGTATGTATGATAGGGTTTCCCTCTGCGAAATAATTTTGATATCATGTTCTTTAAGTATTGCAGGTAGTCCAGCTATATGGTCAGAGTGCTCATGAGTAATTAGTATGTAATTTATATCATCAAGTGTTAATCCGTATCTACCAAGTGTCTCCACTATTCTTTTTTTTGAAATACCACAGTCGACTAATATATTTGTATTCTTATATGAAATAAGTGCAGCATTACCCTTGCTACTACTTGCAAGTGATATAAATCTCATCTAAAACCTCTTTAACTTTTTCTTCTAACTCTTCTTTCGTGCCGTTATTATATATTTTATAATCTGCCATATTATAATATTTCTCATAGTACTCTTGCGAATTATATATTAGTTTTGTTTTTGCCTCAGAATAATCTCTAGACTCTTTTAGTCTCTTAACCCTATCCTCAAAGGAAGAATCAATATATATGACTTTATCGCACATTTTGTACATTTCGTCGCTTGGAAGGGCTGACTCAATAAGAATTAAATTATTTTTATTCTTAAAATTCTCTTTGATTCTACTAGGTTCAAACAAGCCCTTGTTATTCTCAAGTTTCTCTGTTTTTTTTGCATTACGATTATTTTTATTTGAAATATTATTAAAATTATTTTCATTCATAATTTTACAAATATTTCCATAAATTCTTCTAAATACTAATGGGTGTAAAATTGTTCTACATTCTTCTTGTTTTTTCTCATTAATGAATATTTCGCCCGCAAAGCCCGGTTCATAATCAGTCTCACCTTTTTCAATAATATCCTTTGCTATTTCATCACAAGAAAATACTATCGCATCATAATTCTTCTTAATGTATTCTATCGCTGTGCTTTTTCCAGAACCTATTTTGCCAACAATTCCAAGAACCATTAGACTGTTGTTCCTTCCACAAAATCTATTCCTTGTTCTATTCCATCTTTAGAATAATCAAACTCTTTTATAATCATTTCTTTTGCATCAGTATTCTCAAAACTATATAAATCTTTCCATAGATATAATTTTAGGCATTCTTTGTCAGATTCAATTTCTTTTTTGAACATAAACCTCTTGCCATTATACGAACCTTTAAATGGCAATTTATCTAAAAAGTTAATACTAAGCATTGTAAGCGGAATTTTTAAATCTTCTCTCATTCCCATTAGTGTGCATCATCCCAATTATTTCCTTCTTTTATATCAATCTCAAGTTTGACTGGAAAATCAAAAGCATCAGTCATCTTGCTCTTCAATATTTTTTTTACTTTTGATTCCTCTCCTTTTTTGCATTCTATTAATATTTCATCATGCACTTGCAAGACTATCCTTGATTCTAACTTCTGTTTTTCAAGTTCAGAATCTACACCAATCATTGCAAGTTTCATTATATCAGCTGCAGTTCCCTGTATTGGGGAATTCATCGCCACTCTTTTAGCAAATGCTTTTTGCATAGCATTCCCAACTTTAAATTCAGGTATAGGTCTTATCCTACCATAGTAAGTTTTAATAAAACCATTATTTTTTGCATCCTCAACAGTCTTATCAAGATATTCTTTAACTTTACTGTACTTTGCAAAATATTTATCTATGTATTGTCTTGCCTCTTTTGTATCTATCTGCAAATCTTCTCCTAAGCCGTATGAAGACATACCATATACTATGCCAAAATTTATTGCTTTAGCCTTTCGTCTAAGTTCTGGAGTCACTTTATCTATGTCGACTCCAAAAACTTCGCTTGCTGTAGCACTATGGACATCTGCTGTACCCTTATAAGCATTTATCAGATTTTCATCACCAGATAATATGGCAAGTATCCTTAGCTCTATCTGAGAATAGTCTGCGTCTATAAACACATAGCCCTTTCTTGGTATAAATGCTTTTCTGAGTTCTCTACCAAGAGCCGTCCTTATAGGTATATTCTGTAAATTTGGATTGTCACTTGATAGTCTACCTGTTGCAGTTTCTGTTTGATTAAAGTTAGTGTGTATTCTTCCGTCAATAATATACTTAGGTAATGCTTCTGCATAAGTAGTAAGCAGTTTATTGTATGTTCTATAATCCATTATCGGCTTTATGATTTCATGCTTATCAACAAGTTTTTGCAAGACTTCTACTCCAGTAGATTGTTTCTCACCTTTTTTTCTTTCATAATCAAGACCAAGTTTATTAAATAAAATTTCTCCAAGTTGCTTTGGTGAATTTATATTGAAACTCTCATCTCCCGCAAGTTTATGAATTTTTGTTTCTATTTTTTTTATTTCTTTTGATAGATTTTTTGCAAAATCGTTTATTGCAGCTTCGTCAACTGCAACGCCAAGCTTCTCCATATTGTAAAGCACTTTAACCAAAGGATAGTCAATCTCATCATAAACTTTATCAAGTCCAAGTTTTTTCATTTTCCCACTTAGGTCTTTATATAATTCGTCTTGCTTTACATACTGTATATCTGAGTAATCTTTCTTTATTGGATTCAAAAGGTATGACATTAAAGTCAAATCCTCTATCTTTTCATTTGGCGTATACTTTTCGAATATATCACTTTTATCAAGTTTTTTATATCTATCTTTTAAGTTATAGGCATACTTTTTATTATCATCTTCATATTTTTCATCAGATTTATTTTTTAAGTCAATGCTATTATCTATACTAGTAAATCCCTCAAGCATAGAATCTGCAGCTTTGTTCGTCTTTGATGATGTTTTTGCCTTTCCGAATTTTTTATAGAGAGATTTTAATTCGTACTTTTCTATAACTTTAAATGCATCCGCATTAAATAAATCAACTATCTTTAAATCAGATAATGTAGCATCAAGTTCAACATCTTTTACTATTGTGACAAGTATTTTGAAAAGTATTGCATCTTCCTTGCCTTCTGTAAATGCTTTCACAATACTTGGCTTTTTAATCTCGTCAAGATGTTTATATATATTATCTATACTTTTATACTTTGTAATTAAATCATTTGCAGTAATCTTGCCCACACCTTTTATTCCTGGAATATTATCAGATGGGTCTCCCATTATCGCCTTTAAATCTATAAACTCAATAGGCGTCATATTATATTCTTTTTCTACATCTTTAGCATAATAGGGATAAATATCCGAATTACTTTTTACTGTCTTCACGAGTCTTATTTTTATATTGTCAGTTGCCAGTTGTAGCATATCTTTATCTCCAGACAATATGACAGCTTCCACTTTTTTACTCGAAAACTTATTAGCAAGGCTTCCAAGTATGTCATCTGCCTCATAACCAACTTTAGAAAAGATACTTATACCCATGGCAGATAATATTTCTTTTACAAATGGCACCTGCTCTTTGAGTTCTACTGGCATCGGCTTTCTTTGACCTTTGTATTCTTTGTAGAGTTTATGTCTAAATGTTGGAGCATTTTCATCAAATGCCACAGCAATATAATCAGGTTTTTCTTCGTCAATAGTTCTAAAAAGAATATTTAAAAAGCCTAAAACTGCATTAGTATGATATCCCTTACTTGTTGACAAAAGTGGAAGTGCATAAAAACCCCTACAGATTATACTGTATGCATCAATTAATAATAATTTTTCTTTATTGCTACTCATCTATACATTATCCTCAAGGCTATAACTAAAATCATCAAAAATACAAAGCATATAAATATACTAACAAGTATATATCTTTGAACCAGTGCCGTGTCCCTTGACTTGATCTTAAATCCAATTCTTTCCATAAATTCAGATAAGTTTTTTTCATAATTAAAATCTAAGTCCTTATCAAGATCATTAAATGTTGTATAAAAAGAAAACTCATCAAGTAGAACTTCCTTGCATTCTTGGCATTTCTGCAAATGATAATAGGTCTTACGGAGTTCATTTCCTTTGAGAGTTTGTCTTAAAAAACTATTTATATTTTTTTGCGCTACACTGCACTGCATGTTGAGTGCCGATAGTGGGACTCGAACCCACAAGGTTTCCCGCACGATTTTGAGTCGTGTGCGTTTACCAATTTCGCCATATCGGCAGTTATATGTAAATTATTTAGTGCCAAATATTCTATCTCCAGCGTCACCTAGTCCTGGAACTATATATCCCTTTTCATTTAATCTTTCATCAAGAGTTCCGCAGTATATCTGTACATCTGGATGAGCTTCATGAACTTTTTTAAGTCCCTCTGGGCAACCAATTATAGATACAAACTTTATCTTTTTACCGCCACGACCTTTTACAAGTGTTATGGCATCAGTAGCTGAACCACCGGTTGCAAGCATAGGGTCTAAAACTAATATTACTCTTTGATCTATAGGATTTGGGAGTTTGCAGAAATATTCATGTGGTTGTAATGTCTCTTCATCTCTATACATACCTATATGACCAACTTTTGCTGAAGGCACGAGAGCAAGCATACCAGATACCATACCAAGGCCTGCACGAAGTATAGGAACTATAGCAAGTTTTCTTCCATCAAGCACAGGTGATTTACATTTTGTAATAGGAGTTTCTATTTCTTCTAGTCTTGTAGGTAAGTCAGAAAGTGCTTCATACCCCATAAGCATTGCCAACTCTTCTACAATGCTTCTAAATTCATTGGTACCTGTATTCTTATCTCTAAGAATACTAATCTTATGCTTAATTAATGGATGATCGAAGATGTAAACATTTTCATCAAACTTAATCATTGTGCCCTCCCAAATATATTACTTTTTATATTTTACAATTGCATAATTTCCAAGTTTGCTACTGAGTTTTACGCTAAAGTATATTGTGCCATCTTCATCTTTATAACTAAATATCTTTGGCCAAGATGTCACACCTTCATTTCTAAAATCTGCCGCTTTCATCTGCTCAACATATTTTGACTGAACTGTCTTATTTACATATTCTCTTACTGCTTTTCTATCACTATCATCTATATTTGCAAATTCAACTTTACTAGACCTTAGATATTTTGCAAGTGCTTCAAAATCAGATACATAATCTCCAAGTTTCATATCTAATCCAGTTTTCAAATTAATAGTATTTGTAAAATATATTTTTTGATCTATATCACTAGCATTTGTATTTACAAATCCAGAAACTGGCAAACTATATATTGCAGAATTAGCACTACTTGTCTCAACTGGTGCAATATTTGATGTGCCAGATTGAGAGTAGTAATATACACCATTTGAACTATAATTATTTACTATAACTGGTGATGTATTACCAGTAGGATTATTTGAAGCAGTTTGTTCAACAGCAAAAGTTTCTGTACGTTTTGCTGTAGGTGCTTTTATATCTACAGCCACAGGTCCCTTATCTGCTGTACCTGTTGAACTTGGATTAGGTACCACACTATTATTTTTATTTGTATTATACGTTATTTCTGTATTATTTGCTGTAGTTGGAACTGTATAGTTTATAGGTGCCCCTGTCGTAGGCATAATATTTGCTTGATTAATATTTTGTCCCCATATAGTAAGTGGATCAACAAATCCATCTAAATATGGGTCAGGTATGTTAGAACTAGGTCTTCTATTTGAACTACTGCCAGAACTACTTGAACCACTGCTTCCTGCCTTTACACCCACAACACGTCCTTCATAAATAATTGTTATATAATCTTCATCAAGGTGTTTTACTTCGCAGCTTACATTCAAATCTTGTACAGCAGTAGATATAGGATAAAGCGGAACTATAGCCAAAGCATTTGTCTTAATCTTGTTATTCAATTTTTCTTGCATTTTTTCATCGTCAAGTCCTACTATTTGTGGATAATCTATGCTTACATGATCTTTATATCCAGTATAGTTCTCAACCTTAGTTGTAAGCTTTGGCAATGGCACTGTTGTTTCATCACGAGTTACTATTTTTGTCTCAGTAGTTTCAGTCGTTGAAACAATAGTTGTTTCCTTTTTATTTAAAAACTTTCCTGCCCAACTATCATTAGATAATATTGTTGGCATCTGCATCAAAAATACTACTGCAATAAGTGTAATTATCACAGCTATTAAAACTACTATTGTTGCTATTAAACCCTTATTTCTCATATGATCACCTATTTCTTTTCCACAATCAAGTCTTGTGCCTTGCAAATAGAATTTTTATCTATAACTCCACGAACATTTGTAAGTGGATACACAAAAGTATTCTTTCCAAGTATTGTCCCTGGATTTAACACTGCATTACATCCCACTTGAACATTGTCTCCTACAATAGCTCCAAACTTCCTAAGTTTTGTGTCAACTACTTCATCTCCAATTTTTAATACCACTGTTGACTCATCTAATTTTAAATTTGAAATTTTTACTCCAGCACCAATATGTGAATTATATCCCATAACAGTATCCCCCACATAATTAAAATGTGGTGCCTTTGCTTTATTAAACATCAAAACATTTTTAAGTTCACAAGAATTTCCAACTACGCATCCATCTCCGATAATTACATTTTCTCTTAAGAATGCTGCATTTCTCAAATCAACATCTTTACCTATAATTATATTCCTACCAAGATATACACTCTTTAATACAGTAACACTTTTATGAACATACACTCCGTCTTTTATTCTGTTATACTCATAACTATTCAAAGAACGAACGCACTCATCAAATCTTTGCTTGATAAGTGGCAACACCTCATATGGATAAGTGACACCTTTAAATAAAAAACTAAACTCTGTCTCTGATAAGTCCAATATTTCATTTACTTTTATACTATCCTTATTCATATTCCACCTCCAGTTTTCATATATAATTATTGTTTAATCTTATATCTAGCACTAGCTTTGCTCATAAATACTATAGATACAATCACAATCACTATGCCAATATAATTAATAATGTTCAGCGGTTCCCTATAAATCATTACCCCCACAAATGCTGCCACAACGACTTCTATAGAAGCAATGACAGGTACAATGCTTAGTTCTGTCATTCTTTTTACGCCATCATAATAAAACATATAGGCAATGCCTGTAATCAATACACCATACATTATACCATAAATCCACATTTTTTTTGTAATAATTTCTATATTATTAAATGGCTTTAGGAACAATAGTACAAATAGACTCGCAAATAGCTCATTATAGGCTATAACCACGAATAAATTAGGGTTTTTATTGGCATATTTGCCAAGGACTGGGGAAGCCCCATACGTGAGACCTGACATTAAGCCCATAAGCATCCCGAAAATAGACACTGTTTTGAAGCTAAAATCAAGTGCTGTAGCTGCTATTATACATCCAATTATATTTAGCGCCAAAATCAAATTCCGCTTAAAACCAAGTTTCTCTTTGAACACCAAATAAGAAATAATCGCATTAAATACCGGCGAAGTATATAAAAGCACTGCTGCTATTGCCACTCCTGATTTTTCTACACAGATAGAATAGCAATAATTAAAAATGCCTTGTGTCAGAATTCCATCAAGAAAACACCACATTAATTGTTCACGAGTTAATATAAAAGATTTAGGTCCATACATTATCAGTGCTACTATTACTGCGAATACAAACGCAAAGAATACTCTAAAAAAAGTAATCAGTTCTGATGTGGCACCCATCATTGATAACTCTTTTACAAAGAATCCAATGAATCCCCATATGATTCCAGTAAAAAGAATTTCAATGCTTCCGATGAAATTGTTTTTGTTTAATGACATTTATTATAGCCTACTACCCTTTGTTGCTCTTGTGCCTCTCTTTAGTTGATTTAAATTTTTGTTTTTACCATCAACATTTGCAACAGTATCATCATCAAGTACATATGCATCTACAACAAAATCACCTTTGCCAAGTTTTATACCTTTTACACCTTTAGTTGCTCGTCCAAGAAGTGGAATCTCATCTGGTTTAAGTCTTAAGAAATAATTGTCATTTGTTCTTATAACTAAATCCTTGTCAGCATAACATACATGAACTCTTACAACCTCATCGCTGCCATTTACTTTTGTCGCAACTACTTTTGCATTTGCTGTTACATATTCCGATGAGTCAGCAAACTTGATGAGTCCCTCCTTAGTAACAAAGAATAAATATGAATTTTCTATAGACTTAGATGTCTCAACTCCAACTATAGACTCTTCGTCGCTCTTAAACTTAGATAGATTATCAATTGGTTTTCCTTTGTCATTGGTCTTGAGCATTGGAACTTTATCAAGTCTGACTTGATGCATAAAGCCTTTGCTACCAAATATTATTGCTCGTTCATCAGTCTTAGCTTTAAATACAAATTGATTATTTGTATCAACCGTCTCTTTGTTCTTCTCATATAAATTTGGATCCATCACTTTACAATATCCAAACTTATCTTGACAATATACTACATCTATAACTTCTGCCTTTGGCTCTTCTATGACTATCTCTTCTGCATCTTCGAATGAAGTCTTTCTCTCAACTCCATACTCTTTCTTTATTCTCTTCATGTCATCAATTATCAAGTTGTCAACTTTATTCTTTTCTTTAAGTATTGATTTATAAAGTTTAATCTTTGCAAGGGTTTCTTTATATTCATTATTTAAATCTGTAATCTCAAGACCAATTAACTTATATAATCTCATATCAAGTATTGCATCTGCTTGAAGTGGTGTAAAACTAAACTTACTTGCTACTTTTGCAAGTTTCTTATCTTTAATTTTTACATTTTTACACTTGCCTGTTGTGAGATGTGTCTTTGCATCTTCTCTAGTTTTTGACGCACGAAGTGTTGCTATGATAGCATCAATTAAGTCGGTTGCCTTAATTAATCCTTCTTCTATCTCTTTTCTTTCATTTTCTTTATCGAGTAAGTTTTTATACTTTCTTGCTATCAACTCTCTTTGGAATTCTACAAAGTTTTCCATTATAGATTTGAGTGTCATAGTCTCAGGTCTACCATCTACAATGGCTATCATATTTACACCATAGGTGTCTTCAAGTCTTGTCTTCTTATATAATATATTTTTTATATTTTCAATCTTTTTCTTATCGAGATCTTTCTTTAACTCCATTACAATTCTCATGCCATCTTTACTTGAGTGATTGTAAATGTCAGTTATCTCAGGAATTTTCTTTTGCTCTACAAGCGAACCTACATCTGCCATGAATTTTCCTATGCCATCGCCTATCATTGTATAAGGAATTTCAGTTACTACCAATTTATCCTTATCCTTTGATTTCTTTGCCATCTCATAGACTATCTTGCCACGAAGTTTAAGTTTGCCAGACCCTGTCTTATAAATTTCAGGGAGTTCTGACATATTTGCTATGATACCACCAGTTGGAAAATCTGGTCCTTTCAGTATCTTAAGCATAGACTTAAGTGTCATGCCCTCATTCTTCACATACTCTATAACCAAGTCACAAATCTCAGAAAGATTGTGAGATGGTGCACTCGTTGCCATACCAACTGCTATACCTTCAGAACCATTTAAAAGAAAATTAGGAAAACGACAAGGAAGTATAGTAGGCTCTTTCAATTTTTCATCATAGTTGGGCATGAAGTCAACTGTCTTATCAAGGTCTTGGAGCATCACATCATCAGAAAACTTAGATAACCTTGCCTCTGTATAACGTTGAGCTGCTGGACTGTCCCCTTCTATGGAACCAAAGTTACCTTGACCAACAGCCAAAGGAACCATCCTCTTAAAATCTTGAGCCATAACTACAAGAGTTTCATAGATAGATGTGTCACCATGAGGGTGATATTTACCCATTACATCGCCAACTATTCTCGCAGATTTGAGAGTTGGCTTATTTGCGTGAACCCCCAATTCATTCATTCCATATAAAACTCTTCTTTGAACTGGCTTTAATCCATCTCTTATATCCGGAATTGCACGAGCAGTAATTACTGACATAGAGTAATTAATGTAACTCGTTTTCATCTCCTCACTATATTCTGTTGTTAAAATCTTTTCTGACATAAATCTTTATTCCTTTCGTATTGTAAAATCATCACTATGCGAAATTTTTTTACAATCACTCTTTCGCTATATTCTCTCCAGCAATAGTTCCAAAAATAGTAATGTCTGCAACCGCATTTCCACCAAGGCGATTTGCACCATGTATACCACCAGTTACTTCGCCCGCTGCATATAAACCTTTTATAACATTATTGTTTGTATCAAGAACTTGTGCTTTATCATTTATTTTAAGTCCTCCCATAGTGTGATGAACTGAAACCTTTCTTGGAGTGGCTACATAAGGACCCTTGGTCAGTTTTGTAGAGTATAGTGTTCTACCAAAGTCATCTTTCTTCTCTCCATCAACACATTTATTAAAATCTTCTATTGTCGCCTTTAATGTTTCTACTGGTACATTTATCTTTGTGCAGAGTTCTTCTAATGTATCTCCAACATATATGTATTCGTTATCAACAAGATACTTAAAACTAAATCCATCGGCTGATTCAAAATCAGGTCCATATATATTTACGTAGTCATCACCATCTCCTGACTCAAGTATGTAGAAAAAATTTTCGTCAAGATTTAAAATGTTTTCTGAGATAACATCTCTTCTATCTCCTTCATTTACAAATCTCTTTCCTTCTTTATTAATGAATATTATCTCGTCAACAGCATTTACATCTCTCTTTGGATAACGAGTAAGTTTTCCATTTTTTACATTTCCAAGATATAATAATTGAATTTGACTCATATCTACTGTGTTAGCGCCAACATTTATTCCCATATCTATTCCAGAACCAGTAGATGAAGTCTCTCTATTAGTAGTAGTTGCATTATCTAAGTCTTTCCATTTTGTGTTATATTTATTCAGCATCTCTTTGTTTGCAGAAAAACCACCAGTTGCTATCACTACACCTTTATTGGTTGAGATAGTAAATTCATTTTTATTTTTATCTATGCATTTCACTCCTACAACTTCTTTATTTTCATTAGTTATTATTCCTTTAGCTTCCACATAAGTTAAAACTTTTATATTGTCATGTTTTTTTATTTCATTTAATAAAGTAGAAATGATTCCTGTGCCCATAGGCATTACTGATGTATGCGTTCTCTCCCAAAGAGCCCCCGCACCTTGTGATATACTATCATAAATTTTAAATCCCATACTCTTAAGTAACTCAAGCGTTTTAAATGCATTATTTGCAAATGTTTCAATTAATGATAAATTTCCTATCTTATCACCACCATTATAGGTCTGAAGTGCAAACCAATTTTCACTATCAAATACACCAGATTTTCCATCTGGATTTTTTTTCTTAAACTCCTCTAATTCAGCTCTAACTTTATCTTGGAGTTGCTTGTGCTCATCATTTATTGGATTTTCACTTAATGCCTTCTCAACTACCCCCATCTTTTCGTCGCTCATAGTAAGTTTCTTTTGTAGCTCACTATCTGGAGCATTGTAAATGGCACCACACACAAGTGTGTTTCCACCAATTTCTCCATTCTTTTCTACTATAATAACATTTGCATTATTTTTAGCTGCACTTATAGCTGCAGTAAGTCCTGCACCGCCACCGCCAATTACCACTACATCTGTAGTTTCATCTTCATTCTTAATATTAAAATTAACTTTGGTTAAGTATTTTTCCAATTTTGTTTTTTCATCATCAGATAATATGAGTTCACTATTATTCTTAAAATCTTGATTTTCTTCCGTAGCAGATGAAACAGCATCAACTCTTAATCCTGCATTTACCATTGCATCAACAACAGCGTGTTCTATGCCATAACAAGTTACTGTTGCACCAGTCACTGTATCAATATTAATTGAATTATTTTCTTTCATAAGTCGTGGTATCAATGTTATAGGTGACTCTCCACCATTAGTCACTACTTTCCCATCAATATCTTTTAACTCGCCACCAATTCCAGGTGTTTCATTGTGACCAGTTACCTTTACATCTAAAATTTTTCCATCTTCAAGTGTCACATCAACGTTTATCAAGTCGTTGTAACCCATGGCAGTGCCTTGGTAAACCACTTTGCCATTTCCTGCTACGCTTTCATTTTTTTCTTTATTAGTCTTTGTTGTTTCGCTATTTGAGCAAGATAAAAAAATTATTGTCATGACTATAATTAAAAATGATGAACAAAACTTTTTTACTTTTCGCATGATACACCTTCTTTTTATGATAATAAATAATACTTATCAATTCTACTTCTTATATAATATTTCATGTGGCAAGTCTAACAGTTTACTATATCTAAACATTTTGTAATTAGCCCTTCTTGCCGTTGTACTTAATTGATAATTCACTAAATGATTTTTTGGCACAAAAGGAAAAAAATATATCATTTGCTTATCTTTATTATTCTCTTTCCATTTAAAATTAACAATAAGTGGAGGTGGAAGTATCCCGGCTTTTAATACTTTATTCATTATTTCCCATCCAGCACCCTGTACTTCACTTTTAGGTTTACTATTGTTTGTTTTAATCTGTGCTCTAAATTGACATGCTGTACACTGAACATCATATAAAGGATAGTTGGTGGGTAAAAGCATTAACTCTTTACCACAATTTGGACATTTAACCAATTTAATAACTTCCTTTTCTCCATGATCACCAATTTTTTTATTATTCATATTCTTTTCATCCATAACTAATTATTATTATCTTTCAGCGCCTCTTTAATCGCCACTATCCCACTCGTCAAACTTGCGATATCTGATGGCACCACAATTTTAGTAGCCTGACCTTTTGCAAGTTTTTCTACGCTCTTTATTGCCTCAAGCTTTATATATGCATCTGATGGTTTTTGCTCATTTATAAGGCGAACTGCTTCTGCCTCTGCTTTTGCCACAAGTTCAATTGACTTAGCTTTAGCTTCTGCTTCCATAAGCATTGCATCTCTTTTACCTTCTGCAACTGTTATATCTTTTTGCTTAATTGCCTCTGCCTCAAGAATAGTTGCTCTCTTCTCTCTTTCAGCCTTCATCTGTCTGTCCATCGCTTCTTTTATTTCTGCAGGTGGCATTATATCTTTAATCTCTATACGAGTAATTTTTATTCCCCATACATCAGTTGCTTCGTCAACTTCTTTAAGAAGGTGACTGTTAATCTTATCTCTTGCAGTAAGAAGTTCATCGAGTTCCATAGTTCCTACTATATTACGAAGTGTAGTTGCAGTAATTTTTTCTATAGCATCAACACCATTTTGTATCATATAAGTATTTTTGTAGCTGTCAAATACTTTGCAGTAAACTACTGTGTCTATCTTCATAGTTACATTATCTTTTGTAATAACTGATTGAGGTGGGAAATCGTGAATGTGTTCTTTAAGACTAACGCGGTTTCTTATTGTTTGTATAAATGGTAATTTAAAATTCACACCAGCTCTCATAGTCTTATGATATTTGCCAAGCATCTCAACTATTACTTCTTGCTTCTCTGGCACGATTACAAGCCATGACAAAATTACCATAATTATAAATACTACCACTGCTAGATAAAAAATACTTCCTAACATAACTACCTCCTCATAGAAATTGTTTACTTACACTCACAATACTATTACATTTTTAATATACTTTAATTTGCAATTCTCATATGAAAATAGTTGGAGCAGAAACTGATTTTTTGCAAATTTGGCGATAGCTGAGCCTTAGAGTTTTAGCACTGTCTGAGCGTAGCGAGTTTGCAAAACTCTTGGCGAAGCAGAGACAAAGCTTGCATAAAAATCTTGTTTTTGCGACCTATTTTCGGTGAGAATTGCAAATTAGTAAATTACAAATGTAACAGTTACCAATCAAGCACAGCTTCATTTGCATGTTCATAAATAAAGTCACGACGATCTCCAACCTCAGACCCCATCAGCATCTCCGTAACCTTTGACGCCTCTTTAGCATCCTCTATCTCAACTCTTTTGAGCACACGATTGTCTGGATTGAGCGTTGTCTCCCAAAGTTCTGTTGGGTCCATCTCTCCAAGACCTTTAAATCTCTTTACCTCGTAAGTTCCATCTTTATGTTTCTTTTTATAGTCGCTAAGTGCTTTTTCATCATAGAGATACTCTTTCTCACTTGGCTTACCTTTTGATATTGCTGCATAAAGTGGCGGCATAGACACATACACATGACCTTCGTTTATTAGATCTGGCATAAAACGATACAAGAATGTAAGAAGTAAAGTATCTATATGTGATCCATCAACATCGGCATCAGTCATAAGAATTATTTTGTCATATCTAAGTTTACTTATATCAAAATCATTTCCATATCCTTCACTAAAACCGCAGCCAAAGGTATTTATCATAGTTTTTATTTCCGCATTTGAAAGAACCTTATCAATAGATGCTTTTTCCACATTAAGTATCTTTCCGCGAAGAGGCAATATAGCCTGTGTATTTCTATTTCTACAGTTCTTTGCAGAGCCTCCAGCTGAATCTCCCTCTACTATAAATATCTCACACTCACTCGCATCTTTACTTATGCAATTTGCAAGTTTGCCATTTGAATCAAATGAAAATTTTGACTTAGACAAAAGGTTTGTCTTGGCTTTTTCTTCAGCCTTTCTAATCTTTGCAGACTTCTCAGCCTGTGCAATCATTGCCTTTACATCTTCTACGTTTCTATCAAAGTATCTCTCAAGCTGCTCTCCCACAATTTGTGCAACCTGCTTAGTTACATCTTGAGATGCAAGTTTAGTTTTGGTCTGTCCTTCAAAAAGTGGGTCAGGGTATTTTATGGCAACTATTGCAGTCATACCGTTTCTTGTATCAGGTCCTGTGAAGTTTTCATCTTTTTCTTTTAAGTTTCCAAGTTGTCTCGCATAGGTATTTAAAAGCTGAGTAAACTTAGTCTTAAATCCTACAAGATGAGTTCCACCTTCTTGAGTATAAATGTTATTACAAAATCCTAATATATTTTCTTCAAATGCATCTATAAATTGAATTGCAACTTCAACTTCAGTTTTATCAACTGTGCCCTTAAACATAATTTCTTTAGTGACAGTTTTCTTACCTTTATTGAGTTCTTTTATAAATGCCAATATTCCTTCTGGTTCATGATAATCTATAATCTCAGGTTTTGAACCTGTTAAGTTTTCAAAATGTATAGTGAGGTTTGGATTTAAATAACACGTCTCGTGTAATCTTGATTTTATCCAATCAACTTTAAACTTTGTATGAGTAAATATTTCTGGATCTGGAGAAAAATTAATTTTAGTTCCAGTATGTTTACTTTTTCCAATAACTGGAAGTTTACCCTTTACAAGTTTTGTGGTTGGCTTTCCTCTCTCATAAGTATCCTTATAGACATTTCCATCTCTACTTACTTCTACAGACATATGAGATGAGAGTGCATTCACTACAGAAGAACCTACTCCATGAAGTCCACCTGATGTCTTATATGTCTCATTGTCAAATTTGCCACCTGCGTGTAGTGTAGTCAAAACTACACGAACTGCAGGAAGTCCAGACTTATGTAAATCAACCGGTATTCCACGGCCATCATCTATTACAGTACAAGAACCATCTTTTTCAAGAATTACCGAAATGTTATTGCAATAACCAGCCAAATGTTCGTCAACTGAATTATCTAAAATTTCGTACACTAAGTGATTAAGACCTTTAAGTCCTACATCTCCTACATACATTCCGGGACGTTTTCTAACAGGCTCAAGTCCCTCAAGAACTGTAATTTTTTCAGCTCCATAATTATTACTTGATACTTTTGCTGACATCTTATACCTCACAAAAATCAATGCATACCAAAATATGCGCATAATTCAAAGCAAATTATACAATATATTGTGCTATTTTGCAAGTAAATATGCAATATATCGTAATAAAAGTTATTTCAAGCACAAAAATAGGGGCTCTGCCCCTACAGTTTTGTTAATTATTCTCTTTATAGTTACTTGTATTAATCTTTACATATTTTACTACTGACCTATCATACTTATCAAGCATCTCTGTGAGTTTCTTACTGTGTTGCTTTGTAAATGCATAGATATCAAACTCGTGATACTTTGTCTCGCCCTTCTCGTCACTCTTATCATTTTCAAAATAATACCAGAATCTCTTATATGGCACATTGTTATCCTTAAACCATTTTTCAAGTTCGTCTTTCTTGTCATCAAACTTAGTTGATATCTCAAACTTATATATAAATTCTTTTAAGTTTTTTTCATTATAAGTCATTGCAATCCACATTGATATCATATTAGTTACTGTTATAACCGGTATACTTATCTCCATAGGTTGATCTGCTATAAGTTTAGTGGTCATAGTATTAAAGATGACATACACACCACATATAATTACCGCCTTCACTCGGTTGTTACTATTTAAGAAAAACAAATACTTAAAATCGTGAAGTAAAATACCAATAAAACTTATAACTATATATACAAGAACTATAGAAACAACATTATTCATAATATTCCTCCTTTCAAAAGTAAAAGACATTATACCACATTTTCACACAAATGTTTTTACATATTCATTACAATTTATTGACAATTAGCAGTCAAAAAAATGGGAGCGTCTTACGCTCCCTAAAATTTAAACTATAACTGCTTTTCTAAGTGTTTTATATGTTCTTGCCCCTTCCTTGTATGTGTCAAAGACTCCGACAACCGTAACCTCATCTTTTTCTTTTGGGTAATCATCAGGAAACTTATAATCATCTAAAAGTTCAAACTCTATCCCGAGTGTACAACATGCTGTCTCATCATTTATCTCGCATGTGAAGAAATAAATATCTCTCTTTTCATCATGAAATATAGAGCATATTCCATTCATCTTAACTATCTGCCCAAGATACTCTTCTGACATCATATTCATTCTATTTGCTGTTGTATATGCAAGTTTCTGTGGCATGGCAGTCAAATCTATATCAATCTTATCATATGGGTTCTTTACTGTTGCTCCAGCTTCTTCTATAGTGGTACTCTCTACTTGTTCATCTACATTTCCATTAATACCAGATTCCAACACATTTTTTACTGCACTATTATTTGCCACTCTTCCATTTGTACATGCAACAAGTGCTAATACAAAAACTATAACAATATTAAGTTTTATCATTTTGTTAATCATCATTTTCCTCGACGCATTAATTCATAGAAGCTATAATTTCATCCAACTCACTTACATAGATAACATTTACATAAGTTCCATTTGCCTTAATTACTCCATCTGTTACATCTTCAAGCTTGTACTTCTTTGACAACAATTCTTTTATATTATACTCACCATATTTTAAATCAGAAAATTTAGTATCAAACTTCATCTCTTCTGGAGTCGACTTTTTATAATCTTCAAAGCAGTACATTCTTCCATCCCAGTCAGCGCCACGGCATTCTCCCTTAGAGAAGATAGTCATATAGCAGCCCTTTGAACCTGATGAAGCTCCAACCTTATATCCAAAGTTAGCTGACCTATTTGGACTATTGTTGCTTATTATCTGCGTATTTGGCTCCACATAAATCCATACTATTGGTGTCCTACCATATTCCCAAGAATTTAAATCTATAACATTCTTCTCACTAAATGGTGCAGCAAGAGTTTGATGTTTTTCTTTCGCTATATTTGAATATACTGCACTACTTGAAACTATAGTTGTCTTTTTCTCATCAGCACCACCAGTTATTGGTATAGAAGTTTCTTCTCTAACTATATTTTGCTCAGTCTCAAATAATTCTTTCTTAACAACTATTACGGGACGAACTCCATCACCATGTTCAAGTTTTACAGCCTGACCTTCTTTATAGATATGTCCGTACTGCCCAACCCAAGCAGCCTTTCTATCAGTTGTGCCATTATCAGTAAGATAAAACGATCCGCAATCATAATAATCTGAATTTTTAACATCTACTGTCTCTTCAAAATTTGATTTTGCCCAAGTTGTAGCCTTGGCAGCAAGTTTATAATTTCGCTTTTCAACATCCTCCAGTCCAAAATATTTGTCACAAGCATTAATATTTAAAAGAGAAACTTTTCCATTACCATCTATTGCAAATTCGCTTACAAAATTCATATATGCAATCTCATCACTAGTAAATGCTCCATTTAAGAAATAATTGTTGAGCCACTCATTGAGTGTAGAATTATCCCAAGTTACTTCCTTATCTGAATTATTGTAATTCTTGCAGTCAATTATATATCTACTTACAAGTAAATATGAATCAACATTTCTATCAACTACAAGCCACTCAATATTACCAGAATATCCTATTTCTAAATCATACTTTCCAAACTCTACGACATTGTAATTTGTTTTCTTGTCAACTTCTTTAGTTGCAACCTTTACATCTGGATTCAACGCTCTCTCAGTCTCTTTTTTCTTAGTAGTTGTTTCAACTTTACTTTCAGTTGTTTCAACCATTGATTTTGTTGTCTCTTCCTTTGTTTCTTTCTTTCCACATGATGATAAAATCATCATGCACATAGATAAAGTAAGTAAGACACTAAAAATTTTCTTCAAACTCTTCTTCATAATTGTTACTTCCCTCCATATATGGTACTGATTCATTTTTTGTACCATTAAATATCTTTTTTCTTCTTTCATTCATAAAAGTTCTTCTCGGAGCACTTCTATTCATATTAAATAAAAACGTTATCAATGATAATATAATAATATATACCCAAGTATCTGTCAAACTGAAATATGTTTGAAAGAACGAAAACAGCATAAAGTAACAATAAAGTGAAAACAATATAAGCATATAATTGTTTTTCTTTGGTTCATCTTGCAAGGCAACTCTATATGCTTTATCTTCCAACACTTTGCCTATATAACCTACAATAAAACAAAATACCGCCACCCCTACAAGTCCAAAATCATAGTAGAAATCATATATAATAGTAACTGTAGACAATTCTTCTTTTATAATATAATACGGAGAATCTACAACTATCGGAAAGAACTTTTTTACAAATGTTAAAGTGAAAAATGGATATAAAATTCTTCTCCCAAATGTCAGTCTAAAAACATTGTTTATCATGTAGTTTAAATTTTCAAAATTATGTGCTATATACATATAAGGCTGCGTAATAAATATTGGAGTATTTTCATTTTTCATTTCAAAAATGCTATTTAAATACTCGACATCATGTGCCCTATTAATAGTTATAATAAGATAAAGCATTAAAAATATTACTACGGAAATTGATACAGTGATTAGACTTCTCTTACTTAATACAACTCTTCCTGTCTTCCTAGTCTTATATATTATTATAATAAACAAAGAAAGTACAATGCTCAGTATTAACTGTGAACGCGAAACCATAAGTAGTGCCATAATCACTACATACACATAAGTTATAATTATAAACATTTTACTGTTTTTTCTTTCTGGTTCTACAAAATAATTGCAAAGTGCAAAACATGGTATGAAAGCATAAAAAGTAGTTATGTAATGTATCATGAACACATGAAATGTTGAGTATGCATGAGGTGTTGACAAAGTAAATAGTGGAATAAATCTAAGTATAACCACTTCTACGACAAATGAAACAAATGTAACCGCCAACAAAACTATAATTAATATTTCCTGTGGCAACAAAATTGAATCACTTTTTCTTAGTTTTTCATTTTGACTATTTGTTAAGACATTTTCACTTTTTCTATTTCTCAAGAAGACTCCAAAGTACAAAGAAAAATATGATATATACACTGCAATAAATGTCAATATATTATAATCTTGTGATAGTTTACTTAGCTTTAAAAGAGACAAACCAAATCCACCAATAAATCCAAGTGCAAATAAGCCTCTCACATTAATCACTCTTTTACTAATTCTGATTTCTGCAAAACATAAAAATATAGCAAGCAATATCATAATTATGCTTGCTATAATATTTAACTTCAAGTAATAAAACATCATGCTAATAAAATATAGAATTGTGTATATCAGCAACATTATTGCTTAGACTCTTCTACCGCCTCAGTCGAAGTCTCTTGCACGCTTTCAGACTCTATCGTTTCTTCCGTTTCACTACTCTCATCAACATGAGGGCCTACGTCTGCTCTTATAACATTGGGACGATTTAATATATTATCATTAACAGTTACATTGACTATAACTTCCTCAACATTACTCTTAAGTCCTATTGGTAAAAACTCAGAAACTTTATATTTGTATTCTTGATTACTTGATAATCCTTCAATATTAATTACAGGCAAATCAAGCGTATAAATATTTTCTATTACACTTCTCGGTCCATCTATCATTATACTGCTTGGATAAACCTGAGCACCTGCATACGAATACCCATTCTTTACATTTCCCTCAACTACAGCATTGAGTGAAACATTTACTCTTGAATATACCACGACAGAATATCCTATATCTTCAGAGCTAAATGTCAGTCCTTCATTTGGCATAAGTGATCCATCTTTTGCGTATATCTTCAGTTTTGCCACACCAGAGAATGTCTCTTCATTATTTTGCACTGGTATATCTATTGCAACACGGCCTATATTACCAATAGCAACATTACTTCCTGCAACATACACTATATTCGGGCTCAATATTACACTTCCGATGCTATGTCCTGGCCCAATATTTCCTTTAACCTCATATTGAACTCTAAATTCATTTCTTGATACATCGTCTAATACTACATGCAATGTCGATGGATTAACTACCACATTGCTAATGTATGAATCGGCATTATTTAATACTTCATACCTTATAGGTATATTTTCAGTATATGCCAAATCGTTTAAATCTATATAGGCTCTAAAGTCACTCTGCTTAATGTTGGTTTGCATATTTGAATTAACTTTATATGTTATTCTTATCATTCGTGAATCTAAAATGTTATAAGTTTTATCTTGCTCAAGTGCAAAGCTTTCATTTTCAACCTCAATAGGCACATTAACAAATCCATTGACGAGCGGATTAATTATGTTCATAATCAGTACCCACAAAATCAATGCGCCAACCAAACTTATAAGTTTTATTGATATATTTTCTCTTAAACCCTTCATCTATTTAAACCATTCTTTCATGGTGTTTAACACACTCTTTTCTTTATCAGTTATTTCTTCATGACCATATATTAAATCCATTAACTCTCTCAACATCTCTTTTTCATCTTTCATAACTTTCAGTGAACCAGTGTAGCAAATTGATACGTTTCCAGTTTCCTCTGAAACTATGACCGTGATTGAATCAGAAATTTCTGACACTCCAAGACCAGCTCTATGTCTTGTACCAAGATCTTTTGATATACTGTGATTATGTGAGAGTGGCAAATAACATGTCGCTGCTTTTATAACATCTCCCACAATTAGAACAGCTCCATCATGAAGCGGAGTATTCTTTTCAAAAATATTTATTAATAATTGTTTTGTAATCTCACCATTAATAATTATTCCTGTTCTCTCACACTCTTCCAAAGTAATATTTTGTTCAATGACTATAAGTGCTCCTGTCTTAACCTTTCCCATAGCAAAAGCAGCTTCCACTATTTCTTGGATGCTTTCCTTGCTAATCTTTTTTGTCAATTTCATATCTGGGATAAGTTTAGAAAAAACTTTTTGTCGACCTAGATGTTCAAGTCCTGCTCTCAAATCATCTTGGAATACAATAATAAGGGCAAGAATTGCAATATATGATAAAGACTGTAATATAAAAAGTATAACTTTAAAGCTAAATAAATAAGCCAAGAGAACAAATATCCCAATTACAATTATCCCTCTTAAAAGTATCCATGCCCTTGTGTTCTTAAGCCACATAAGAGCTTTATATATGATAAATGCAATTATCAATATTTCTGTAATTGCTGATATCAACTCAAAAAAGCTTAATGTAGTAAATACATTAAGAGAATTATTGAAGTTTTCTATTATATTGATTTCTAAATACATCTAATTAAGTAGTATAAAGTATTTTGTGCCAAAATACAAGTAAAAATACACATTTTGAGGCTTTATACATAATTCTAATTATTGAAAAATGGCGGTATTTAGAGTATAATCTTAGTATGCATTATTTTAATAAAAAATTGGTGTGTTTTGCTTGCACTTTTGCGAGCATATTTCTTTTTTCGTGCCAAAACAATGTTTTTTATTCTGATGTCCCAAAAAACGATATCAAAATACCCATTGTTTCTATAGATAAGACCAATGTACTTGACATTGACACCATTTCAAAAGCTGATTCAAATTCCTTGATACCTGCCCCACTCAAAAAAGGCACTGAGCATCAGATTGTAACACGAATTCAGTCAAGGCTTATGGAACTCGGTTTTATGGAAGAAGATAAAGCTACTTCATATTTTGGTGATTCAACTGAAGATGCTATAAAAAAATTCGAAAGACAGCTCGGTCTACCAATAGATGGTATTTGCAGTTTAGAAGTATACTCAAATCTCATGTCAAAAAACGCTCCTACCTATGAAGTTAAAAGAGGCTACCAGGGCGATGACATTAAAATACTACAACAACAACTCTATGAACTTAGTTATCTATTATATGAAGATGATGTAAATGGTTTCTTTGGCAAGAAAACTGAAACTGCCGTAACCGAAATGCAAAAAAGTAATAATTTGGACCCAACAGGTACTATAAACTTGAATACCTTAAATTTTTTGTATAGTGAAAATGTAAAAGCATATACAATTACAAATAAATCGGACCCAAGCATAATTAAAACTTATCAGATAAAACTACGTGACCTTGGATATTATTTTGGAGAATGCAATGGCTTCTATGGTGATGACTTTAGAATGGCTGTTAGAATATATCAATTAAACAACTCTCAACTTTCAGATGGTTTTATAGGTCCATCAACTAAATTCTCACTTGATTCAAAATACGCACGACCTTTCTCAATGTTCATAGGGCAAAGAAGTCAAAATGTAAAACTTGTGCAAGAAAGATTGGTTGCACTCAACTATCTAGAAGAGAGCCAAGCAAAAGGATATTACGGAGAATTTACTGCGCAAGCTGTCGCACTCTTCCAGCAAAACAACGGTCTTGAAGTCACTGGCGCTGTAAATGGTGAGACCAACAGAGTTTTAAATAGCGATGAGGCCATACCATCAGAAGAAGGTCCTATAAAATTTGTTAGGGATTTTGTTATAGATACAATTGAGATTCAAAAGCGACTTGCTCAAACACAAAATATTGGAAATGTCGAAGACCTATTAAAAGTTTCAATGTTGAAACTTGGCTGTAAATATGTATGGGGAAGTAGAGGTCCAAACACATTTGACTGTTCTGGTTTCGTATTTTGGTGTCTCAATCAAGTTGGAGTTAGCGTAAATTACATGACAACATATAACTGGAGATTTTGCACTCAATTTGAGAGAGTCGAAAAATTTGAAGACCTAATTCCTGGGGATCTTTTGGTAATCAATGGACACATGGGTATAGTATCAGAAAACGAAACTATAGTTGATGCTTCTTCTTCCAACGGAAAAGTCGTTCATAGAGATCTTGATGAATGGTGGAGAGAAAGATTTATTATAGGATTTAGAATTTTTTCAGAAGATGGTCAAATCACGGAGGGATAATCATGAGGAGTAAACAAATCATTATTTGTGACGATGATGAAAGTATAAGAGAGTCAATTGCCATTTCACTAAAAAATGAAGGTTATAAATTAATAGCTTGTAAAAATGGAAAAGAAGCTATAACAGCGCTTAACAAAAACCACGTTGATTTAATCATCATGGATGTCATGATGCCTGGCGAGGATGGCATAAAAACCGTAGCAAGAATCAGAGAAACTAGTGATGTACCAATCATTTTTTTGAGTGCCAAATCAGAGCTTAACGACAAATTATCCGGATTAAATATTGGTGGTGATGACTACATGACTAAGCCTTTTGAGATGTTGGAATTGAAAGCAAGAATAAAGTCTATTATAAAGAGAAGTTCTTCTACCGAAGAAAAGAAATCAAAAAAGCAATACAAAACTGGTAATCTAAAGGTTAATCTTGACACAAAAGAGGTGACCCTTAGGAACAAACCTGTAAAATTAACTCCAATCGAATACAAGATTCTACTCTTCTTCATTAAAAATCCTGGTAAAGTATTATCATCTAATGATATATACAAAGAAGTTTGGAATGAAAGTGAAGCATATAATATAGAAAACACTATAGCAGTACATATAAGACATATTAGAGAAAAAATAGAAAAAGATTCTCGCGAGCCAAAGTACATCAAAGTTGTATGGGGAATCGGTTATAAAATGGAGGCACTATAATTTATGAGACGATTTATCACTGCAATTATTAATATAGTTTCAGCAATAATAGTAGTTGGAGCATTATCACTTCTTCATATGCAATACCCTGGTGAAGGTGCAGCTACAATCATGAAAGCTCCAACTTTTGAAAAATCGCCGGAATTTAACGATTTATTGCAAGAACGAATCAATAGTATATTTACATTAATTTCATTAAAAAACTGCTTTGAAACCAATAATGAACTTAACTACAATTTAACCATTGCTGAATCAATTGATAAAAACAATGGAGTAAAAAAATGGACCATCAAAGACTGCCTCGACGAATCAAAAGACCACGGTCTATTTATTGATAAGAATTTTAATGTAAATACATTAATCAGCTCAAACACTAAACAGTTTTCTAAAAATGTAATATATAATTTTATGTTTAAGACTTATCCTTCAACCTCTCGTACTGGTGCATCGACCGAAGAAGATTTCTTAACAGAGTTTATGTATACACTGGCAAAATATCACAAATGCAATTTCTTACTTGGAAGTAGTAATAGTAATTTTGGTTATAGAATTTCCTACTTTGATGAGTTTGACAATATCACTAATGAATATAGCAATACAAAACTTTCATCTAAAGAAATACTTAATAGCAAAAACTTCATCTATATATCAAGCAAGGAGAATATAATAAGTTCAAATATTGACACTGTTGACTCTTCTATTCTCAAAAACGCAAAGGCAAACAACCCTTTAATTGATAACTCATTTACACTCTACTGTTATGTAGACAATAAGTACCCAATAGACGATGAATTTAAAGCATCTTATGTAAATTATATTAGTGATAAGAATAATTGTGCTATTCTATTTACAACTATTGTATACGCATCGATTGTTTTTATTATTACTCTGTTACTCACCTTTATATTCATCCTATCTACAAAAAAGTCTGTAGACGAATCAGCGAGAATGCTGTATCAAATCCCTACAGAGTTTTATGTCGTTATTTATATTTTATTAGTAGTATCTCTATTCTTTGCAGCAAATAGATACTTGAATTCTGATAGGTTTATAGAATACGATATGAACCCAATAAAAACATATGTTTACGTGTTAATAATATACGTAACAACAATGATGCTTTTTACAATCTTTGCTGCAAAATTTTCAAATGATACTTTGATGCCTGTATCGCTCAATGCAATAAAAGAACACTCTGAGCAAGGAGATTCTTATCTCAATCCAGGTGTTTTGTTTTCCGTTATCTTCATACCTATAATACTTTTTATTTTCATTTCAGTATATTTAATTTACTTATTTACAATGCTGAGCGACTTAAGAATCTTAATAGTAGGTATAGTAGTACTTATATCAACTATTGGTTTTGTATTGTATCTTCTCGCGCTCCACAATGCTTTTAACAAAGCTATAAAGGTTCAAGTAAAATCTAATGAGATGAGAACTTCACTTATAGCCAATGTATCACATGATATAAAAACTCCACTTACATCAATACTTAATTATACAAATCTTATTTCAGAAGAAATAAGTAACCCCTCTAAGCAAATGATAAAACGTCTTGAAGACTATTCAGAGACTATTATCAACAAATCTCATAGGTTAAATGATTTGATAAACGATTTGATATTTGACAGTAAAGTAACTTCTGGAAATGTAGAACTTGATATGGTAAAGCTTGATTTAAATGCTTTTATTACACAAGTAATTGCTGAGTTTAGTGGTAGACTAAATGAAATTGGTATAAAAACTGTATACAATAACTCTTCTGCTTCCAATGTATTTATCCTTGCAGATAGTTCTCAGTTATATAGAGTTTTTCAAAATTTATTTTCAAACATTTACAAATATGCACTTGAAAAATCTAGAGTTTATATTGACTTAGAGTCAGTCAAGAGCAAGATAATAGTTACAATCAAAAATATTCAAAAAGAAAAAATTGAAGTTGATCCAGATACATTGAAAGACAGATTTGTAAGAGGGAGCAAATCAAGAACAACAGAGGGATTTGGCTTAGGATTATCAATCTCTGAAAATCTCATCAATTCAATGAATGGTAAACTTGAAATAATAAGTAATCGTGATTTATTTATTACTAAACTTACTTTCGTAGCATATGAAGAGTAAAAAAATAATTTCAAAAATTTTATCAATTATTCTCGTCCTGCTATATACTATTCCTGTGAAAGCAGTGGCAACTTCTAGTAATATTACTAGTTGGCCATATTACGATAAAATAGTTGATGCAAAATCAGCCTTTGTGATGGATGCTAATTCATCCAAAGTTTTGTACTCTTTAAACCCAGACACTAAACTCTATCCCGCTTCTCTCGCCAAAATCATGACAGCTCTTATTGTTTTAGATAATGTAGGCGAAAACTATGATGACTTGGTTACATTTTCATACAATGCTGTCACAAGAGATATAGATAGACAGTCTGTTACAATTGGTGCGAGTGCTGGTGACCAATTATCAATAAAAGATTGCTTATATTCTCTACTGCTTCCATCAGCAAATGATGCAGCAAATGCTCTTGCAGAACATATCGCAGGATCTATTAATGATTTTGCTCTTCTTATGAATGAAAAAGCAAAAAATCTCGGGCTTAAGAATACTCACTTTGTAAACCCATCAGGATTACATGATGACAATCAATATACAACTGCACATGATATGGCAATAATACTTCAGTGTGCTTTAAATTACCCAATATTTGCCCAGATTTCTTCATCAGTATCTTACAAACATGCTCCAATAAGAAAGTACAAAGATCCAGAAAACTCAAATAACCAAGTTTTAAATACAACTAGCATCCTTGTACCAGGAAGTGGCTACTACTACAATGGAATAACCGCCGGCAAAACTGGGCACACTAAAACTGCTGGTTATAATCTTGCAGCAAGTGCTAGAAAGCATGGTATGAATCTAATTTGTGTAGTTATGGGATGCGAAAAAGATAAGACTAGATATCAAGAAGCAAAGTCACTTTTTGACTTTCACTTTAATAATTACCAATCATTAAGTATCAAGCAAACCGATCCTAGATTCTCTGAATCTATAAGTACTATATCAATAAATGATGTAAATCTAATAGATTCTCTAAATATAACTTGTGACGAATTCTACCATATAACATTTCCAAATGGATCAGATTTAAATAAAGTCACATCCAAGATATCATATCAAGTTGATGACATATATAACAAATATGCTATTGGATATATTGAATATTTCCTTGAAAATGAATTTATAGGGAAATGCACTCTAGAGGGAAGAAATATAGAAGCTGCCGATTCTATATACACAAATCACCTTAACTTAAGTAGCCAATTGAATGATGACGATAACTACAATAATGTTTCACACAACACTAATGCCAATAATGGAACATCAAATGCTTTGATATACAGGAATAATAACGGGAACTTAGTTATATCTCAAACTCTAATTACTGTCATAGTTGTAATCATAGTTTTACTGCTCATTATTGCTTTTGTTTTAATAATATTTGCCTATGTATTCAACAACGACAATCTATCTTATAACAAAATTAAATTTAAGCTTAAAAGAAGGTTCAGATAATAATATGTCCTTGTACCTCAGTAGGATAGAGGGTCCGCCTCCTAAGCGGAATGCCGGCGGTTCGACTCCGTCCAAGGACGAACACTAAAAAACACTACCAATAGGTAGTGTTTTTTTAATTGTTTCTAAGTCCCTTCGGATAATGATTTTTGAGTATTCCATTTGAATATTTTGCAAGACCGAGACCGAGATTTTTATATGTAATTCTACAATAACCATTAAAATCTAAATCATTCTTCAATGTTTCACCCCGCAAATAATTTACAACCTCTTCATCATTCAGGTCTACAGTATTTTCAAATACTATTTCTTCAACATGTGTAGATGCATGTGTAGGTACTTTCATTTTGCCTTCATATGTAAACTCTTCAGTTCCATTTCTAAGCACGTTCAAGCCCTTCAAACTATTTATATTAAAATGATTTTTTATATATATATCATCTTTATTACCTTTTTTCAATATGGCAAAAAATTGACCTTCACCTATAGAATTATGCGGATAGTTCTTTTCCATCTTAATCAAATTCAAATCACTATATTTATCCAATAAATAACTAACTACTTCTTCATCTTCTTCTTTTGAAAACGTACAAGTACTATATATAATCATTCCACCCACTTTCAGCATCTTATAAGCATCTTCAACTAATTTTTTTTGAATCTTTGACATTGATTCCACAAGTTTTATGCTCCATTGCATTCTTGCCTCTTCACTTTTTCTAAACATTCCTTCACCGCTGCAAGGTGCATCTACGATTACTTTATCAAAGTATTCTCCAAATCTATTTACAAGATTCTCCGAGTTAGAACATACTACGGCAACATTATCAATTCCAAGCCTTTCAACATTTGATGAAAGAACCTTTGCTCTACTATAATCAATTTCATTTGAAATCAAAAAACCACCAGCCTTTTTATCAAGTGAAAACAGTATTTCTGCAGTTTTGCCACCTGGGCTTGCACATAAATCAAGAACTTGATCATCCTTCTCAATATTCACATCATATAGTACTTTTGATGCACAAGGTTCCTGTATGTAGTATAGACCAACATGATATAGTGGGTCTTTTCCCGGGTAAACACCACTGCTAGCAAGTTTAATTTTATTATATACAATATAAGCAAAATTATTATTTTCAAAGATCAATTTTGCATTAAACTTATTGATTATATAATTCAAATCAATTGTTGACTTAGCTAATTTATGCAAATTAATCACAAGCCCATGTTGCTCATCTTGTTTTAAAGAATTAAGATAGTCATTATACTCATTTTCAGGCAATTCGGCTTTAATTCTTTCTAAAAATTCTTTTTTTAATTCTATAGCCATGATACTAAAATATCAAAAGAGCACAAAAAAAGCAAGACCAAAGTCTTGCTTATTTTTCAAACAGCAATTATTTCTTCTTTGCTGTTTTCTTAGCAACTTTTTTAGCCACTTTCTTAACTGCTTTCTTAACTGCTTTCTTTACAGTCTTCTTAACTGCTTTCTTAACAGCTTTCTTAGCTGGCTTCTTAGCTACTTTCTTTGTTGCTTTTTTTACTACCATTTTCTTTACCTTCTTCGCTTTATTTGTTGTAGCTTTCTTCTTTGCTACAGATTTTTTAGCAGCTTTTGCTGCGGGTTTCTTTGATGAAGACTTACTCGCAGGAGCTTTCTCCTTGCCCTCTGCAGAAATTCCTGCAAATATCATTTCAAAAGCTTTCTGTAACTCTGACATGTTATATCCACTATCCATATTTTCCTCCTACGATAACTTATATATGAATTATAGCAAAAAATTATTATTTGTCAATAAAAACAGTAAAAATTTTTATTATTTTTTTCTTACGAATTCTACATTCTTCTGAGCCCTAAACCATGTCATCTGCCTCTTTGCATAATTCCTACTATGCTGTTTTATTAAGTCAACTATCAGTTTGAGTTTATTCTTGGAGTCTTGGTCAAGATCATTTACATTTTCAATAACATCTCTCTCTTTACAAAAATCATATAGTTCACTATATCCTATACTCTTCATTGAGTTAAGATCCTTATCTAAACCCATGTCTATAAGTGCTTTTACTTCTTTAAGTAAGCCATTTTCTATCATCATATCAACTCTTTTGTTAATTCTATCGTATAACTCTTCTCTATCCATCTCAAGGACATAAAAATCAAAGTCATATTTACTTTCTTTTTCATTTTCTTCTCTATTATGCTTTGATATAGGTATATTATGTAGTTTATAAAACTCTATTGCTCGTATAACCCTTCTCTCATTATTCTTTGGTATTTTTATAGCAGATTCAGGGTCTATTTTTTGCAATTCACCATATAAACTATCTATTCCTTCTTTTTCCAGTCTTTCATATAACTCTTCTCTTATCTTTGAAGTTTCATCATCATCTTCGTATAAAAAATCTGTATCGTACAAAACTGCTTTAATATAGAATCCTGTGCCCCCAACTAGAATTGGCAGTTTCCCTTTTTTATAAATTATATCAATATATTTATTTGCTAATTCTTTAAATTCTTTTACATTTAAATTAACTGTAGGCATTACCTCGTCAATCATATAATGAGGTACTAATTGTAATTCTTCTCTTGTTGGTTTCGCAGTTCCTATATCTAGATATTTATATACTTGCATAGAGTCAAGAGAAACAATCTCTCCATTATGAGCCAATGCATAATCAATAGCATATTTTGTTTTCCCGACTGCAGTAGGACCTGCTATAACAACTAACTTATTCTTCACTTCAAATCCTTTTCAATCTCACTCAAAAGTATGTCAACTATTTTCTTTTCACTTATCTTTTTAACAATCTTGCCTTTTTTAAATAGTACAGCCTCACCATTGCCACCTGCAATTCCTATATCAGACTCTTTTGCCTCACCAGGTCCATTGACCACACATCCCATTACTGCTACCTTATAATGTTTCTTTCTAGACTTTTTCATCAGCATTTCAAATTTTTCAGAGTTCAAACTATTCTCTATTTTATCTGCAATTTCAACAATGTTTATATTTGTCCTTGCACAAGTTGGACAAGAAACTATTTCTATTCCACCATTTCTTAATCCAAGTGTCTCAAGAATTTTTTTCGCAGAATATATTTCTTCCACAGGGTCACCAGTAAGGCTAACTCTCATTGTATCCCCAAGACCATCATAAAGAAGTATTCCAAGTCCAACACTTGATTTAATATTACCAGATTTGACAGTTCCAGCCTCAGTAATACCTATATGAAGTGGATAATCGTATTTTTTTGCAAAAAGTCTATAAGCATCTATCGCCATCAATACATTTGATGACTTAATAGAAACTACAATATTATTAAAATTGAATTTTTCAAGTAATTTAATATTTTCACTGGCTGACTCTACTAAACCTTTGGCAGTAACCTTTCCACCATTTTTCTCTAGTATTTTTTTACTTAAAGAGCCGCTATTTACACCTATCCTTATAGGAATATGTTTCTTTTTACAAATGTCTACAACTTTTTTTACATTGTTAATCGAACCAATATTTCCAGGATTTATCCTTATCTTATCTATCCCCCTCTCTGCTGCCATTATAGCCAAACGATAATCAAAATGTATATCGGCAACTAAAGGAATATGAATTTCTTTTTTTATTTTTTCTATAGCAAATGCGCTCTTTTCATCTGGCACACTTACCCTTACTAATTCACACCCAGCCTTTTCCAACAAAAGTATTTGTTTTACAGTATTTTGTACATCATAAGTTTTAGTATTACACATTGACTGTATAACTACATTCTTACTATGTCCAATACTTATATTGCCTACTTTAACTTTTTTTGTTTCTTCTCTCTTTCGCACGATAACATTTCCTTACTTCTAAGTGATCTATGATACTCTATTGCAAATCTATGCGTCTCATCTTGGATCTTGGTTATAAATTTAAATAATTCTTTATATCCATGTAAATCTATTTCAACGCCATTATATACAAGCCCTCTTGTCCTATGATTATCATCTTTTACCATGCCTATAACTGGTATGTCAATTTGATACTTTCCTAAAACCTCTTCAACTACATTTACTTGTCCTAACCCACCATCTATAAGAAAAATTGATGGTAATTTGTTAAATTTTGCATCAGCACTTACGAATCTCTCTATTCTTCTCGTAATGACTTCTGTCATAGATGCATAGTCATCTGGCCCTACTACTGTCTTTATCTTAAACTTTCTGTAATCATTCTTCTTAAATCCCTTGCCTTCCCATACGACCATAGATGCTACATTTAAAACACCTGATGTGTTGGAAATATCATATGATTCAAGCCTTACGACCTCATCAATTCCGGTAATTTTCTTTAAATCATCATAGGCTATAGCAAGTTCTTTCTCTTCTCTCACATATTTTGCCACTTTTTGGTCATACTGAATCTTGGCATTTAGTGATGCAAGTTTTACCAACTTATCTTTAGA
Source organism: Lachnospiraceae bacterium (assembly GCA_017449075.1). GTDB lineage: Bacteria > Bacillota > Clostridia > Lachnospirales > Lachnospiraceae > UBA3633. The sequence continues at coordinate 41,402 of JAFSKG010000016.1, forward strand.
ACCCTTTTTAGGAGTAACTAACCTACATTTTTTCTTATCTCGTGACAGCCATTCATCAAAAAGTTCTTTTTCTTCAAGTTCTACAGGAATCCATATTTCTTTCGGCAAAAAAAATGTCTCATTATAATACTGCTTTATAAAACTTGATATTATCTCAGAATCTGTATCATTCTCATCTATATTAACTATGTTTGTATTTCTATCTATAATATTTCCATCTCGAACTTCAAATATTTGTATCATGGCAATGTCTTTTTCTCTATACATGCCCACAATGTCTTTGTCGAACTCTTCTTTGCTATCAATCTTTTGCTTTTCTGTGATGTCATTTATTGTTGCAATCTTATCACGATAAACTGCTGCTTCTTCATAATTTTCACTATCAGAACACTTTTTCATTTTCTGCTCTAGTTCTTTCACTATAGCTTTTGTATTTCCACTTAGGAAGTCCTTTACTTCATTGACTTCTTTCATATATTCCGCATCATCGCGATTGATACATGGAGCGTTGCACATTTTTAGATGATAGTATAGACATGTCTTATACTTATTCTTATTTGGATTTGACAAATCAAGTTTGCAAAGTCTAAGTTTATAGTTTTCTTTTATATAATCTAGTGCCTCTTTAACTATGCCTCCAGACATATATGGTCCAAAATAAGTCGCTTTGTCCTTTGACTTCCTATGAACCATAAAAACTCTAGGGAATGCTTCATCAGTTGTAATCTTTATATAAGGATAATTTTTATCATCCTTTAGTAAAGTGTTATACCTTGGTCTATACTCTTTTATAAAATTAGATTCTAGTATTAAACTCTCTAATTCGTTATCCACTACTACATATTCAAAATACTCTATATTTGAAACCATCTGTTCGATTTTTGATGTTTTGTGGTACGAATCAGAAAAATATTGTTTAACTCTATTTTTTAAATTTTTTGCTTTACCTACATAAATAACTTCTCCATCAAACTTATGCATAAGATACACACCTGGAGAATTGGGCAATTTTTTTAACTCATTTTCAATATTGAAATCTGACATTACTCTATAAATGCATCCCACTTATATGCCCCACCTGGATGCCAAAAGAGCCACTCATCTAACCCCGCATCTTCTACGGCTTTTATCTGCTCCTTATATTCCGGCACATCATAAGTTTTATACTCAACTAGATAATTAGCTGTAAATCCCTGAAGCCATGGTCTTATTGCACCATAATGCAAAATATCATTTCTGGTCTTGTCTATAGTATTCTTTGAAGTATCAAGCGCACCTTTTACTGCCTCATATGGTTTCAAATCTGGTACATCCAATCCAAAAGTTTTATTTGCATAGTGAGATGGATACACCATGGGACAAAGGTAATCAACATTTTTGAGAAGTGTTGTGTACTCTTGTCCGATTGAATTCTGGTCTTTATATGAATTCATTATTGCTCCGAATACATCAATAGATACAAATATATTCTCTGGTATTAACTCTTGATAAATATCTTGTGCAAGTTCTGTTATAACTTCAATTTTTGATCTTCCTTTTGTTTCCTCTTCAGTAAACACTACATTTCTCATACCTGAATCTGCCGAAAATCTAAAATAGTCATATTGAACTTCATCAAACCCTGCTTTTGCACATCCTTTTCCTATTTCTATAAGATATTTTTTAACCTCTTCATTAAAAGGATTAAGCCAATAATAACCAGTATTATCGCGATAATACTTACCATCCTTTCTATGTACTGCCAAACTTGAATCCAGTTTTGTAATATAATTGTCCAAAAATGAAGATATTCTCGCAATTAAATATATATCATTCTCTCTGCAAAGTGAAACAAATGCGTCTATATCTTTAATCTGTGCTTCTATAGTTCTTTTGCTCTTCACAAAATCATTGTCCATATTGAAAGTAATTCTTCCAATCTCGTCTTTAACATCAACAACAATTGCATTTATGCAAGATTTTTTTATATTTTCAAAAATTGGATTAAATCTTTCTTCTTTCCCTACAACATAAGCTGGCAAATAGATACCTTTTATTTTTTTTGGAGTTTTATTCCTCTTAAGTATTAATTGCTTAATATTTTCAGATGTTTGCAAGTCTCTATCTTTTTTTGTCACTACAGTAGATTTAGGCTTTGTCTCTATATTCTTTTCAAAAGAAAACATAACTTCATCATTCTCTTCTGACTCTACAACTTCAACTCCATAATTGATAATTTGTTGATTCGAACATGATGAATTTAGAACAATTGAAGATAATACTACTACCAATATTACTTTTTTTATTATTTTATTTTTAAACATGCTATGCATTTCTTTGCCTATTTATTTCATACAATAATATACCTGTTGCAACTGATACATTCAAAGAATCTATATGACCTTTCATTGGAATTTTAACTACAAAATCGCATTTTTCCTTAACTAATCTTGACACACCATTACCCTCACTACCAACAACAAGTCCTATACTACCTTTAAGATTAGTCTTGCTCATTTCTAACCCATCCATATCTGCGCAAGCAAACCACATACCTTGCTTTTTCAATTCTTCTATAGTTTTACTAATATTAGTCACTCGTGCGATTTTCATAAAATCAACTGCACCTGCAGATGAAGATACAACTGTTGCTGTAACCATTGACTGATTTCTATTTTTAATTATAACCCCATGAGCCCCAACACATTCGGCTGTTCTTATGATTGCACCAAAATTATGAGGATCCTCTATTTCATCAAGAACAACTACAAATGGATCTTCATTTTTTCTCTTGGCATAATCCAATATTTCAGAAACTTCAACATACTTATAGTCTTCTACATCAGCTATGATACCTTGATGAGATTTAGTTTCAGCCATATTATCAAGTTCATCTCTATCTACAAACTTGATTATTGTTCCTGTCTTTTTTAATTCATCAATAAGAGTGTTAACTCTCTCATCCTTCATGCCACTTAAAACATAAAGTTTTTTTATACCTCTATTTGCTTTCCTACATTCAAAAATGGCATTCTTTCCTTCTATTCTATTCTCACTATGATTTTTCATAAATGCACTCTAGGGGACTTGAACCCCTACGATTTCTCATATGTACCTGAAACATACGCGTCTGCCAATTCCGCCAAGAGTGCCAACTAAATGTCAATTTTTTCCGCTATATTGTCTAATACTTCAATCAATCTATTTTCATCTTTATAAAACAAAAGGCCGAGTAATGCCTCAAGCCCCGTTGCCTTTCTGTAATCCACTATAGATGAATTCTTTGATTTTGAATGAGAGTGGGCATTTCTTGCATGTCTAAAAAATCCTATCTCTTCTTCACTCAAAATATCATTGACCAAGTAATCAGAAATTTTAGACTGGCTTTTTGCACACACTAGTTCTGAATTCTTTTTGTGTAATTCGTTTATTTTAATCTTATCAGCAAATTTTCTATTTAATAAGTCTCTAGTAAATAAATCAAATATGGTATCTCCAACAAAAGCAAGTTTCAAAACTTGCTCATTTTGTGGTTCATCAAGCCTTTCGTCAGGACATATTTTTTTTAATAATTTAAGTAAATCTTTTAAACCTTTTTCCATTTAACACCTTGTCTTGTATCTTCAAGTTCTATACCCATATCAAGTAACTTCTTTCTTATTTCATCAGCAAGAGCATAGTCCTTAGCCTTTTTAGCATTTGTTCTTTCCTCTATCATCTTATTTATCAAACCTTCATCTACATCGTTACTTGTTGTAGTTTTATTATTCAAATCTATACCCAAAATGTCAAGTAAAGTATCTATCACAAGTAAAAGCGCATTTAGAAATGTTATTGAACTATTCTCATTTACATTTTGATTAGCAACTCTTACAATCTCATAAATTTGTGTCTCAGCATCAGATGTATTAAAATCATCATCTAACTTGTCAAAGTATACTTTTATGTATTCACAAATTTTATCAAATGCTATAAGTTCTTCTTTAGAAAACTCTGAATTAGTTTTTAAATCAACTATCAATTCATTAAAATCATCTATTCCCTCAAGTTTCGAATTCTCAGCAACATTTATCCCTTTATTCTTTAATGTAAATTTGATATTATCCACGCAATTCTCTATTCTTTCAAGACTTGCCTTACTTGACTCCATAAGTTCAAAAGAAAAATTAAGCATGGCTCTATATTGAGTTGAAAGCATAAAGAGCCTAAGTACTTTTCCATCAAACTTAGTTAACACATCTCTAACTGTAAAGAAGTTTCCAAGAGATTTACTCATCTTTTGATTATTAATATTTAAAAATGCATTGTGCATCCAATATCTTGCATATGGTGCATCGTAAAGAGGTTCATATTGCGCTATTTCATTTTCGTGATGCGGAAATACAAGGTCTTCACCACCTGCATGAATATCAAGTGCACCTCCACAATACTTCGGAGCCATCACACAACACTCAGTGTGCCATCCTGGCCTTCCATCACACCAAGGACTCTTCCAATATGGTTCTCCTTCTTTTTTAGGCTTCCAAAGAACGAAATCAGTTGAAGTCTTTTTGTCTTCTTCTCCACTAACTTTCAAATCTCTAAAACCTGATTGAAGATCATCAAGATTCTTATGCGATAATTTTCCATAATCTTTAAACTTAGTAGTATCATAATATACTGTTCCATCTTTACCTACATATGCATATCCTTTTTCAACTAAGCCTTCAATCAACTTGATCATACCATCTATTTCTTTTGTAGCAAGTGGATGAGTACTTGCAGGCATGATATTCATCCCCTTCATATCTTTCTTACACTCATCTATAAATCTATTTGCAAGTTCTTCAGAGCTAATTCCAAGTTCATTTGCACGATTAATAATCTTGTCATCTATATCTGTGAAATTAGATACATAATTTACATCGTAACCAAGAAATGTTAGATATCTTCTAAAAGAATCAAAAACTATCATTGGCCTTGCATTACCAATATGAATAAAATCATACACTGTAGGTCCGCAGACATACATTCTAACCTTCATTGGTTCTATTGTTTCAAATTCTTCTTTCCTCTTTGTTAACGAATTGTATATTTTCATATATACCCTTTCAAGCCACATGCTCTTACTCTACATAATATATTGTTTCAGTTGTAAATCTAGATTTCAACAAGAACAATTGCCTTCGCTGCTATACCTTCACCACTACCAGTAAACCCAAGCCCTTCTTCAGTGGTTGCTTTCACATTTACTTGATTAATATTCAAGGAAAGTGTGTTAGCGATATTTTTTCTCATCTCATCTATATATTCTCTAAGCTTTGGTTTTTGGCAAATTATTGTTGCATCTATGTTACAAATCTTAAAGGTATTTTCATTATTGTTGTTAATTTTAGCTGTTTCTTTTTCTATAAGACATTTTACTTCGTTCAATAACTTAATCGAACTTATTCCCTTATACATTTCATCTGTATCCGGAAAATGCTTTCCTATATCTCCAAGCGCAACAGTACCAAGCAATGCATCCATGATGGCATGAATTAGAACATCTGCATCACTATGGCCAAGTAATCCTTTTTCATAGGCAACCTTAACTCCACCGAGAATCAACTCCCTACCTACTACTAACTTATGTACATCGTATCCTTCACCAATTCTATACATATATTCTTTACTCACAACGCTTACTTGTAACTTTTATATAATGCTTATTTAAGATAGTACATGGATGATATTGTAGCTTAGAGCTTTCAAGTCCTTTATCGCCTGCATTTTCTTCGCGATTTATATATTTCATATCAGAGCCAAATCTTTTTGCAAACTCATTCATTATCATAGGGTAGGATCCCCTTTTTGTCTTATCAGCTTTCTCTATATGTGAAAACAAGGTATGATTTACTTTTTCCCCCATACTAAAAGCACATATTTTCCCATCAACTCTAAGCATTAGTCCAAAAAACTTATACTTATCATTATTATCAAGCACTTCCAAAACTTTCTTTAATTCCTCTTCAAATATAATTGACTCTTTGGACTCTGTTTTTGAAAACTCAATCACAAAATCCTTAACTTCGCTGATATTTTGTTCGTTTATTTCTTCATATGAATAATTTGGAAATGTCTTCTTAAAATAATTAATATGATTTTTTTGTCCGTGGTATTTTCTACCGCTTAAGTTTATAAGATCTTGTGCTTCATATATATAGTCTGCCCACTCAGGCAATATCTTTTTTTCAACTTCAAACTTTTTCTCTACACATGCCAAATCCCTCTCAGTAGCAGCCACAAATTGCAACGGAATATTGAGTTCACTACAATGTTGGCAAATTAGACATAGCACATGGCTAACAGATTCCCCTATAGGAACTGTAAAACTCTCGCCATATTCTAAGAAATTTACCGCAAATAACAATGTCTTATCAATAATTGCGTATCGTGTGTTAAAAAAGTCAGCCCACATTACAGAACCACCAATTGTATTATCACAATTATTACTTCTAGTGTATTTAAAATAAGGTCTGATAATTTCTATATCATCCATTGTTAGTTTTTTAAAGTTAATCATTTACACCTCTTGGCAAACATATATTTTCTTGCTTTTAAAAAAGTCAATATTGTAATTTGTTGAACTATCTAAAACTTTAAACATAACATTTTTATTTTTCAAATCTTCTATGTATTCTTTAGACTCCATACTTAGATAATATTCTTCATTTTTCATGAGTCTAACATACTCTTCATTCTTGTCTGGATAAATATCATAAACTTTATCCGAAAACTTATCTAAAGTAAATTTTGCTACTACATCAAATCCATATTTCTTATATATGTTCTCATATATTATATTGTCCGGCACTAGATAGCAAAATGGTTCTTTCAACTCATTTAAATACTCAATAGCCTTGTCAAAACATAGTTTCATTAGCCCTCTATGTCTATAATTATCTTTTGTAGCAATAGCGACCAAGTAGTGAACTCTTTTTAGTTCTCCACAAATACAGTATACATATGGATTCAAATGTATCATTGATACAATTTCATCTCCATCTCTAGCTACTACTATTTCATTCCTTTTAATTATGGTATCATAATAGTAGTCAATGAAACTATCTTTTCCTTCATCAAAACAACTTTCGTACAAACTACGGGTCTTTAGTTTACTTTCTATATCATTCTTTGGTAGCAACTCTATTTGCAAAGTTCTTCCACAATCTCATTTATGAGTTTGCCATCAGCCTTACCCTTAAGTTCTGGCATGATGTTCTTCATGATGAGCCCTTTATTTTTACCTGCAACTACATCAGCAAACTTATCATTGATAAGTGCTAAGATTTCTTCTTTGCTCATAAGTTTAGGCGCATATGCTTCAACGTAAGCATACCTATTTTTAAACTCAGTGAGCAAATCTGTTCTATCCGCAGGGCAAGAATCGATTTGTTCCTTAATCGTCTTCAATTCCTTCAATACAACTTGTGTGACAATTTCATCAGGTATATTGACTCTATCTCCTCCTTTGTCAATTACAATTTTTTTTGCAGAATCAATAAGTGAAGAAATGGCAAGTTTCTTTTCATTATTTTTTTCTTTCATTGCTGCTACCTGGTCAGCTCTAATTTTTTCTATTAATGACATAACATCCTCCTAATACTCTTTTATATTTAATTATTCCAATATGTTAAAAACAAAATTCCATATAATACTAACATATGTAATGGATAAAACAAATAGTGAAACCTCTTCAAATCTAGATAACCTTTTTGTCCATCATAGAAGTATATGAAATATATCGACACTGCACCAAATCCATGATATCTCTCCATGGTCATTAAAAATGTAATAATTAGTGCTATTAGACATTTGACATTAAGATCGTGCCTAAACATATAGAACACATACATAAGCAATATTCCTTCAAGCCAGTAATCTGTTTTTAAAAAATAACACACTACTATAGCTATAGCTGCAGGAATTACAGTCAAAAACTCCGACAGTGAATTCAATGCTCTCACTCCAAGCAGCATCAATAATCCAATGAAATATGTGAATAAAACATTTTGAAGCATTAGACAGTCATACGAAAAGCATTTATTAAAAATTATTAAGTCAAAAGGTATCTCTGAGACAATCGCCAATACTAAAATCCTCAGCATATAGCTAAAGATATTACTTGTTTTTCTAAAGCCTTCTACTATGAGAAAAGTGTAAATAGGAAATGCGAGTCTTCCTATCATCCTAAGTATTTTGCACAGTATAACCCACGGCCTTGCCTCAGGAAGCGAAATTGCATTTTCGTAAAGTGCTACATCATAGCCATACAGTTTACCATTTTGTATAAGGACAAATGCAATATGGTCCATAAGCATAGAGAACATTGCAATTATTATCAAAGCATTGTGCGAGAATCCAATTTCTCTCTTTTTACTTTCTAGCCATCTTAGTATGTTCAAGATTATTACTCCATTTTAGATTCTACATCTTTTAATTCAAGTCTTACAAATAAGTTTTCTTTATCTTTTGTTACTTCAGTGCCATTAGTTATAGAGAAATCTTTTAATTTATTTAAACTAATCTCACCTACAGAGAACATTTTCAAAATCTTATCAGAAGTATCAGGCATAAAACTATAAATTAACTTTGCACCTTTACAAATATTGACCGACAAATTATATAACACAGTTTTTAATCTATCTAATTTGGATTCGTCTTTAGCGAGTGCCCAAGGCTCGGTCTCATCTATATATTTGTTGCATCTTCTAAATATATCAAAGGCACAGTCAACAGCATCCTGAATCTTCAAATTATCCATAGCCTGCAAAGTTTTATCTATACTAGCATTTACAACATTATATAAATCTTTGTCTATATCCTCTTTTATATTTTTATCTTCAAGTACACCATCAAAATATTTATTTATCATCGCAATAGTTCTGCTAACTAAGTTTCCTAAAACGTTTGCAAGATCGGTGTTATATCTCTCTGTCACTAATTTAATGCTTACCACTCCATCATTATCATATGGCATCTCATGTAGTAAGTAAAACCTTACACCATCTACTCCAAAAATTTCGCAAAGCTTGTCAGGATACAAAACATTTCCTCTTGACTTAGACATCTTTGTGCCATCATCTGTCTCTTCACTTGCCGCCAAAAGCCAAGGGTGTCCAAAAACTTTCTTAGGAAGTGGCAAATCAAGCGACATCAGGAAGATTGGCCAGTATATAGTATGGAATCTAACTATATCTTTCCCTATGACATGTAAATCAGCAGGCCAATACTTTTTAAACTTTTCTGACTGCGCATCTGTGTCGTAACCTATACCACTTATATAATTGCTGAGCGCATCTAACCATACATACACTACATGTTTATCATCAAAAGTAACAGGTATACCCCATGTGAATGAAGTTCTTGATACACACAAATCTTTAAGCCCTGGAAGTAAGAAATTATTTAGCATCTCATTTTTTCTACTCTCAGGGATTATGAAGTCATTGTTGTTTATATATTCTATAAGTTTATCTGCATACTTAGACATCTTAAAAAAGTATGCTTCTTCTTTTGCCTTATATACTTCTCTACCACAATCAGGGCATTTACCATCTACCAACTGCGAATCTGTGAAAAATGATTCGCAAGGGGTACAATACCAACCTTCATACTCACCTTTGTAAATATCTCCTTGTTTATACATCTTTTCAAATATGTGTTGAATGGTCTTAACATGATCTTCGTCAGTTGTCCTGATAAATCTATCATAACTAACTTTCAATAAATCATATATTCTCTTGACATCAGAGGCAATATTGTCTACAAACTCTTTTGGTGTCACTCCTGCATCTTTCGCCTTCTTTTCGATTTTTTCTCCATGCTCATCTGTTCCGGTCAAATAAAAAACATCAAACCCTTGTTCCCTTTTAAATCTCGCAATGCTATCCGCCAGAACAACATCATAGACATTTCCTATATGTGGTTTGCCAGAAGTATAAACTATAGCAGTTGTAATATAAAATTTATCACCCATAACAAATATATTCTCCCTTAATAAATAAAAGAGAACTTTTAGAGTTCTCTTTTTAATATCATTTGTGATTCAATTAATTATTTTCCGTGTACTTTTTTGTAAACATCGTAATCCACCGGCACGATATCACAGGATACTAATTGGAAATTCTCTTGAAAAGTTGCTGTGATACAGTACTCTATATCATGTTGGTCAATCATTCCGGCAAGGTCTTTTGCTAGATACTTACCCTCATACTCATCACTATTATCGATAGATGTTGATAAGTCGACATATCGTACTGTCCCTTTTTTAGTCAGTTTTGAATCAGCGGCACCAGGACCTGCATCTGCTATTACATCTGATTCTTCAATTACCAAGTCGCAAAACAATGATGCCTCATCAATTAGACCAATACCCTTAAATGCTGTGTCAAGATTTTCAGCTGTCAGTTCATCCATCTCATACAAAATCTTTTTATACTGAGCAACTCCATCTTGGTCTCTTCCTGATGGATAGTAAATAGGTGCCAAATATACTGGAACTGCATTACTATCAGAACCTCTCTCTGGGTGAACTCCCGGAGTTACTTTAACTGGATTTGGATCCGCACCCACTTCCATCCATTTATGCTTTCTCTTTTTGGCACATGAAAAACATGTTAGTGCCAATGCCACTATTAATACTACATATAATATTCTTTTAATCTTATTAAACATCTTGATCTCCTAATTTCAAACTAACGCAACGAGCATAGCTCGCAAAACATGCAATCTAATTCTATCAATTTTTGCCAATTTTTGCAAGCAATTTGCGATATTTCACATATTTTTCACGATTCATTTGCCCAAATTCAATATCTATTTCCTTATATGCCGTTAAAAACACTATCTTTGTACTGGTGAACTCAGGCCACAGCCTTGAAAGTACCCCTACAGTGCCCATAGCTATAAATATAGCATCTTTTTTGTTTTTCTTAATCATTTTTTCGCATTTTCTAGCGGCTATCATAAAAGTGAATAAATCCTCTTTTGTAAATGTTTTTATAGCAAACTTCACTATATTACCACTTGACTCAGCCATCTCAGTAAAGAGTTTTATATACTCATTTTCAAAGAATATTCTGTCAAAAATGTGCATTGAGATAATAATCTTTTTCTTTTTCTTCTTAAATAATGAGTCATAATATATCTTATCAATCTTATAAAACTTATATTCCACATCAATAAAATGTACTCTTGATTTCAAATATAATTCTTTTATATATGTAAAATATTTTTCTTTTGTAAGGTCTACTCTACCGCCTTCGCTTACTGTTCTAATAGTTGCAATAATCTTTTTATTAGTTACTTTTGATTTTATGTAGTTGATGGTTCCAATAATGTCTTCTATAGACATGCCAGCACACAACAAATAATCAAGTCTTAGTTCTATCATGCACTTTCTTTCTTTGTCAACTTGTGAAATCTTTTTAATCAAAGCACTTCTACTATCCTCAAGAATCGGATAGCAAAATATAAAATCATTTTTTAATTTAATTCCGCTACTTATTTTCATACAACTAATTATAACTAATTTTATAACTTAATGCAAATTATATACATCTAGTGCATTATTATATAGTATTTCCGACACAACTTCTACATTCATATTTTTAATCTTAGCAATTTCCTCTATGACATACTGTATGAATGTTGATTCATTTCTCTTTCCCCTGTAAGGAACTGGCGACAACCAAGGAGCATCTGTCTCTGTAACTATGCTTTCTAATGGTATTGCCTCTACTACATCTTTTAACTTTCTACCATTCTTAAATGTTACGACTCCACCGACACCAATATGGTATCCCATTTTTATGTAATCAAGTGCAATTTCTTTTTCATATGAAAAGCAATGTATTATACCTTTCATTCCATTTGCATGTTCTTTCACTATGTCAAATGTATCTTTACAAGCATCTCTTGAATGAACAACAATTGGTAAACCTAGTTTCTTAGCAATATTTATTTCTGCCACAAACCAATCTGCTTGATTCTTGTAATCTTTCTCAGTCTTGAAGTCTCCATAATAGTCAAGCCCTATCTCTCCAATTGCGATTGCATTTATTTTACCATCAACTTTAGTTAATTCTTCAAGTTCATTTAAATATTTTATTCCTTCTTCGCTATAAGGACTAAACTTTTGTATCTCGTCAGGATGATCACCTACAGTATAATAAAACATTGGAACATTTTCTTTTCCATTATACTTAAGAGCAATCGCTTTTTCATTTTTTGATTCTACTAAACTCGCACCAATTAATGTTACAGACTTTACGCCCTCATCTGACATCTTTTTGAAAAGTTCATACCTATCATTATCATATATTACATCACTATAATGTGCATGCGTATCAAATATTCTTATCATACTTCTGCTCTCTTTTTTAATTCTTTTTCATATAAGAAAAATCCATAAAAGCCAAAACTACTTGCACATTTTTCACACACAAACCTGTAATACTCATCATGCGGTATAGTTTCAATATTTAAAAGTCTCCAAGCTTCATTCACATATTTCTCTATCCTGTCACTGTACTTACTATAGTCTTCACTTACATCCGCTTTATACTTTGCATATAATAGATCCGCATAATTAAGGTAAGATATCGCCTCATCAAGTTCTCCATCTTTTATATTTTTCATTATGTCGATTGCCTTTTTATATAGATTTTCAGCTGCATCATATTGTTTCATATCTACTGCAGCAAGAGCCATATTATTGTATAATCCAGCAAATAATTTATCATCATCCTTTAGATTTTGATCATAAACCTCCTTCGTCTTATTGAAATATGACATTGCCGCATTGGGATTTCCAAATGCCTTATAAACTGTTGCTACATTCAAAAATACTGTAGCACCTCCTACAGTCCTATCAAGTTTAAGTTCTCTCACAAGTGTTGCTGCTCTTTCAGCATGTGCTATCGCATCATCCCTTCTATTCATCTTTCTAAGAAAACCCATGTATTCATTTTGTAGTTCAAGTTCTGCTCTCTTATTTTCACCATTTTTAGCTTCAACTATCCAATAATTTATAAGTCTCTCTGCTTGGTCAAATTCCTTTTTATCAAAATGAATATCCAGTTTCCTTTTTATTCTTTCCATATCAATAGGAACTGGATTACTACAAGTTTTACATGGTCTTATGACAAAGTCATCTTTCTTAATCTCTTCCATCCTCACCTCACACAGCTGCCAATATATTCATATTTCTTATATCAATATTTTTTATCTTATTATTTACCTCGTAGGCATGCCTTTCAAGATAAGTTTCATTTCTCTCTGACAAGCCATCATTCTTGAGTCTCTCTATAAATAATCTTGCTATCAAATCTATGTCGCCCTTTACTTTATTGTTGATTATTTTTTCATCTGTGGCAGATAATAATGCTTCAAGTTTTTCCTCAAATTTTACTTCAACAAAACTGTCATCTTCTATGCCTGAAATTAAATTTAGTTCACTCTTCATTTTAAAACTCTTTGGCCATGATAAATCTCTTAGAGCTCTAAATCTCCATTTATAAAATGGCATATATGCTTCATTTAATAGAAAAGCTACATGCATGCTTGCCTTTACAAATTCATATAGAGCAAGTTTTGCTGCTCCAAATTCATCGTGTGCAACACATCTCTCATAATTATATTGTCCCGACTGAGCCATCATCAAAAGTTCACCAGCAATCTTCTTTAATTTTATATCTTCTGGAAATGTGGAAAGTCTCAGTCTTGTGGCACTTATAATTTTACTATCATCTCTCCAAATTTCACCATTTGTAAGTTCTGCAAGAGACTCTTCTGGTATACTCAGCCAATCACTAATAGATAAATTACCATTAGATGTTCCTGTCTTCTCTCTCAAAAAATCTGAAACTCTTTTTACACCCCTTCTATTTCCTCCAACAGGGGACATTATCTCTCTTGAATATCCTTTATAATCTCTCGGTAGCTTTGCATAGGCTCTCTCAAGTTTAAATTTCATATCCTCATCTATATCATCAGATATAAAAATTAAAAAGCCAGGATCAAAATCATGGTCTGTTGAAACTCTATCGTCATAACCAAAGCACTCTGAACCAGAGCCTATAAGCCCCACTGCAATCTTAGATTCAAGTTCAGGGAATTGCTCCTTTATCATAGGAGCCCCAAATTCTTCATAAAATAATTTTGATATTTCTAAACCCTTCATAGCAACTATTATAGCATATAAAACAATTATAATAAAGATAAGCAGACATCACCAAATATAGGCAATAAAATAGGTGGCGTTTGCCACCTATTTTAAAATCCTTATCATAAATACTCTATTTCATAGCGAACACTGACATTGCCTCATCTATGTCCTTAGCAACTGCATTTACAACAATATTCGTCATTGATGCAAATGAGAATACTTTAGTATTTGCTATATAATCTTGTATTTCTTTTATTCCAGCATTTGAGAAATAATTAATTTTTCTTACTCCACACTCTATAGCCTTTCTTATAGCATCCTTTGGTAAATTACCTGCTCCATGTAAAACTAATGGGAGATTAGTCTTTTCAGAAATCTCTTTAAGCAAATTATAGTTCAAATCCTTTTGTTCAGTAGCGCTATGAGAATTTCCTACTGATGGTGCAAGTGCATCTATATCAACTTCTTTTAAGTACTTCATAAGTTGCTCAACATCTGTTATAGTAGATTGCTCACTTTTATGTCCACCTACAAAACCAAAACTTGCTTCGATATTGGCATCAGCAGATTTAGCAAGATTTACAATTTCTTTTCCCTTTTTAACATTTTCATCAAAAGGTAAATCGGCACCATCATACATCACAGCTGTAAATCCCATTTTGAGACCTTGTTTAATATACTCAGTGTCTTTGCAGTGATCTAGCATTGGACAAATATCAATCTTTGCCTTCTTAGCTAACTCAATAATAACTGGTCCCATAAATTTAAGAGGAACTTCATCTTCAAATGTCGCAGAATGCTTAATTATTACTGACTCCCCCCTCTTTTCAGCAACCTCAATAATCGCTCTCAAAATTTCAAAACTCGTAGCTGTAAATGCACCTACTGCACGATTTTTTCTGGTAGCCTCTTCAAGAATTGGATTTAACTTCTGAATCATAAAAAATACCTCCCATGTATTTTATATATTTAATTTATTAATTTACGAACTGCCTCTGCACTCTCATCTGTCACGGATGGATCACCCTCATGTGGTGTCCATAGGCCTATTTCGCCTTTACTATATCTTGGTATTATATGTAAATGATAATGGCTTACAGTTTGACCAGCAAGTTCACCATTATTTTGTATAATATTGTAATCTGTGAATCCATGAACTTTTTTCATTGCCGATACAATCTTCTTAGCTAGCACAAGCACCTTAGATGCCTTATCATCACTTAAATCTGATAATGTAGCTGCATGTTCTTTTGGAACTATGAGGACATGTCCTTTAGTACCAGGTGCTATGTCGAGGAACGCCAAAAAATCATTATCCTCATAAACTACCTTTGATGGTATTTCTTTATTTATTATTTTACAAAAAATACAGTTGCTATCCATAATACTCCTTTGGGCTCACAAGCTTCGCCCCTACGATTAATTTTCAATGTTTGAATTAGTTGCAGTAACAGGTCGATACTCTTCTGCTATATAAACATTTCCATATGCTCTACCATAGTGTGTGACCATTGATGCAAGCTCATGAGTTGGTCTATATATATCAAGGTGATTGTTCTTAACTCCGCCACCTCTATCCTCAACTACATATACGCCATCATATATCTGGCCATCTTTTCCTACAGCATTTTCAAGTATAATCACCGTACCCTTTGGCAGGACTTTCCAATCTGATGCTATGGTGTGTGCTTCTCTTACTGGTTTACCGCTAGCAGTAATTCCTGTCCCTGAACCACACTTATTACAAGCACAATAACCAGATAGAGAAAACTTCCCCTTGTCTTCACCCTTCACATATGCTATTCCATCATGTATATATATTTTACTTTCAGTAGCTACTTCTATAACCTGTGTGCCAACAAGTGGTACAACTTCCTTTGTCTCTTCCACAACTCCTGGTCCAACTATACTTTGTTGTAGTACATTTGTGCTGGCGCAAGTGCAAAACATACTAGTTATTATTATGCAAATTAAAAGTAAAACTGAAATTCTTACTCTTTTTAACATATGTTCATTATATCATAATAAATTCAATATTACTATACCTAAAAACTAATATTTTGCTAATTCTGCCAAATATTCTAAGCCTTTTTCTCCATATCCGCCTAATAGTATACCCAAAATAGCTCCTAAAATAATGATTTTTATAGCAGACATCTTTTTCTTAGAAACCCTCTTGTATAAGATTGCTGATACGAATATAAGTATAGTTATAACAAGTAACTTAAAAATATAAATAAAATACCCATACTGCTCATATACCAATGCATTAAAATTGACATCCACCGGTATATCTACTGCTAACTTCTTTGATATTGGTTTCATATACTTACTCAAATCTATATATTTAATAAGATTTGGAACCAACTGCTTATAATATAAACCTATTCCAACTGCCATTATAAGTCCCACGATACATGGTCTAATAATTGATAGTGCATAGCTAACTCGTTTTTTCTTTAACATATCACTAAAACAAATAGTAAACACAAGTATAATTACAAAAGCAGGCAATATCTCAGCAAGAGTTGCTATAATTGCCCCTGGTATTCCTGCCACTTCTGTCCCTACAAATGTAGCAAGATTTACCGCTACGGGTCCTGGAGTGCTTTCCGATATGGCGATGAAATCTACTAACAATTCGTCAGTGATTACATCATAATGAGTTGCCACATCTTTTATGAGTGGTATAGCAGCATATGCGCCACCAAAACTTAAAATGCCAACCATAAAGAAATCAATTATGAGTTTAATGTATATCATTTCTATACCTCACTAAACTCAAAATGATTCCAAGCGCAATTGCTGAAAATATTAAAACAACTGAACTTATATTAATATCATATATTTCAATAGCAAAAAAGATAATAGTAAATATCGAGAAAAGAAATATAATTAGTGGTTTATTGTCGGATTTTTTTACTTCACTTTTAATAAGATTGTAGGCTGCCCGTATGATTATAATAGCCACTGCAATTCGAATTCCGAAAAATGCATTAGCTACTACTTTATATTTTAAGAAATCTTTTAAGTATGTAGCTATAATATAGATAATTATAAGCGATGGCAATACAACACCAAGTGTCGCTACTATAGCCCCCATAATTTTTGATTTCTTATATCCCACATAGGTCGCCATATTGACTGCTATAGGTCCGGGCGTACTTTCTGCAACTGCAATAAGATTTACAAATTCATCATTTGTAATCCAATTTTTCTTATCAATGCACTCATCTTTAACAATGGATATCATTCCATATCCACCGCCAAAAGTGAAAAGACCGATTTTAAAAAAAGTTGTAAAGAGTTCCAGAATCATTTTGATTTTACTTATAATTTTTCAGCATAACCTTCATGGTCATGAGTCTTTATTGGTTGCATATAGTTATCACCATACTCAATTTTTAAAACTCTATCATACTCTTTTGGTATATATAATTTCAAATTTTCAAAATCTGTAAGCACATACTCATCAAATAACTGTGATTCAAATTGATATCCAGGATACTCAGGAGACCAAGAAGTGCAATAATATCTATTTGTCTTACCAGTATATTCTTTAGCATAGTTATCATGAAGTTTGCATAAAGATTTGATGCTATATAATTTGCCAATTAACGACAAAACTTTGATTGCAAGTTTTTCTTTAAATCCATACTTAACGTATTTTATATCATGTCTCTTTGACATAGC
This sequence comes from Lachnospiraceae bacterium, assembly GCA_017449075.1. Taxonomy (GTDB): domain Bacteria; phylum Bacillota; class Clostridia; order Lachnospirales; family Lachnospiraceae; genus UBA3633. The sequence goes on from JAFSKG010000016.1 coordinate 59,265, forward strand.
GAGACCAAACACCACTTGTTGCTTTAACACATATATTCTATTTGCAAATTTTGATTTTGGTATATTGTCAAGCACAAATAAATCAAGAGTAGCGTAACTATATATACCATCATATAGTGTCTTACTAGCCACATCCTCTCTTACTCTTTCCTTCTTATAGAAAATACGCACATTGAAATCGAAAAATTCTTCTTTTTCTTCTGGATAGTATACTCCAACATAATCAGGCAATTCTGTTTTTTTTAAAATATGTATAAACTTATCATACTCCACTCTCTTAAATATAATATCTACATCATCATCCCATTCTATAAAACCTTTTTCTCTTACGGCTCCAATTAGGCTTCCACAATCAAGAGAATATTCTATCTTATTATCTAGACATAATTTATGCACATATTCAACTAAAAGAAGAATCTTCTTTTGTATATCAGTTAATTTTTTATTTTTAATGTCTTTATTCATTATTCTTTAAAGATGCTATTTAATATAAAGCAGCATAGTTATTATTATCAATATCTTCATAAAGTATAATTGTATTTTCGCCAACATCTTCTTGTGGAATTTCACTAATGTCACTGACTAATATCATTGGTTTTCCAATATTGTTTATATCATATATTTTTAGTATGTTTTCAGCATAAAACTTAGTCATATCATAGTACTTGCTTATAATATATATCTTTTTATTATTCATTATATCTTCTAATCCATATTTACCAATTGTATTATCATAAATTGAATTGACCCTTATCATATCAACTATACAATGAATTTTCGGAAAATATTTTCTATAGTTTAACTCAATAGGTATCCTAGTCACAAATGCCAAAGTCACAAGTAATATAGGCAATACTCTTAACTTTTTTACTGTTAGCTTGCTCACAATAAATGAACACATATAAATTAGATACAACATTGATGCTGTGAAACTTACATATATAAATCTAAGTTCAACTCTTATTGTGACACTTGATGAACCAATACATACTGCTATGAAAGATAAAAATATTAAATCAGCAGCCACATACTTCATTTCTTGTTTATTCATTATTCTAAGTACTATATACCACAATATAACTATAAATATCAAAGCTATAGACACTAGTAATAAATATTTGGAAACTGTATTTGGCAAGCTAACAAAATCAATTCCATATAAGTACTCAGGGCCAATATTGATGCCAAAAATAAACGCAACCTGTATAAAGCAATACTTAATACATTCTGCTATACTAAAAGTATCTTCCACATAAGTTCCACCAGTTCCAGCTGGCAGTACCTTCCCTATGGCAATGTACCTTATAAAACATATGAGCAATATTTCTAAGATAAAAACAATCAGCGACACTACTTTAGTCTTGCTAATTAGTTTATCTCCTTTGGCAGTAAATATAGCAATTACAATAGGTGCCGCAGTACACAAAAATCTTTCATGAGTAAATGAGACAATTAAAAAAAGAAAAAATATAATTATAGTATTCTTTAGATTGTTATCATATTTTTCTTCTATAGCACCAGATAGTTTAAGGCAATAGAAAAGTATCATAAGTGCTAACAACAATGCCGTAGATTCTAAAGAACCTATACCTTGGCCAATTTGATAATATGCATAATGCGACAAAATATATAACGAAGATATTAATAGTGATAATATATGATTTTTACTTAACCTTTTTGAAAAATGATATATAAATAATGCAATTAGCGAATTATAAACTTTATTTATAATAGACAATTTCATCGGATTTGTTCCAATGATTACATAAAATATATATTGTATAGTTTCAAAAATAGGTCGATATCTGCTAGCCTCATAAAACTTAAATGCAAAATCAAACAAGTTTAGTCCCCTAAACCACGACCAGTGATATAGGTCATCCATATAAAATGCTTTTAACACTAAATCCTTATTGATGTAAAAACATAGCGCTAATAGAAGCACAAATACTAATACATACTCTACTACTTTTTTTAATACATTTTTCATAAAACTAATAATTTTTCCTTAACTTTAACAAATAATACTCCCAAGCACCTATCACTATAGCATATTCTGCGTCTTCAACAAAAATCACTTCGTTCTTTGTATAATCTGCAATTCTTCTTATGCAGTTTTTCACATAGTCATCAGTGACCATTGTCCCAATAAAAATCGATGGTTGTTTGTTATTGATTGATTTTATAATCAACATTATATTCTCTAAAATCATATTGAGCACAGCAGCAATATAGTCATTTTTATTCGCTTTCTTTTGTATGGCTGCAAAGTTTGCCGCTGTTATATCCGAAGTCATATTACCTATGTTGTCTTTACTTATATCACCTATCATCAAATCCACATGAGACTTATTTCCATTTTTAGCCATTTCAATCAAAGTTTTAAAATTAATTATCACTTTATTGTCACACTCCACATCCGACAATATGGCACTTCCAAGTCCAACAAGTGTACCTCCACCAAGTCCTGTGCCACCTATTCTCTCAACTCTTTTCAAATCACTATAGATTATAGTGGTTCCAGTACCAATTGACACTATATTTGCCTTATCAAGTTTTGAAAGAATTATTCCTCCATAGGCAATAGCATTAAACTCATCTATCTTTATAATTTCAATTTCTTCAAATCTGTCTTCAAGATAAGAACTTCCGGTTCCTGTTGCCAATATTTTTTCTATATTCTTTATATCAAGATTATATTTCTTTATTATTTCATAAATAAATATGGCAAAGTCAGTTGCAATGCTTCTTCCTTTGCCAATAATTTCTATGTTTGCCTCTTTTTCATTTTCAGCAATATTTAAAACTAAATATTTAAAATTTGTACTTCCAAAATCAAATACCAATGTATACATTAGTCTACCTCATTTCGATTTGAAACAAAGTTAGTAACAAGTAAAACTATAAGAACAATTAAAAACATTATAGTTGAAAGTGCATATAGAGAAGGATTCAAACCTCTTTTTACCTGAGCATATACAAGTGTAGATATGGTATTTATTCCCGCTCCTCTCGTAAAGTGAGTTATGATAAAATCATCTAAGCTCATAGTAACCGCAAGCATAAAACCACTCACAACTCCAGGCATAATCTCTGGCAATACAACTTTAAAAAATGCTTGTGAGCTAGTTGCGCCAAGATCTCTCGCAGCCTGATATTCAAGTTGCGATGCCCCCTTTAGTTTTGGCAATACTGACAAAATTACATATGGTAAATTAAATGTTATATGTGAGATCAACACTGTCTTAAATGAAAGTGAGGAAAAAAATGGTATTGCCTTACCCAAAACTATAAAGCAAAGCATAAGTGATATACCTGTAACTACATCCGCATTAAGCATGGGGATATTTGTTATACTCATATATATAGTTCTTTTTCTTCTTGACATATTGCTTATGGCAACTGCCGCCATAGTTCCGATTATAACTGCTATGATTGATGACAACAAAGCTATAAGTATTGTGTTTTGTAATGCCGAAACTATATTTCTATCTGAAAACATTTGCTGATACCATTTTAAAGAAAAACCGGTAAAATTTACTCTTGACTTAGAAGAATTAAACGACAAAACCACCATTACCAATATTGGGACATAGGTAAATAATAGTATGAATGACAAATATGCATTTTTAATTATTTTTCTAAGCATTAGATTAAATTAGACTCCTCATCTTTATCAGTAAATTTATTTGTTATTCCCATTACTATAAATATAAATATTATAAGCACTAAAGAAAGTCCTGACCCAAGATGCCAATTTGAAGTTGTTAAAAATTCTTGCTCTATTACATTTCCTATAAGTAAGAATAATCCCCCACCAAGCATATAAGATATAGCAACTGTAGTAAGTGCAGGTATGAAAACCATAGTTATACCCGAAACCATACCCGGTATACTTAATGGAAAAATAACTCTTGTAAATACTTGAATCTCACTTGCTCCTAGATCTCTTGCACCATTTAGTGTATCATCTTTTATTTTCATCAAAGCATTGTAAAGTGGCAAAATCATGAATGGCAAAAAATCATAAACCATTCCAAGAATGATTGCAATTTCTGTGTTTACAATATTTATTCCAGGTAATCCAAACTTTGCTAGGATTAAATTTATAACTCCTCTCTTTTCTATGAGAGTAAGCCATGCATAAATTCTTAAAAGTCCATTCATCCACATAGGAAGTATAAATACATATACTACGAATGAAGACTTTTTCGTCTTACTATTTCTAAAAATAAGTGCAATCGGATATGCAAGTATTATACATATGAGAGTACTTATAAATGCTAGTTTAAATGCCTGTAAAAAACTTTTTAAGTGAATGGGGTTAAAGAAACTAATAATATTATCCAAGGTAAAAGCATTGGCATCATTTGTTAACCCATAATACACAACAAAAATAAGTGGGATTACGATAAATCCTATCATCCATATAGAATATGGTGCTGCTACTAATTTGTTTCTAAGTTTACTATTCACTAATCTTCTGCCTCGTACTCAATTGGATCTATTGCTTCCTCATCTTCAGAAGTTGGTTTATTCATAATTTGAATATTTTGTGGTTCTACATACACGCCAACTTCTTTGCCTGGCTCATGCAAAATAGTAGAATGAACTAGCCATTCTTTACCATCATCAGTAACACAAAGCATCTCATACATTTCACCTTTAAATATAACATGAGTCATTCTACCATGTAATATTGCTTTTTCACTATTAGGCGCTACAATCTCAACATCCTCTGGCCTTATAACTATATCAACAGCTTTATTTGTACCAAAGCCAGCATCTATACATTTAAACTTTTTACCTGAAATTTCTACTACATAATCTTCAATCATTTTTCCACCAACTATATTGCTGTCACCTATAAATGTAGCAACAAAAGCATTTTCAGGTTCATTATAAATTTGTTCTGGTGTTCCCATTTGCTGTATATAGCCTTGGTTCATTACAACTATTGTATCAGACATGGTAAGAGCTTCTTCTTGGTCGTGAGTTACATAAATAAATGTTATGCCCAATTCGTTCTTCAATCTTATAAGCTCATACTGCATCTCTTGCCTGAGTTTTAAATCTAGTGCTCCTAGCGGTTCATCAAGAAGCAACAACTTTGGTTCATTAACTATAGCTCTTGCTATTGCAATTCTCTGTTGTTGACCTCCAGATAAAGCATCAATATCTCTTTTCTCATAACCTTCAAGGTTTACAAGTTTAAGTGCATACTTTATTTTATCATTGATATAATCTTTACTTTTCTTTTTAATTTTTAAACCAAAAGCAATATTCTCAGCCACATTCATATGTGGAAACAATGCATACTTTTGAAATACAGTATTGAGTTGACGTTTTTCTGGTGGCAAATTGGTTATATCTTTGCCATCAAAAAAAACCTGTCCCTTATCAGGAGTTAAAAAGCCACCAATAATTCTAAGGGTGGTAGTCTTTCCACAACCTGATGGTCCAAGTAATGTAACAAAAGAATTCTCTTTAATAGAAAGGTTTAAGTCATCTAAAACTACTTCGTTATCAAAATACTTTGTAATATTAACTAAATCAATTAATTTGTTTTCCAACTCATATTTACCTCTCAGGGAACATAAGTTCCTTCCTTCATAAAAGTTAGTGAAAATATATTATATAGTAAAATAATCCATTTATCAAGCACTAAATATAGTCGTCTTTTTAGCAACAGAAATCAATGCAAGCGCCAAAATCACACAAAAAGCTGCATATAAAAATGTCAAAAAGGCACTATTTAGTAAGCGATTTAAAAAATACAAAATTATGAGCGTCAATGCCACACCTAAAACGTAAGAAACTATGGTGGTGGCATTCTCATCTATAAATTTAGTAGAAATATGTAGGCATACGGATGAAAGTAGTATGGCATAACTAAGTATTATAATCAATAATCGCAACATCTTAATCACACCAAACCCACCAAAGTAAAACGAAATGACAATAATTGGAAAGGCAGAAACAAGTAAAATTAAAAGTGTAGACAAACCCCTAAAATAAACTGCATATACAATGTCTCTTATACTAATCCTTACTGACAATAAATGTTCTATGATATTCTTTCTATACAAATCATTTAGTGATCGTGATAATAAAATAGGCGAAAACAAATCAATTATGACAAATAAAAGTATTATTGCAATATTATAAAATAGTCTTATCCGACTATAATCCAATTCACCATTTATATTTCCATTTGAAATAATAACATTTGCAAATATAAGCATTATAAGTGACAATATGGTATTTTGCACAATCAAATAAATGAGCAGTACTCTCTGCTTAACATACACTTCATTTAGTCTTTTAAATATTTTTGTAATGTTGCCCATATTAGCCTTTTAGTCTTCCAAATAATTGTTCGAATCGTACTCTTTGCTTTTTGAACGAATAAACTTCTATATCATTATCAACCAATTCTTTCAATATGGCTGCTTCAACCTGATTCCTTGTATTAGAGTAAGTAATATTTGCAACAATTGAAAAGGAAATGATTTTATCATTATAGACAATATTTGTAACATCCGGATTCTTTTTCAACACTTCTACAGCATCTTGCATCTTATCAATAACTTCCAATTCAATTTTATTACTGAGTTCTGCTTTCTTATACACATCTTCCTTTTTACCACAGGCAACAAGATTTCCATTTTCTAATACAGCAAGATGAGTCACTATGCCCTCTATATGATTTAAACTCCGAGATGCAAATACTAATGTCTTTTTACCAATTAATCCTTTTATATATTCAAGTAACTTTTCATTAAAATCTGCATTGTCACTAGAAAATAAATTATCAAATAATAGGATATCCGGATCATTTATCGATATTCTTATCAATTCAACTAATTTATAATTTTCATTATCAATTTGATCAAGACTTGTATACTTATATGACATAAGGGAAAACTTTCTCAACATATCATTTATATACGCATCCATCTCATCATTATTCTCTTTGCCATATATACTTCCATAAAAATTTAAATACTCATTTACTGTAATGTCAGGATCCTTCTCTCTTGTATCATGCAAAATATCTATTTTACATTCACTTAAGTCATTGATATCAATTCCATTATATAATACTTCTCCATAATAGTTCTTGTAAGTACCTGTCAGCACTTTAAATATGGAACTCTTGCCAGAATTTTTATTTCCCAATATACACATTACAGCATTATCAGGTATATCAAATGATAACTCATTTAATATATCTATATTATTAATATTTAGTTTCAAATTCTTAATTTCTATCATTTTTTTGCAATAGCCCTTGGAACTGGCAAACTAATTTTTCTGTAGAGCGGATCTCTACTCAAAGGATTGTACTTTATAATTATATGTTTATTTGGCATAAGGTAATTACTTATTTTATTAGAATCAATAGCATTATTCTGTATTTCCTCATAATTATTTGTTGTATAATTAAATGCCAATATTTCTCCATAAAATGGTACATATGACTCCAATGCACCATGGTCATAATTATCTATCCTCTCAAAATATATCTTGCTCACATCATTCATTTCCTCAAGTGAATATTCATTAACAACTTCCATATCGCCATTAATGGTATTAGTGTCATAGTCATAGTAACCTTCAACTGTGTTGACATTATTTTCCAATAAACAAGAGTCAACTATATCTAAACTCGCTTCTTTATTAATCTTTGTCACAAGCAAAGTCCTACCGTACACATCACCAACATCGCCTGAGTTTATATCTATAGTTCCATTATTATCTATAAATCCAAATAATAGACCATAGTCATAATATCCTAATACATTATCATCCAAATAATATTTTATAATATTTCGATTGCTGTCGTCCGATATAATATCTGAAATCATCAGGTTATTGCCAATAGGTGCACCGATATTTGTTGCTCTAGATAATGATATACTGCGATTTGGCTCTATGTCACCAATCTGTACAATCTTTCCAAAGAGTAATATACTTGCATTCTTAATAGTTATGTTCATTTTATTTGTAATTCTTCCTGTAATCTCTCCATCAAATCTTCTGAAAGAGCAATCCAAATTATATATATCATTTAGATAATTGCTATTTTCATATACAAATATATTTGAGTCAAAATCTTTTGCATTTTCTACAGATATTATTTTTCTATCGCCTTCTTCATAGAATATAGTTGACTTAATAAGTTTAGAATCCATGAAGTTATAACCTACTATTGGCTCCCTATTATTTTGCAAGACTGGATTTAATTTTATTCTTGTACTTGTATCAAATGAATAGTTACCATTTTCACTAGTTCTAAAATTTAAAAATGCTGTTTCTTTCGTATTTGCATCTTTTATGTTTACTATACTGATATACGTCAAGAAGGTATTCTTCTTCATTACCGAATAACCTATAGATACCATCAAAATAGTATATACAATAGAAAAAGCAACCGCATACTTTCCATATTGCTCTCTCATATTTATATTTCTCAAAAATACATATATAATAATGGTTAAAAAAGTTATATAAAATACAAGAAGAACTGTAATTATAAATATGTCAGGCAATTTCTTTTTATCTACTATATTAAGGATATTACCAATATTGTAGTAATCATTATTAACATATGAATTGTAATTATTGCTGAGTTTTAAAATCCATTGTTCATCTACACATTTCTCTAGCAACTCTACAAATTTCTTATCAGCATCTCTTAGTTTTCCAATATCTGTAAAACTATCCGACACAATAACAACTATGCCACCATCCAAGTTTAGTTTGTTGACATTTACCCCAAGCGAAATATTATTGACTTTTTTTGCGCTATCGACATTGTGTATAAATGAAGGAATACTTTTATCTCCATACTCCTTTCCAAGCCCCACAAATATAGGCTTACTATTATTTATTAAAGAATACAGTGAATCATTTAAATAATCTAGAGAGTCAACATCGTAATCAGAAATTATAAGCATGTCTATTGTATCTAGATAATTCTTATTATCCTTAATCTTTTCTACATCTATAGGAACTATTTTTGTCTGGATTGTGCTATTTGTCAAAAGTAAGTTATCTAAATATGATAGTGTATTATATTCAGAAGATATAATACCAATTATCAAATTTTCATTATAAAACGACAAATCAATATTAGTTCTTTCATTTGCCACTAATTCTTCTTTTCTATTGTACAAATTTATAATGACAGTATTTGACGTATTTGTTATTGAAATTGTCCTATTGTATACACTTGTTGATCTAGCACTAATATCCACATCAATTCTATATACAAACACAGAGTAATTATTTTCATACACATTTATTGTGAGATATCCTTTGAAATCTTGTGTATCTCTGTTTTCAACGCTTAATTCTATAGGTAATTCAGAACCTTTTTTTGCAACTTTATTTATACCATAATTCAAATTAATATTGACATTTTCAGCAAAAGTAGAAAAATCAAACCCAAACAAGCAAAGCGAAAGTGCTATGCTCAAAAATACCAAAGATTTAATTTTTTTTAAACTAATTTTCATTAAATATTTGTCTTGAATACTACCTTAAACTCAGTTCCATCAGTATCCGATTTTACTGATATATCACCGCCATGAAGTTCAACTATACTCTTTGCAATAGCGAGTCCAAGACCCGTACCTCCAGTAGCACTAGTCCTTGAATTGTCAACTCTATAAAACTTTTCAAAAATCTTCTTTAGTGATTCTTCTGGTATAAGTTGTCCGAAATTTATAACACTAACTTCTACGTTATCAAGTTCCTTGTTGTTTTTGATTTTAATAATTATGTGTTTTCCATCTTTACCATACTTTATGGCATTATTTATTAAGTTTTCAAACAAACGAACTATAAGTTTTGGGTCTAAGTTTAATATTAAAGAATTGACATTGCTTTGTATACTACATTCCAAATCATTATTTTCAAAAAGCGGATAGAGTTCTGAAACCAACTGATTTAAAAGTTCTATCAAATCTATTCTTTCTTTATTAACTGCAAGTTCATCCCCGTAATTCATCTTTGTAAACGAGAAAAGATCCTCTATAAGCACTTCAAGTTTTTTTGACTTTTCAAATGCAATTCCAAGATAATCTTGCTTTTTATCCTCTGGAAGATTTTTATTATTTACTAATATATCAAGATAACCTATAATTGAAGTAAGTGGAGTTCTCAAATCATGCGCTATATTTGTGATAAGTTCATTTTTTGTCTTCTCGCTTTCTTTTTCACTTAATATCAATTTATTGATGGTGTCCTGCATTATATTGATATTAAATGCCATCATAGACAGCTCATCATCACCCTTTGACTCAATCTTACTATTCAAGTCACCCTTTGACATTCTTTCTATTCCCATATATATCTCTTCAATATAACTATGTCTTTTTCTCTCCAAGAATATAAATGTTATGGCAAAAGCAACAATTCCCAATAGTAAAAATAATATTAGCGAGTATAAATTGATGTTTTCTTTATTATCTTCCAAAATTATAGTGTTATATACCAAAAAAGAAGTGAACGCAAATAAGATTATGCTTGCGCTTATTACATTCAATACAAATCGACTATAATAATTTTTAAATAGTCTATTTCTCAATCTTGTAACCTACTCCCCAGACAGTAGTTATGATTTTTTCTTCTCTAGTCTCTTCTTTAAGTTTATTTCTAAGTCTTCTAATGTGAACCATTACATTATTTGTAGCATCAAAGTTTTTCTCTTTCCATACATTTTCAAATATTTCTTCGGTAGAAAATACCTTATTCGGATTTTTTGCAAGTAAATATAATATGTCAAATTCTATCTTTGTAAGCTTTATCTGCTCATCATCAACTTTTACTTCATGAGTTACCTTATTGACATATAGATTTCTTATTGAAATCTCATTTGGCTCTTCCGTTTCTACTTTGTTTGGATTCAAAACTGTAAATCTTCTAAGTTGAGCTTTAACTCTTGCTATAAGTTCAAGTGGTTTAATAGGTTTAGTCACATAGTCATCAGCACCAAGGGTTAAGCCCTCTACCTTGTCCTTTTCGCTGGTTTTTGCTGTAACCATAATTACAGGTATATTAAACTTTTCTCTTATCCTTTTAAGAGTTTCCTTTCCGTCCATCTTTGGCATCATCACATCAAGAAGTACCAGATCAAAATGGTTTTCATCTAAAAGTTTTAAAGCCTCCACACCATTTTTTGCTTTTGTAACATTATAGTCTTGACTCATCAAATGAATCTCAATTAACTCTGCAATTTCCTTTTCATCATCAACTACAAGAATATTCTTTTTTTCTACAGCATCTGCCATTTTTTCTCCTCCGCCAACAAGTTCCTAATAACTTCTTGGCTATATTTAGCTATGTTATTGCGATTATCTTCCGAGAGTTCACTCATCTTATAAGGAACTCCAATATTTATATATACTTGAGCCGACTTCACCCAAGGAATATGCTTTTCAAAAGCACTTTCCGTATTCTTAAATGAAATTGGCAATATATAACAATTTGTTTTTTCTGCTATCTTAAATGCACCCTGCTTAAACTCAAGTAATTCTAGTGGATTTTCATTTTTGCATCTTGTTCCTTCCGGAAAAACCCACACAGAGATTCCATCATTTATGTAACTAATAGCTGTCAAAACCATTCGCATACCGTCACGAATATTACTCCTGTCCAAAAAAATGCAATTAATTCTTTTCATCCAATAGTGCAAAAGTGGAATTTTTTCAAAATTGTTTTTTGCCACTATAGCAGTATCTTTTTCAAATAATAAATACCCAGTGATTATATCAAAAAAACCTCTGTGATTTGATATGGCAAAAAATGATTTTTCTCCATTGAGAGATTTAATATTTTCCAAACCTGCAACATTGATTTTCACTCCAGAAATAAATACTATGATTCTGAATATTGTCTGAACTACTATCCTATTATGTTTGCTGACTGCAAGTTTGTCTACCTTTGATACAAAAAAACATATGACTGCATCAAAAATAGTATATATCAATATAAATGGTATGAGAAACAATATTAAAACTAATCTAATCATAATTTTATAAAACGTCCGAAAAATGTGATTTAAATTTGTTGAACACCTTAGTTCCAATAGCAAAAACTATCATGGTTACTCCCCAAAAATACAAGGTCAGAAATTTTATGTCAGTAAAGGTATCGTTTATCATTGCAAATCTATATCCCTTTACGATGTAATATATTGGATTAAGTTTTAATATTTTGCAAACTATTGGTGCTCTATTTATAAATAGGCTTTCGTCATACATTATTGGCGCCATCCAAATGCCAAATTGCATAAGTATAGCCACTATCTGACCCATATCTTTAAAGAAAACGTTGATGGCACTAGTAAAATAAACTATACCAAGCGAAAAAATAGATAATGCCAATGAAAAATATGCTATCATTATGCATTTATAACTAAGTGGAACTCTTGCTATTATAAATACAACAAACATGATAATAACAAAACACACATGGCTCAAAAATACAGATACTAGTTTAACTGCCGGAAGCATAGCCACATTGAACACAACCTTTTTAACCAAAAAGTTGTATTCATACAATACTCCTGTTCCTTGGAGTACTGAATCTTGAAAATAAAACCATGGTATAATTCCTGGTATAAGCCATAGCACATACGGAACACCTGGTACTGGTGGGACCGACTTAAATCCTACTTGAAATATAAGCGTATATACCAATATAGTTGCAAGCGGCTGTATAAACATCCAAAGTATACCAAAGTAAGACCCAACAAACCTCTTTTTAAAGTCGGACTTTGCCAAACTCAGTATCATTTTCCAATTTTTTAATAATTCCAAAATCATAATTATCATTTCTTCTTTATAAAATAATTCTTATTGGATGCATATTTTATGCATTCATCTATTGTTAAACTTTCAAATCTCTTTCCTTTATTAAATCCCATATACCTATAGAAACACTCTATCATAAAATCTATAAACATGATTATATGAAAACCACCAAGCAACCTTTTTGATACATTCAAAACCATCTTCTTACCTTCTTTTGTTGAAGGTATTTTAGAGAAAATTTCCTTTCTCTCATATTGTGAAACTCCTATGTCGAAATTTCTACTAAACTGCTCTTTGAAACTAAGATTATGCGAATGTAAAACTTTAGCATCAGATGAATATACCACTCTATAACCTTTATTTATTGCATTATAAACATAAAAAGTATCTTCATTTAAAATTATATCTTCCTCAAAACACCCTAAAGTATTAAAAATATCTCTGTCATACATTGCACACACATTTGAGCAATAATAATTCTTTATTCCAAGTTCTTCTTCTTTTGACTTTTCTTTTATGATGTCATAATCAGGGTAGTTAAATTCTCTTACATATCTTTCTTTTAGTTTGGCATCACTTTTAGCAAGTTGCCTTGCATAAACTACTGCTACTTTAGAGTTTACTGTACTATACTTATCAAACGAATTAAGCATTTCTTCACACATATGCTCATCATAAGGTATTGCATCATCAGTCAAAAATAATATATAATTTGATTCGCATAATTTTGAAGCATCATTTCTTGCCCTTCCATGGTCGAACTCATCTTCTTTAATATGTATAACTTTTACATTACCAAGATTTATAAGTTTCTTAAATTTTTCTACATTTACAATCTTACTAAAAAATAAATTCTCACAAGTATTGTATATCACTATTTTGCTTGGTTTTGTACTTTGTTTTAACAATTTCTCTAAAGACAATATAACATCATCTTTAGGGATGTGTGTTAGTATAACAACATCATAGTTTTTATTTATCATACTCATGCTGTCACACCTTTCACGATTAGAACTCCAACAAATAGTAAGAACATACTAAGTAAAAAAGATATTACAGCACCAATTATGCCTGCAATTGACACAAACCATCTTGATATGAAAAACGAAATTATAGCATTGATACCATATGATATCAGTAAATACCTTTGCTTGTCTTCTATAATAACCGCAAAATACATTGGGGTACATATGGTATAGAAACATCCACCTATGATAGCTATAAATAATACTACAAATTCTAATGTAAAATTATAAAATATTATTTCCTTGCCTACATTATTGTATACCCCCGCCGTAATCCCCTTTACAATACTCAAATAAACATTTCCGAGCAACAATGTACCTGCTATAAATGCAAGTGATAATCCAAGTGCCAATAAAAATGTGTTTAGTAGTATTTTGTTATATTCTACTCTGTCATTATGGTAGGCATTTGACAACGGAGTAAGTAATGGTTTCATAAACAAGGTCATAACTAAATATATCACATTAGTTGGCATAAAAATCAAATTGAAAAATCCACTATACACATCTCCTAAATTTAAATCAATAGCAAATTTTGCTGCCGAAAAAATATACATATCTAAAAAAGTAACTAAAAACAATGGAAGTGCTTCTATCAATAGACTTTTATTACTTGTTTCATTTAATTTTGCGCTCTTAAATACACCCGTACTTCTTTTAATATTAAGTATATAAAATGCAATTATTTCTACTACAATAGCAGCAATCTCAGCAAATAGCAAATTCTTTGTCACATACACAACTATTATAAGTGTAAGTGTGAATGCTGTGATTCTAAAGAAAACACTTTGCCCACACATAGACAATTTATTAACTCTTTGATACTCACACTCATAGTAATCTGAAAAACCATCAATTACTGCATGAAGTACCAACACAATTAAAAGTGTTGACTTTACTATAGTGTAATTTCCAGTCATATATCTTATGAGTATAAACAAAAGTCCTGCTATAGCAGCTAAAGTAGCAGATTTTAATCCAAAAGTAACATAATCGTAAAACGAATATCTATATTTTATATCCACAATATGCAGAGGACGCATGCCAAAATATGACACTATATAGACGAGTCTCCCCAGTGTAGAAAATCCAAAACTAAATATCCCTCCCTCTATGCTTCCAGATATATTTATAATTACAACTGATATCAAAAGTGATACTGCCGCATAAGTCAGCATACCTAATGTATTCCAAAAAATATCATTAAATTTTAAATTATCACTTCTCATTTTATAGTTTTAGGAAAGTATTTATAATAAATTGTATCAAACTTATCTATAGTGCACTTCTCACCTTTTTGCAAATCGATTTCTCTCCAATAAGTAGAATTTGATTTTATCTTATATTCTTCGGCATATTTAGCAAAATTTTCATTGAACTCAGTATTTTTCATAGATCTCAAAACTTCTAGTCTTCTATCTTCTGTCTCATCAACCAAATAATCATCAATGCATTTAAATAAATAATATTTGTTTTTAAATTGAATTACATTACTTATTTGTCCATCACTTAAGTAAAAGAGTTCCGGAAATCGGACAGACATCTCGTCTCCTCTTTTTATAATCATTTCAATCTCAGTTTCTTTACTACGAGTTTTTGCAAAATATGCAAAATTGGCTCCCTTATTTAAAACATCTTCTGCAGTCTTCTTTGCAATTTCCTCATCATCAAATATAATATATTGAACTTTTATAACCTTTGCCTCAGATATACTCAATTCAGTACTTGCTTTCTTTGATAAATTATCTACAACCAGTCTAGCAGTATGATAATCCGTAAATACCTTTAATACGTCCTCTTCACTACAACCTATATAATCTTTATCATCAAAAGTCAGTAAATTAAAATATTCTTCACTTGCATTTTTAAGTTTCTCACTGTCAGCACCACTAATTATAATATTCAAATCATTTGCAGTGAGTTTAAGTACCATTATCTTTTCAACAAAACTCTTTGTTATATACACCATATAATCTTTAAAATAAAGACTTCCATCTCCACTTTTTAGATTCCAAAGTGCTGGTCCAAACTTATTCTCATATCTATTTTTCTCTTCTGCAACAAAAATCATTGACTGAGACTTCGTAAACTCCTCAGCTTTTGCAATCTTTTGGTTTTCAAATTCTATACCCTTACAAGAAACTAAGATTGCTGCTACCAAACAAAGTATTATAAAGTTTTTAAATATCTGTTTCATTATTTATAAACTACAAAAATCATTAATGTTGACACTATGATGCCTACTATCGCACCAGCAAGTGCTTGCAATGGAGTATGCCCAACATATTCTTTCAATTGCTTTTCAAAATCCAAATCTTTAAATGCTTCTGACTCAAACATCATAGTATTCAGAACTTTTGCCTGTTTACCAGTTTCAAGTCTTACTCCTACAGCATCATGTATAACTATGATTGCAAATATTGCAGCAAGTGCAAACTCACTACTCCTAATGCCATTGTAATAACCAAGAGCAATAGCTAGTGCCACAACAGTTGATGTATGAGAAGATGGCATACCACCTGCACCTACAATTCTCGATAATTGTAGTTTCTTGTTAACTCTTAGTTCTATTATCATCTTAAGAATGCCAGCCACAAGCCATGACACAGCAGCAATAACTAAAGGCTTATTATTAACTAACTCAATTAAAAATCTCATACTACTCCTTTTCTTTCATAGCGGACTCTTTTAATTCTTTAGCATTTGCTATGACAGTATTAGTAAGTTCTCCACTAGAACTTATAAGTCGACCAATCTCATCTATCATACCTTTATTATCGAGTTGCTCTATAGTGGTTATAGTTCTATCATCAGCAACTTCTTTTTTGATTACAAAATGATTATCAGCCATGGCAGCAATTTGTGGCAAGTGTGTAATAAGTATCACTTGATGATTTTTTGCTATTCTATTTAGCTTTGATGCCACCTTGGATGCTGTAATGCCACTGATACCAGCGTCAATCTCATCAAAGATAAGTGTTTCTGTTCCAAAACTCTCTGATAATATAGTTTTGATAGAGAGCATAATTCTTGACAACTCACCGCCTGATGCTACATCACTAAGTGCTCTCATCTTCTCTCCAGTATTAAGAGAAATCATAAAAGTCACATCATCAAAACCATCTCTTGTAATCTCATCTTTTCTATCTATATTAATGTCAAATTTTACATCTAAAAAACCTAAATCTTTTAGTTCTTCAATTATTTTAACTATAAAATCTTTTGCGTATTGTTTTCTCAAATCACTTAATTCAACGGCAGCTTTTTCAAGCTTCTTCTCAGCTTTAGCTACATCTTCTTCTGCCTTTTTCTTTTCATTATCATAATCAGCAAGTTCAACAAGTCTTTTCTTTTTATATTCAAATTCTGAAAGTGCCTTGCCCACAGAATTATTGTATTTTGCAAGTATGCCTCTTATCAAGTCAAGTCTATTCTCCATACTCGCATAGTCTTTTTCATCTATATCGTATTGGTCTATCTTTTTATCAAGTTCTTTTATGCTATCGCTTACTATTGAATCGCAGTCCATAAGTGAAGAATATATGTCATTTAGTGAATCATCATATTTTACGGCTGACTTTACTTCTTTAACTGCTGCTGACAAATTCAAATCCTGTAATGCATTAAGTGCATTTGTAAGTGACTCTATTATGTTTTTCGAATTTGAAATAAGCTTGAACTTATCTGCTAATTCCTCTTCTTCGCCAGCCTTTAAATTTGCCTTTTCCAATTCGTCAACTTCATACTTTAATATATCTATTTCTCTAAGTCTCATTCTCTCGTCTAAATTAAAAGTTGCAAGCTTTTCTTTCTTTGCTTTTAATTCGGTATAAAGTTTACTTACAATCTCTTTTTTATTTATTGATTCGGCTCCAATAAAAGTATCTAAAAATTCTATGTGTTTAGCATTCTTTCTAAGGCTCTCTCCATCATGTTGGCCATAAATATCAATCAATTTTTCCGTTACTTCTTTTATCTTATTCAGAGTACTTGGCTCATCATTAATCTTAGCAATGTTTTTGTCTTTAGTAATTCTTCTATATATAATTATTTTTCCATCTTCATCAACTGGTATGTCTTGCTCTTTTATAAAGTCCAAAGTATCCTTGTCTTTAACTTCAAAAGCTATAGATACTGTCGTATCTTCATTTTCATCTCTCATATAATCTTTACTTGCTCTCATACCAAGTGCAAGATTAATCGACCCAATTAAAATTGACTTTCCACTTCCAGTCTCTCCAGTGAGGACATTGAGGTTATTTTTAAAATCTATATGAGCCTCTTTAATAAGCGCAAAGTTTTTTACAGCTAAGCTTTCTAACATTAGTTTTCCTTTCGCATCAACACTTCTACTTTATTCATCAATATCATAGCATTGTCATCACTCTTAGTTGCCACAAAAATAGCATCATCTCCAGCAAGTGATCCAACTATCTCATCAAGTTTAAGACCATCTAAAGCTGCAGCTGTAGCCATTGCCATACCTGCCTGAGTCTTTATAACCACGAGATTTTTTGCTACATCCATAGACTTAATAGTCTCTCTTATAATTCTCACATACTTTTCAGAGAAATTATCGGCATTTTCTACTACTGCATACTTAAATTTACCCTTACTCTTTACTTTTATGAGATTAAGTTTTTGTATATCTCTTGATACTGTAGCTTGAGTAACATCAAAACCAAGTTCAGATAACTTGTACGCAAGCTCACTCTGATTCTCAATCTCATTATTTCTTATTAATTCAATTATTGCTTCGTGTCTACCTTTCTTCATATTAAACCTCTTTTACAATGCTTTGATTTTATCTTTAATAGTATTTAAAAAATTATTGCTTTTAAAAACTATATACTTAATAGTTTTCTTTAGTCTTTTTATAACTACTTCATCATCCTTTTGAAGCTCAAAGTTCACTCTGCCATCTATGTCTACTTCCTGTTTATTCGCCATAATGCTTATGCATAATTCTTTATTATCATTTATAACAAAACTCCTTTGATTAAGAGTGTGCGGATATAATGGTGTTATAATGAGACAATTAACACTTGGAGAAACTATAGGTCCACCTGCAGAAAGTGAATGAGCTGTCGAGCCTGTAGGTGTAGCTACTATCACACCATCGGCGTTCAATTCGGTAAAGAGGCTCTTCTCTTCTCCTATAAACATCTTATACTTACCCATCTTAGATAGACTTGAAGTCATAAACGTTGCTTCATTTACTGCATATGCTTTAAATACTTCTTCTTCATCTCTTATAACCCTTACCTCTATCATGCTTCGTTCTTCAAACAAGTAATCATTCTTCTTAATTTTATCAATTGCAGTTTCTAAGTCCTCAAAATTATTTACTGAAGTTAAAAAACCAATAGTTCCTGCATTGACACCAAGTATTGGAATATCAAGTTTTCTTGCTATTCTAGCTGACTTAAGTATGGTTCCATCGCCTCCAAAAGATAGCAACATGTCAAAGTTATTCTTGTAATTTTTATTATGAATTTCATCATAAAAATTTTCAACTTCGTCGAAAGTAATAATTTGATGATTAATCTTTTTCTTATCAAGCAAACTCTTAAGTGACTTTACAGTTACTTTACCTTTACTTATGTTATTTTTTGTAACCACTAATATATTCATCTATGCCTCTTTATCCAATGTATCATGAGACTCTTTAACTACATTTCCGATGTGCTCGTTAATTTTACCGAAGTCAAAATCTATTCCCGCAACTTTTGCATTTTCAATCTGCTTGCCAATATATAGTAAATACTCAATATTCCCAGCTGGACCTTTAATAGGTGAAAAATCAAGTCCTAAAATATCGAACCCGCTATCTACACAGTAATCTACTACTAACTTAATTACTTCTTTATGAATTGCGCTATCTCTAACTACTCCATTTTTCTCTACCAATTCTTTTCCAGCTTCAAACTGTGGCTTTATAAGTAATACTGACTCACCATTTTCTTTAAGTAATTCTTTTATCACGGGTAAAATCTTTGTGAGAGATATGAAACTTACATCTACTGATATAAAATCTATCGTGTCGTCTCCTATATCTTCTCGTTTCAAATATCTTGCATTGGTATTTTCCATCGCAACGACTCTTTTATCAGTTCTAAGTTTATAATCTAATTGATTTGTACCACAGTCCACAGCAAATACTTTTTTAGCACCATTTTGAAGCATGAAATCGGTAAATCCACCTGTAGACGAGCCTATATCAATGCACGTTTTATCTTTAAAATCTATATTAAAAACTTTTGCTGCTTTTTCAAGTTTCAATCCACCACGACTAACATATTTTAGTTTCTCTCCTCTATACTCCACATTTGCATCTTCTTTGATCATTGTGCCTGGCTTATCTTCTTTTTGATTATTTACAAAGACATTGCCTTCCATGATTGCAACTCTAGCCTTTTCTCTAGTGGGAAAGAAACCATTTTCAGTTAAATATAAATCGAGTCTAATTTTTTTAATTTTATTCTCCAAAATGATTATATACCTTTTATAGAATCTTCTTTAATATACTATCACTATCGATTCCAAGCGCCTCTCGCAGTTTACTTACATTCCCATGCTCTACATAAGCATCCGGAAGTGATATCAAAGTGACTTTTACATCATAATTCCTATCATGAACATAGTCTTCAATCTCTTGACCTATACCACCATTTAAAACTCCTTCTTCCATCACTACAAGTTCTTTGATACCTTCTTTGCATAGACTATCTATTGTCTCTAAATCAACTGGTTTTGCAAATCTAGCATTTACTAAGATTGGACTTATATTTTTTGATTTAAGTTTTTCTCTTATATGTTTTGCTGTCGAAACCATAGAGCCCAAAGCGAATATTGCAATACCTTTCCCTTCGCATAGTCTCTCTGCTCTACCATACTCTATCGCTTGCATCTTATCTCTAAGTTCACTATATGCTACTCCTCTTGGATACCTAATCGCAACAGGACCTTTTATTTTGTAAAGAGCAAACTCCAACATATTTTCAAACTCTAAGTCATTCTTTGGAGCAAGAATAGTCATATTGGGGATGAGTCTTAGATAAGAAATATCAAAAATTCCTTGATGCGTCTCTCCGTCTGCACCAACAAGTCCTGCTCTATCAATTGCAAATACCACATGCTGATTTTGCAAGCATACATCATGAATAATCTGATCAAATGCTCTCTGCAAGAATGACGAGTAGATACATACTATTGGAAGCACTCCTGAAAGTGATAATCCTGCAGCAAATGTAACGGCATGCTGCTCGCATATTCCTACATCATAAAATCTTTCAGGAAATTTTTTACTAAACTCTGTGAGTCCTGTGCCATCTGCCATAGCAGCCGTTATAGCAACAATGTTTTCATCTTTTTTTGCAAGCGAAATTAGTTTGTCAGAAAAAACCTTTGTGTAAGTTCTTTCACTTGATTCCTTAATTACCTGCCCCGTCTTTCTATCAAACGGACCAACTCCATGGAAAAGAGTTGGGTCTTTTTCAGCTGGCTTATATCCTTTACCTTTTTTTGTTTTCACATGAATAATTATTGGCTCATTTAAATTCTTAGCCGAAATTATGGCATCATATAGTTCCCTTATGTTATGTCCATCAATCGGACCTACATAATTGATATTTAAGTTTTCAAAGAACATTCCTTCTGAAGCAATTATTTGTTTAAAAATATTTATTATAGTAATTAATATTTTTTTGAAAAATAGTCCAATACCAGTCTTTTCAAGTTCATTCTTCAATGTCTTTTTTAATTCACTATATCCATGCGAAGATCTCACACCAAGTAATGCCTTATTTAGTCCACCATTACTCTTTGATATAGACATCTCATTATCATTTAAAATTATGATATAGTTGCTGTTTAAGTTACTAAGATTATTTAATGCCTCAAATGCCATACCGCCAGTTAGAGCACCATCTCCTATAACAGATACAACCTTGTAATCATCTTTTTTTAAATCACGGGCAACACACATTCCAAGCCCTGCAGATATAGAAGTAGAACTATGACCTGTATCAAACGAATCAAAAGGACTTTCCTTTCTCTTTGGGAATCCACTTATGCCTCCAAAGCTTCTAAGCTCGCTAAATGCATCTTTCCTATCAGTTAATATTTTATAAGCATAAGATTGATGCCCAACATCCCAGATAATTTTATCTTTTGGAAAGTCAAATGCTTTAATAAGTGCTATGGTAAGTTCCACGACTCCAAGACTTGAAGCAAGATGACCACCATTCTTACTTGTTCTATCAATAATTAAATCTCTAACTTCATTTGCTAGTTGCTTTAGTTCTTCATATGATAGTTTTTTTACGTCATCAACTGATTTTATGCTATTTAAAATTTTTAAATCATCAGCCATTATTTTTCTCTTACCATAAGATATTTTATGAGTTCCTTAAAAACTAATGCTTCCTTCTCATTCTTATCAGAAGTCATACTATCAACCAAATCTAAACTAGTCTTAAATAAATAATCTAATCTATTTTTTGATTCTTTCACACCTACTTTACTCACATATGTAACTTTGTGATTTTTCTTATCAGAATCAACTGACTTACCTATCTGCTCAGTTGTCTGTTCTATCTCAAGTAAATCATCCTTTATTTGATATGACTCTCCAAGGCAGTAGCCAAGTTTTTCTAAAGTTGCAATCTTACTATTATATAATGATGACATATTTGCACCCACAACCATACTAGCAGTTAAAAGTGCATTAGTTTTTCTTTCGTACATAAAGAACAAATCGTCAATAGTCAAATTATTATTTGTAGTGTTCATTACATCAAATACCTGGCCAGAAATCATTCCATCAAGTCCAGCGAGTCTAAGCATAACAGCTGCCGAAGTCGCTACATAATTGCCAATTTCTGTATATAAAAACTCAAGCACCATATCCATTAGTATTCTTGTTGCTTCCATATATAGAGCATCACCTACAAGAACTGCTATATCTTCACCATATTTTTTCCACACTGTAGGTTTACCACGTCTTAACTCATCATTATCCATACATGGAAGGTCATCGTGCACTAAAGAAAATGTATGTATAAGTTCCATAGCAACCATGAGCGGAGCTATAAGCAAGAAATCTTCGCCTTCGCAAAAATTATAAGTTACAAGCATGAGAAATGGTCTAATTCTCTTTCCATTTGATAAAACTGCGTAATCAAAAGCCTCTTTAAACTTTGGTATTCTGGAATCATCAAACTTAGTAAGCTCTTTATATACCGCATTAAAATAATTATTAAAATGGTACATCACTTCTTCAAGTGTGATTTCTTTCTTGTCAGAATTTCCCATCAAGTACTCTTGATAGTCAAAGAGAATCGTTTGGAACTTGTCCAGTGCTTTATTACTTTCCACATACAAAGGTTGTCTTCCCTCTGTTATAATTGGTTTTACATTGGGAAACTTTTTATTCATCAATTTTTCTTTTGATTTTTTGAAATCAATTACTTTGTCGCTCATTATTTGTTAATAACTTTTAATTCTTTATCAATCTTTTCAATTCTTTTTGATAAATCGTTGACTAGTTTTACTCCTTTTTCATAAAGTTCCATGCCCTTTTCTATGGTACATTTTTCATCATCCATCTGCTCTATGATTTTATCTAGAGTCTTAAAAGAATCATCTATGCTAAGTTCTTTTTTTACTTCCTTTTTCATATGGCCTCCATCTTACTTAATTATCTTTGTAACCTGTGATTCTATCGTTCCATCCTTAACTCGAGATAAAATCAAGTTCCCTACTTTTACGTCCTTTATACTCTTTATTTTTTTCCCATTTTTATTTGTAGTATATGCCATTCCCTTACTTATACTTTCTAATGGATCTCTACTCTTTAGCATTTCGATATAATTTCTTAATTCACTTTTTACATTTTGCACCCTACTTTGCATTGAATTATTTAAATTAATTTTTATATGTTTTAGATTATCTTTATATCTATCAACTCTTGCTCTTGGCGACAAAAGCGAAATTTGTTTTTTTGCACTATCAAGCTTTTCTTTTAGTCTGTCAAGCTTTTCTTCAATAGTGTTGTCAAGAGTGAGTTTGTAATTTTCTATATCATTTTCGAAATCGGCATATGAGAATGTTGCTAATTCTCCTGCCGCCGTTGGCGTCGCCACTCTCTTATCTGCCACAAGGTCCGATATTGAATCATTTATTTCATGACCTACTGCTGATATAATTGGAGTTTTAGCATTAAATATGGCATATGCCACCCTTTCATCATTAAAGCAGTATAGGTCTTCAATTGATCCACCACCACGGCCCACAATTATCACGTCTAAGTCCATCTTATCAAGTTCCATAATCCCATCTACTATAGTCTTATATGCATTCTCTCCTTGTACCAAAGAAGGATATAAAACTACATTTGCATATGGATTTTTATCCTTAATCGTCTTAAATATATCTCTAATTGCCGCACCATTTTCCGCTGTCACTACCCCTATGTTTCTTGAATACTTTGGAATCTCTTTTTTATAAGACTCATCAAACATACCGAGTTCTGAAAGTTTTTTCTTTAACTCTTCTAGTTTTATAAAGTATTCACCAAGTCCAGAATTTTCTATCTTACTCACATAGATGGCATAGGTTCCACCCTTTTCATACACAGCTACTTTCCCATATACTATTATCTGTGCACCATCATTAATATTGCTTAGGTCTACACTCGCACCACTATAATTAGTAAATACTATACATTGAATCGCTGCCTGCTCATCTTTTAAAGAAAAATAGTAATTGCCTCGTGACTCTTTTAAGTTTGATACTTCACCTTTAACTATTACATTCCTTAAAATATTATTATCAGAAAACAGTTCTTTAATATATCTATTTAGTTGTGATACTGTCACTGCCTCTCTCATCTATTCGTTAATTCTCTTTCTATAAATAGTAGACAATACACCATTTACAAATTTATCAGCCTTGTCGTCACCATATACTTTGGCGAGTTCGACTGCTTCATTAATTGCAACTGGTATGTCTATAGATGCATCATAATACATCTCATAAATAGCAAGTCTTATAATAGTGATTTCTGCCTTGGCGACTCTTTTTATATCCCACGATTCAAGATTATCTGCAATAAGCTTGTCGATCTCATCAGTCTTTTCTATAACTTCTTTTACTTTATTCTTTATGTCTCTTATATTGTCATCTTCTGTGAGAGTAATCGCAACTGCAGCATCGCTGACATTTTCATTTTCCTTCTCTTCCTCTTTTATACTTACCTTTGCTACATTTTGATGGTATTTAGAACTGCTCTTTGTGTATTCATTTTCATCATCATCGTCTTCATAAGGAAAATTAGAAAAATAATTTAATAAAAGCTGATCAATGTCAGTCTTCATACAGTAATACATAAATAAGATCTTAAACTTATGATCTCTTATCTCTCTAAATGTCATTTATCTTTGCAACCCTTACACTTACTTCTTTGACATTTAAATCTAGCATTGATTCAATTGATTCCTTCACTTTTTCTTGTATACTCGTGCAAGTCTTCCTTATGTCTTTCCCCTGTTCTAATACTATAGTTAGTTTAGCAACTATATTTTTTCCGCTGTCATCCTTTTCAATAACTACACCTTTTTTCAAACTATTAGAACCAATAAATGGCAATGCCTTAAACGTCACTCCTTCTCCAAGTGCCAAAACACCTGGCACACTTGTTGCCGCCATACCAGCTATCATTGATATTGTGTCATCCGCCACTTTTACATCTGTTTTAATGTTTAATTCAGCCATGATTCTCCTTTCACAATACAAAACTACTTAACTCCACATCAAAAATAAACAAGTTTCCTTGCCGTGCTTTGTTAAGGTATAATCTATTTTATTATACCAAAAATAGATATTTTATGCAATGTAAGAAAAATCACTTATTTTATGCTATAATTATCTTATGAAATCAATCTACGAAATACTTGAAATGAATAAAGTTTTAACAAAGCTTTCAGACTTTGCCGACTCAAATGATGGTAAGTCACTTTGTTTGACATTAAAAAAGATTGATAGTAAAAATGAACTATATAAGGCTATAAATGAAACTGACTCTGCTGTATCTTGTCTCAAAAGTTCAACTGCTCCTACATTTTCTAAATTAAATGACATAAGTGAGGCTCTAGTTAGACTTTCAAAAGAAGCAGTGCTTAATACATCAGAACTTTTAAATATCTCAAATTGTCTCGACATAGCTGATAGACTTATGGCCTATAGAAATACTAAAGAGTTTAATTCTTGTCTTGACATATATTTTAATTCTTTAGACTCTCTTCGATATGAAAATGATGAAATCAAAAGAGTGATAGTATCTGAAAATGAGATTGCTGACAATGCATCTTCTGTTCTCCTTGCTATAAGAAGAAAGAAAATGCTTTTAAAGGAAAAAATTCATACAACAGCAAATAGACTTCTAAATACCTACGGTCAATATCTTCAAGAGCCAGTCCTTGCAAACAAAGATGGTGCAATCTGCTTACCAGTAAAATCAGAATACAAAAATAAAGTGGACGGCACTGTCCACTCAGTGTCTGGAAGTCAGTTCACTATATTTATAGAGCCAAAAGAAATAATTGGTCTAAATAACGAGATTGCAGAAAACGAAGCACTCGAACAGATTGAGATAACAAAAATTCTATATGAACTATCTAAGAGATTGGTTCCTCACATAGACATAATTAAAACTAACTACAAGAATCTTGTCGCTCTTGATTTTGCATTTGCAAAAGCAAAATATGCAAATGACATTAATGCAACTCTCCCTATAATAAATGACGAAGGAAAGATTAGATTAGTTGACGCGAGACACCCTTTGATAAAGAAAGATGATATAGTTCCACTAAATATTAATTTGGGATTTGATTTTACTTCTTTAATTATCACTGGTCCCAACACTGGTGGCAAAACTGTATCACTTAAAACTGTAGGTCTTATGGAACTTATGGCCTTATCTGGTCTCTTTATTCCTTGTGCTGAAAACTCACAGATTGCAATTTTTGATAACATATTCGCTGATATTGGCGACGAACAAAGTATAGAGCAAAGTCTTTCAACTTTTTCATCTCACATGACCAACATCGTGAGTATATTGAAAAATGTAACAAGTAAGTCACTTGTTTTACTTGATGAAATATGTACTGGCACAGACCCAATAGAAGGCGCTAATCTCGCCATATCAATATTAAATGAACTTTTATCAAAAAATATACGCGTTATCGCCACCACTCACTATCCAGAATTAAAACGATATGCTCTCACCAAGCAGGGAGTTAAAAATGGTGCCTTTGAATTTAATGTTGATACACTTAAGCCTACATATAAACTCTTGATTGGTATTCCTGGCAAGTCGAATGCATTTGCCATATCAGAAAAGCTCGGGCTTAATAAAAATATAATTTCAAGCGCAAGAGAACTCTTAGACACCGAAGATATAAGATTTGAGGACATAGTTGCAAATCTCGAAGAGAGTAAAAAGACAATAGATCGAGAGCGAATCGAAATCGAACAATATAAGTCAGAAATTGAAGAACTAAAAAATAAAGTAAAACGACAAGAAAAAGGCTTAAATGACAGGGCAGACTCTATAATAAGACAGGCTAAAGAAAAAGCGCACGACATACTTTTCAACGCCAAGACTCTAGCAGATGAGACAATAAAAAGTATAAAGGCAAGTGGTGGCGACCTAAACGCCTCAATAAACGAGAGAAGTAAATTAAATCGAGGACTAGCGCAATCAGCCGAGTCACTTATAGAAAAAGTTAAGGGACCTTCTCAGCCCCTTTCGGCTAAAAAAATAAAAATCGGTGCCACAGTTAAAGTTTTGTCATTCAATTCTGAAGGCATAGTTGAGACTTTACCAGATAAAGATTACAATCTATTTGTCCGCATTGGCATTATGAGAACTCTAGTCAATTTGCGAGACTTAGAACTTGTAAATAATGAAAACATCAAAGTAGATGGAACAAAAATAAAAAGAACCACCAATAAAGATGGTTCATCAAAAATTAAACTTGAGAAATCATATAATGTAAGCACTGAAATCAATCTGATAGGTAAAACCTCTGACGAAGCTTTACTTGAACTTGATAAGTATATAGATGATGCATATATAGCTCATATCCCAGTCGTAAGAATTATCCATGGTCGTGGCACCGGCGCTCTCAAAAAAGCTGTAAATGAGTTTTGCAGGAAATCACAAATTATTAAGAATTATAGGCCTGGAGATTTCACCGAAGGTGGCGATGGTGTCACAGTAGTTTCATTTACTTAATAAAACCTTATGCACTCTACTCCATCAATAAGACCAATTAAGAGTTCTGTGAATAACAGACTCTTTTTCTTTGCAACATATTGCACATCCACTTCCATTTCTTTGTCAAAAATCATCCTGCCCCTCGAGTCATAAATCATAACTCTATTTCCATATAGATATATCACATAGTCGTCGCTTATGTAAAAATTCTCATAATCAAAGTCGATTTTTTTATCAGCAAGCAGCGTACCAATTTTATCAAAAATAATCATTCTATTATCTTCAAAAACTAATACCAAATAATTATTATTATACGATATTGAACGAATTTTAATATCAAACTCTCTCTTTGATGTAATAATTGGTTTAGTAGGATTTTTTGTAGATGCAAAGTACACACCACCATCATATATTAGTGCAGAATTCTCATTATCAAAGTAATAAGCTCTTGCTAAAAACTTATCATTAAACTCTTCTATAAATTCACCTACTACTCTCTTTGAATTGACATTTTGTCCCGTCTCCCCAAAGTTGTAATATGTCGCTTTGGTATATATTTTTTCATTTGAAAGACAGACATATGCTACAGCTAGTTGCTCTCCATCATTTGAAGTTCCTAAGTCTATGGCAGTTCCATCTCCAGTCAGATTTGTCTTGATACTTATGTCAATTACCTCACCACCACTTCTATAAAGATTTATATAACTATTCTCTTCGTCACTTTGTAGGATATACAGTATGCCATCAGATGATAGCGTTATTTTTTGAATAGGGTTTGTAACTGTGTTATTGCCTCTTAAACCATTTTCATCAAAAATGTAAAACTCATATGCATTTCTATCTGCAACCGCAAAGTACTTGTTATTATTCTTATAAATTGGATCTTTCATATTATAAGAAATAGTCCATCTAACTTCGCCTTTATCATTTATGTAAGTAATTCCATCATTTGATATTCTCATCAATCCATTTTTGAAGCTATCATATTTTATACTTTTATTATTGATGTTATCGGAGCCTCTTGTGACACTTGTCTTCCAAAGCATCTCGGTTACATTGAAGTTTATGAACCTAATAGCAAAAAGTGCTGTGCCAATTAGCAGCAAAACAAACACGAGAATTGCTATGAATTTCAAATTGATACGATTTTTGCTACTAACTTTTTTATCTTTTTTAAATCCTAAATCCTTAATTATGTAGTCTTCATTTTTATTTTTTTTAACTTTAAAACTTGGGAGAGCGTTTTGCTCCCCCAAACTTAAATTATTTATATCTAACTTTTTCCTCGATTTACCTAACATCAACTATATCTTAATATTTGCAAGTGCTTTTTTCACATATTCTTTATCAGATGCATATGTCACTCCATACCACTTGTCATTTACAGGTAGCACGTGTACGGTTCCTTTTCCCTCTTTGATAACATCATTTACGACTGTAGGGAGTAAAAACTCAGATTTGATATTTTCATTATTCTTTTCAAGGAACTTAATAAGTCTTGACTCCAACTCAAATACAAATTCATAAGGGAATCCAAACATGTTCATTGATACGAGGTCATTTTCTCCAATCATGACTTCTTTCTTGTTATCGTCTTCTCCTGTAATCCTACCATCTGGTTTTTTACTAATTTCAAATGTCTCAACAACATCTGTCAAAAATCCGTTGTCGTCTTGTTTGCAAAGACCACGTGTTACTGTTCCATTTTCTGATAAAGTATTACCTATAACATATCCTGCCATACACATTCTATATCTGTGGTCACATGCTGGACACTGACCAGTACAAGCTTCTGCATGTGTCACTAAGTGCTCATGAATTTTTTTAAAACCTTCTGTACCATAATAGTCATCTGCATTTATAACTATAAAAGGAGAATCTATCACATCTTTAGCACAGTATATGGCATGTGCTGTTCCATATGGTTTCTTTCTTCCTTCTGGACATTTAAAACCACTTGGCAACATGTCAAGTTCTTGGAAGGCATATCTACATTTTACTTTTTTCTCAAGACGATTACCTATAATCTCTTTAAAATCTTTTTCAATCTCTTTTCTTATGATAATTACTACTTCATCAAAGCCTGCATCCATTGCAGCTTTGATACTGTAATCCATTATTATTTCTCCATTTGGTCCAAGCGGAGTCAATTGCTTTATCCCTTCTCCAAATCTAGAACCAATTCCAGCGGCCATGATGACTAACTGTGTTTTCATATCTATTTCCCCTTTCTTCTAAAAAGCAGGTGCAAAGCACCTGCAATTATTTATTCATCAACAACTTCAGCTTTTGCAGCACTCTTGCCAACAGAAGCAACTCCATTTTTGCAAGCTGCAAGTGATTTATACCCTTCTCCAACAGCTATAATCTGTGCATTTCCTGCTTTAAGGCGGAAACGGAACTCACCTTTCTTATCCTTATAGATTTCATACTTTGGAACTGATAATTTCTTTACTTCTTTTGCAGTTTGATCCTCTACATGAGCTTTTGCATTTTTAATTACTGATTTAATACCTCTCTTGCAAGAATCTTTTGTGTTATAAACTTCTGATGTAGCTATAGTTTCTTTGTTGCTTGCTTTCAAATTGAAAGTAAATCCTGTTTTTGTTTGTTTAATTACGAACTGTGCCATAATAAACCTCCCAAATTTTTTAAAGAAAGTTTAACACTTCTTTTTCATTATTATAGCATATTCATATTTTTTTTCAATAAAAAACCTAATGTACGGCACATTAGGTTTTTATAATTACTCGATAACGTATGGTAATATTCCAACGTGACGAGCTCTGTTAATTGCATTTACGATTTCTCTTTGGTGTTTAGCACAAGCACCTGTAACTCTTCTTGGAAGGATCTTTCCTCTCTCTGAAATATACTTTCTAAGAGTCTTTTCATCCTTATAGCTTATAGCTTGAGCACCTTTTGTACAGAATTGACAAGTTCTCTTCTTTCTTGGTCTAAATCCTGACTTTCTATCTTTTCTATCTTCTTTATCGTAAAATTTTTGTTTCTTTTCAGCTGGCATCTTATTATCCTCCTTTTAATCTCTAAAATGGGATATCTTCATCTGTAGAGCCTTCAATTTCCATAAATCCGTCTGTCACAGAAGCACTGCTCTCCTTAGAAGCAGCTGGAACAGCTTGACCATTCTTTGGTGCATCTGCAAATTCCTGATTCTCAATGACAACATCTGCTGTTGGTACTTTTTGACCATCTTTATTGGTGAATTCACCAATTTGAAGTCTTCCCTCTACCAACACTCTTTGTCCTTTATGGAAATACTTAGAAGCAAATTCTGCTGCTTTTCCAAATGCAACACATCTTATAAAATCTGTTGCTTTGCTTCCATCTTCTTTCTTTGCAAATCTTCTATCTACGGCTAAAGTATATCTTGCTATAGCCATTGAAGCGTCCTTTGATGAATATTTTAGATCTGGTTCTGCGGTAAGTCTACCCATTAAAATAATTTTGTTCATAATTCTCTCTCTTTCTTAAATGTATTTAAGCGTCTTGCTTTACAATTAAGAATCTAACTACATTTTCCATAATACGTACTGAATTTTCAAGTTCACCAGGTGTTGATTTCTTGCCTTCAAACTTGATGAAGTAATAATAACCTTCATTCATGTGATCAATGACGTAAGCAAACTTTCTCTTACCCCATTCCTCAACAGGCTCCTCAACACTGCCACCGAAACGACTTACATAACCTTTGATCTTTTCAATCTCAGCATTTCTTTGCTCGTCTTCAAGTTTCGCATTAAGTACAACGCACAATTCATACTTGTTCATGTTTTTTACCTCCTTTTGGACTAATGGCCAGCGACGGTAACGCTAGCAAGTGCCTAAACAAACAAGCAATTGTAAAACAAGGCTTATCTGCTTATTCCTTTGGCAACGGAAATTGTAGCATAAATGGTGGAATTTTACAAGGGGGATTAAAGTATTTGAACAAGTATTAAAAATATTGTGTTAATAGGTATTAATTTATACTATTTGTAGTATTATAGAAACAAATACAACCACAAACATAAGTAATTTAAATTTCATAATCTTATCCTCTTGTATAATTCATTTTATATATCTATTGTATCCACTTGCCATTTTCTCCTACTTGATAGCCATCAGGTGTCACACTATTTATAAGCATTGTCCCATCTGTTCCAAAATAGTACCAGTCGTTCACAATTTTAGTCCAACCAATTGCCATAAGACCTTCTCTCTTATCATATGTAGCATCAAAATAGTAGGTTTTATTATCTGCTGTTTTAACAAAGCCTTTCCACATATCACCTTGAGCATCAAAATAATATGTCTCTATTACTAATTTACCTGTAGCTAAACTATTAAAGTTTTCATCTTCTCTTGCTACAATATAGAATCCATCTACTGCATTTATATTTAAGCCATTTTCAAGATCACCTTTTAGTTGCCATTTATCTTTTATTGGATCATAACTCCATTTGCAAGTATTATAACTTAATGCAGCCTTAATATCTTTTTTAGTATTAATGCTCAACACACTTGGTATATTATTTTTAGGTGCTAATACACCACCACCACCGCCACCACCACTACTTCCCCCACCTCCTCCTGGGTTATATGGGCTTGGGCTTGGACTTGGACTCGGACTTGGATTTTGATCCCATTTCGCATATACAACTTGAGTTGTTGTGCCAGTTGTCAAATCATCACCTAAATACTGATTCACATATGAAAGTTCTTTATACCAACCTGCAAAGGCATAACCAGTAGTAATATTTTCTGGTGTCGGAGGCGTATATGATACACCATAAGTTTTAAGTTTTGGCGTTATAGGATTTGCATGACCACCTAACTCATAAGTTATATAGTATGTATGTGCTGCCCATTTTGCATAAATTGTTTTACCTGTGGTGTCTGTGCTTATATCTACTTGTCCATTAAATGGAATAGTGTATACCTTAGTTTCTGCATTATAATCTGCATACCAACCATCAAAGTCATAGCCAACTCGTGTTGGATTAACAAGTGTCACTGCTTTACTATATGTTTTTATAAATGTATTGGATGTTCCACTTGGAAGCGTTCCTCCTAGTGCGTCATATGTTATATTATACTTTATTAAGTTCCATTTAGCATAAATTGTTTGTGGGCTTGTACCATTTGTTAAGTCATCCACACCAGTCCACTCATTTATAAATGCAGCTTCCTTAAACCATCCAATAAACTCAAACCCAGTCGGAATAACAGATGGATTTTGTAATACTCCATCTGCAAGTGACACACCATAAGTCTTTGTTATAGTTGATGATGGTGGCATAGCGCCTGCTGTACTTGCTTCTGAACCTAAATCATAGTCAACTATATACTCATGTGGAAGCCATTTTGCATATATATTTTTTATATCTCCGTCTAATGTACATATATCTATAGCTCCATCATATATATTTGTAAATGTCTCAGTTGATGACTCATAATTCTGATACCAGGCATCAAAATCATATCCCTCTTTTGTTGGATTTGCTAGAGTCAAATTAGTATCATAAATTTTAATGTCTGTCGCAGGTGAAACTGAACCACCATTTGCATTATATCTTATAGTATATGTGATTGGTTTCCATTTAGCATAAAGTATTATGTTTGCTGACACTATATCAGTTTCAAAATTAAATTGATTAGTATATCTACTATCAAAATCAGTAACTGCTTGATTATAATTCTGATACCAACCACAGAATTTATAGCCTATCTCATTAGGACTTGCTGGTCTATCTGCACTTGGAACTATAACATTATACCCAACTTCTATATTGGATGGAGTAGCGCCATGATCCAACATATTGAAACTTACTTCGTAGGTCGGGAGTTCCCATCTCGCATAGAATACATAGTCATATTCAAAAGGTATTAATGGAACATTTGCAGGTAATACTGTCACTTTTTTTGTCTCATCCCAAATACCTGTATTAGATCCATCCTCTGTATACCAGCCTTTAAATACATAATCAATATTTCCATCATTTTTAACTATGTCAGATGCTACTGGAAGTATAACTTCTTCATCATAATTTTTTAACCATCCTGGTGCTGGGCCTGTCCATTCACCACCATTCCTAAAATAAATAATCCTCCTAGAATCAATTTCTATTTTTGGTGTTAAAGTAATATCACCGGTTTGAACTATAGGAATTTCATTATATACAACTACACCATCATTAATTTTCCATCCAGAAAAATTATAGCCAGTTGGTACTAATATATCATCTCTAGAAGGAAGTTTTTGTCCTGGTTGATAAGTCTTATAATCATTCCATAATGCTGCTTCAGGCTTAAAACGAACATCTCCCAAATTCCAATAAACTTTATTATTATTCAATCTAAAATACCGTGATGTGAGATCAACATAAATTGCAGGGCGAACACCAACTGTATTATTATTTAAAAGTTTTTGATCTACGACTAAATTATCACCAATAATGATATCAGCATAGTTTTTAGTGTCACTTTGTGAACGAAGCCACCAAGAGCTTGCTCCATTATCATACACTTTTAACTGGTAATGATCATTATATATGTTTTTTGCATATGGAGTTGCAGAAGCATAAAGATATGCTGGAACTCCATTACCAAGATAAGAAAGGTCATCACGATGCATTAAAAATATTTTATCATTAGTATCTAAACAAAAACTATTTCGCAATGTTTTCTCCTTAATGACACCTTTCTGAATATCATTAAAATAATTTTTGTTATCATCATCAATTATAAATGTGTCATTTAACCAGTTTCTAACAGTTGATGTTTCCCAATTCCTCCTACCGCCTAAATCATTATAAGAAACATTATCAAGTATTTTTTCAGAAACAAGAAATGCTTCATCGTCATTTTTATATAACAATTTCCACTTAATTGGTTCTAACAACTCTCCAGTTGTATCGCTTTGTGGATATCGACCAAACCAAATCTCATTATTATAAACAGCTTTTATTGTTTTGTCTCCATAATCAGATGTTGTTATACTTGTAACTTTAATACCATTTACTTCCCAATGGCTAAACTCTCTTCCATGTGGACCAATTACATTTGTTGGAATTGTAGGCACACCTACACCATATACATAAAAATCCGATGGTGTTGCACCACCTTCAAAATACCCACTTTCAGTACTTGAACCATCTGTTAAATCCCAGGTTATATTATATGCAGGAATATCATATACTGCTTTTAAAGTGATATTTCCTCTCATATCACATGGAATCTCATTTATGATTGTAGCACCACCATCATAAGTCCAACCCATAAGCATCTGTCCATTAGGAGCATTGATATTCTCAATAGTAGGTAATTTCTGCCCCCCTTGATATTTATCAAAACTTTGCCAAAGCTCAGAGCCAATTTTCCAACTTCCACCATTTAAATCAAAAGTTATATTATTATCTGAAGTATTTAATATGTAAGTATTAACACAGATTGCAGGTCTAATACCACCAGCCTCACGAGGATAAGCCAAAACCCGATAAATAGTGCCATCACCTTTGACATACATCATTCTACTATTAACTTCATAACCTTCGTCAAGAATATCTCTCAACCAATAATACGATGGATCGCTAATACCCCAGCCTAAATAACTAACGGGATTAGCAATACGATCATTAGCATCACTAAAATAATCAGTATTTTCTACTTCATCTTTTGATAATAAAAATACTGCATCTATGGTACTATCATAATTACCCTCCTTATTTCTTGAATATATAGTTTTCTCAATTATTCCATTCTCAATCTGAGTTCTTGTAAATGCTCTATTTTTAAGTGTAGTATTTAAATACTCTCTCATTACACTACCTTGCCAGCCTAAACCTATCGAAGCCTCATGTATGCTATTAAAATAATTACAATAATCTATAACTTTTTCAGATACTAAAAACACCTCGCCTGTAGTCATATCTTGATCTAATACTCTCCATCTTATAGGTTCCATTTCCAACAGATTTGTACTACCTTGTGGATATGTACCAAACCAAATATACTCATCTAAAATATGTTCAAACTCATATTGTGCCTCTAAAACTATATCACCTGTTTTATCAACTTCTATCTCACTAATTGTAGCAGTCTCACCACTATATGACCAACCAACAAACTCATAGCCCCTTGGTGCTACAATATTTTCTTTTGTAGGTAGTTTCTGTCCACCTTGATATTTATCAAAACTTTCCCAAAGTTCTGAGCCTTCTTTCCAACTTCCACCATTTAAGTTAAATGTTACAGAATTATTACTTGTTTTAAAAATCGGTGATGAAAGATTTAGATAAAATGCAGGACGAATGCCACTAAATTCACAGTCATTTACATAATAACCCTCGTTATCAATACTACCATCTTCACATACAAAAGTAGCATAAGTTGTGCCCAAGTATCCTGGAGATCTAAGCCAATAATAAGCATAATCATTATCTGTCCAAAGTTTTGTTCCATTATAATCTATATTTTTTGCATAATTAGTTGCTACTACTTTTCTACTATAATTATTCGAAAATAAGCTTTCTGCCTCTTCCAAAGATAATAAAAACAATTCATCTTCAGTATCACTTTGGCCAGTTGTTTGTATTGTTTTTGTTACTAATCCATTATTTATTTGTTCATCTGTAAATATTTCATTTTTAAATTCATCATTAAGCCAACTTCTAATAGATGAAGCAGACCAAGGTACACTTCCATAAGTATCATTAAATGGTTTGTTATAAAGGATGGTATCAGAAACAAGAAGTGCCTCACTAGCATTATTACTCAATACTCTCCATTTG
This sequence comes from Lachnospiraceae bacterium, assembly GCA_017449075.1. Classification (GTDB taxonomy): domain Bacteria; phylum Bacillota; class Clostridia; order Lachnospirales; family Lachnospiraceae; genus UBA3633. Next base: position 96,187 of record JAFSKG010000016.1, read on the forward strand.
ATTGGTTCTCTAATTATGCCATTTTTATCATGTTGTGGAAATGTTCCAAACCAGATAGCATCACCCACATCAACTAATGCAGGACTTAATACTATATCACCTGTTTGATTGATTGGAAGTTCCGTAACAACATTATCAAGATTACCATTTATTGTCCATCCAATAAATGCTTTATTAGCGGGAAAATTATCTAAATTATCTGCTGTAGGTAGCTTTTGTCCTCCTTGGTATGCAGTCATTTCTCCCCATAAAGTAGATTCTGCTTTCCAACTTGCACCATGTAAATTAAAACTTATCCCATTATTAGATGTTTTAAAAATATCAGAGGAAAGATTAGCATAAAAAGCGGGACGAACACCAACATCAGTGCTATCATAATAACTAAAACCGCTGTCCCCGTCACAATCTATTATTCTTCGAAAATATGGAGTAGAAACTATTGCAGTACGAAGCCACCATGGAGAATAACCATTTGAATCTACTATTAATCTATCACCACGATTCAATACATTTTTTGCATAATTAGAACCTATTGCTTTTTTTGATTCAATATTTGGAAAATAATTATTATTTACTGTATCATCATATGATAATAAGAATATTTTGTCAGTTGTATCAATTCCATTTGTAGATATTGTATTGCTAATTATTCCATTATTAATTTGATTTGCTGTAAACGCTTTTTTCTTAAAGGTTTCATTTAACCATGTCCTAAGTTCGGATGCATTCCAATAAGTTTCCGAACTGCTATCTAAAATATTATCAAGTATATTTTCAGCCAAAAGTAATGCTTCATTTCCGTCTTGAGACAAAACTCTCCACTTTATAGGTTCATATTG
>JAFSKG010000017.1 GCA_017449075.1 Lachnospiraceae bacterium
CGTAGTTGGCATTGTAGGAAAATCCAAAAGTTTAGATTTTCCCACAATGCTTATCTTTTGGTCTTTGGTTCGGAATAGTGTAGTGCTGGCGGTCTATCTCTTGTTTTCGGTTGCTTGCTTCCTTACCGTACATGAGCATTGAGCCCATGTTTGTAACTCTTTGCTATTCTTATCCACAGCCACATCAATGCTATTCATTATCTTAGATATTGCAGAGCCACCCATTTCTGCTTTGATTCCTACAGAACCGAGTGCAGTTGACAATGCAAGTATTTCTTGATGTGACATTCCTATAAGTTTAGCACTTCCACTTATTCTACTTGCAAAATCCATTATGGTTGACTCAGTAGTAGCTGTGGTTGACCCAAGATAAGATAATGTTGATGCAAATTTTCTATACTCTTCAGGTTTTAACCCAGTAACATTAGCATATTGTGCTATCATAGTAGCGCCTGCTTCTTCAGTTAAATCTGAAGTTTTTGCTAAATCTATAATGGCATTAGAAAAATCTTTTAATCCATCTTTAGCTATACCAAGTTGAGAACCCATCTGATAAATAGATGCTAATTGGTCAGCACTTATTGGCTTTTCAAGCGCAGTCTTTCGTATTTCAGTTTCTAATTTTTTAAAATCTTCTTCAGTTCCACTTGTTACTTTCTTTACACCAGCAAAGGCAGATTCAAATTGCATGCCAGTATTGATTGTTTCTTTCGTGAAATCTACAAGGGCTTTACAGGCTTTTTCTGCTAAAGCTTTAGTTAAGTCATAAACAGCTCTTGATAAATAATCTAATTTTACAGTGTGTATATCTTCAGCTTTTGATGCTTTTTCGTGTGCTTCTGTAAATTTTTTTAAATCTTCCCTTGCTAATGCCGTTGCCGTTCTTTGCTTTTCTAATGCTTCGTGTGCTTTAGTAGTAGCAATTAAGTCTGCTCCTTTCGTGTTTATCAGTTTATTATATTCTTTTTCAAGTAATTTTTCTTTATCTACATTTTCATCTATAATTTTATTAAGTAGCACCAATTTACTATTATAATCTTTTGATGCTATTGTAACATATTGAACTGAAGCTTTTAAATCTTTTAAACTAGCATTTATTTCTTTTAAGCCTCTTTGTGTCTCACTTGTGTCCATCCCAATTTTATTTATATAATTATTATTTGTCATATGTACTCCCATCAAAAAACCGACTTATTAAGTCGGTTTATAAAAATTTATTTCGCTCAATTTTTTTTACCAAAGAGTTCTGTGCCTCTTAATTTCAAAATTATATTTAGATTTTAGATGTTTATACTCACCCATTCTACACTGTTGTTGCACATCATATTCTTCTTTTTCTTTTGAAGTCATCTCAAACTCTTCGCCACCAATGACGACTTTATCAAGCGTTATAAGTTTTGTGTTCTTATCATATCCCATGATTAATTATTTTATTTCTGGAACTTGTTTTGCTTTTTCAATACGCTCTTTTTTTTCTTGCGAGCGACCATATAAAAAAGTTCCTACTAAACCTGCTAAAGCAAAGATTATTGTCGATAAACCTGCTACATCTTTATTAAATATTATTAATGCAAATCCAGCTACCATCGCAACTAAAACTATAATAAAGGCATATGTTTGACCGCGTGCAGAATTTATATTATTTTGTTTAACAACACTACTTTCAATCTCTATCCTATGATTAACTTGTCGCTGATATGTACTTAACAATATTTGAGTTATTCCAGGACTTACTGCCTCATATTTCGCTAACTCATCAGCTGATGGTATTGGACCCGCAGATGCAGATATATGTGTTTCTCTTTTTTCGACTTGCAATAATGGATTCTTCTTGTTATTAAAATAAGGTGGTTGATTCTTATGCGACATTTATCACCTCTTTACAAGCATTGCTAAAATCGCTTTTTAAAGTTAAAATATCCGCCAACATCGCTCTCTTATCGGCACTTGCCTCATCTTTCGATTCATTATACATATTATACACAGCAAACAAGTCTATACAGCTTGCTATACCTGCAATAATGCTTGGTTCTGCGAATAAATAATTTGTCATCACAATTCACCTAAAATAATAATTTTTGTATTATTATTTTACCACTTCCTTCTGCAATTTACAACCTAAAATATAGAAATTTTGAGAAATATTGAGTTTTAGCCATTTTTCAACACTTTCCTAAATTCCTCACTCATTATTTCCTTTATCTTTTCCTTCGTTTTCTTGCCATAAATGGCACTATATAACTTTGTATCCTTTTTAACTCTTGGTGTTCCAAACACCTTTGTTCCATACATCAAGAATATCGATGCCATACCACCATTTTTTATATCAAACCCCACAGGTATTTTAGCAACTGTTCCGCTCCACTCTACTGGAGCATCTTTAAGTGATTTCATAGTTTCGCCAGATCTATTATGAGGTGTCATGGCACTCTCTAAATTGCTATTTATATAATCTCGACTCTTCTTGAGTGCACTCTCTGCCACCTCTTTCACATTGGCACCCATCTTATGCATATCTTCTATCATTTTATCAAGACCGCTAAAATCTAATTTTAACTTCGCCATATTAAAACCATTTATCTCCTGCAGGCATTTTTTTCACATTGTTTTTCTTTATTGTCTTTTCTTGTTTAGCACTCCGTCTTAATATTCTTCGTGCTACTCTAAATACATCAAATGCCTTTTTATATCTTGTCTCTATTGGGTCAAGTCCATTAAATGTAGTTGCAATCATTATTTGCAACTCAAAAAGCATATCATATACGGATTGAGGCTCGCTTAAGTTTCCCCAATCCCCAGTTGGTTTTTTGCAGCACTACCTGCAAGCCCACCAATCTCTTTTATAGCAAATGCAATAACATTCACTATAACCTGCACAACTTCTTTTGTGCTAGCAGTCTTAAGTTCTTCTTCAGTAAGTCCATCAAATACATCAAGTAATAATGGCTTTACATTCTTGAGATTTTTCATAATGACTTCCAATATAGCATTTTCGTCACTATCACTTTGGACCTTTTCTAATATCTCCATCATATCTTCAACTATTCCAAAACTTATGTCCAAAGTCTCTGTCTTGTAAGTTTTTACTACTTTCTTTTTTCCTTTTACTTTTCCGTAAATATTTAATGTTAAACTATTCATACATCCTCTCTATAACAATCAAACGACATTTTTTACAAAAAGTCGGTCGATTATTAATCATAAATCGACCGACATAAACTTATTATTAATTAATATTATATTATTAACTTACCTGTATTTAGCACACCTCTTTCACCTCTTAGTAATAGGATTTAACAATAATTAAATATGCTTAAGCATTAGTACATAATTAGCCAGAAACTGGATTGAATGAATCAGGTGTCTGAACTTCTGCAAAGAAATCTGCATCAGTTGTCTTTTCGCCATCTACTACGATGCCAAAAGCACCTTTATTATCATTCTCTGTAAACTTATGAGTTGTCTTAATTCCTGTGAATACCAACTCTTGACCATTTGCATCAGTTCCCTCATTTTCAGTCTGATGTGACTCATTTGGGATAGCAAATGTTCCTTTAAGTCTCCACACAAATCTGTATGTGCCATCAGTTGCTTTTGTCTTGTAACCGATAGCAAAATACTTATCGGCTCTATCGCCTTCAATAAGCATTCCTTTTGTCGCATCATACTTTCTTCCAGTTATCTTAGCCACCATTGGTAAAGATAATACAGATGCTTGAATAGTAACTGTATCCTTACCTTGAGCGTTTATTACGATTACTGGAGCATTATCGTAATAATGTGTCTCAGATGAGTTTTCAGTTTCCTTAGAAATCTCTGCTACACCTGCTAACTTTTCCACTGCACCAAATGTAATTGCATCTGATGCATCTTTAGTTACTTCAGCGACAACGAGGTTTTCTACACCTCTAAATTCCTTAATTTCTTGTCCCATAAATTATTATATCTCCTTTCCATAATCTACATAAATTGCATTTATGTGACGACCTATATAATTAGGTTCATCACTTGGCGCGTCTATGCCTTTACCATCAACTAGAAAATCATTATTTTTAAGTGCTGTAATAACTTGCTCTAAGGTATTATAGACTTCTTTAGAATTATTCCCGTACACATTGACATCAAAATCGTGTTCATAGCCAATAGTCTTATTGTTATCATAATGACTTTTATCACTTGATTCATTTTCCCAAATTGTGATAAATAAACTTGGGTATTTCTGATTTTCAGAAAATGAACCTTGTCTATACACTTTATTATCAACCAATGGATCTAAGATTTCTATCAATTTTTCTACCACCATTAAGCATTACCCATCACTTTCTTTACTTTGATTTTCATTGTTTTGTTTCTCATAGAGACATTCTCTGGAGCACCAATTATTTCATATTGGTTATCATCATCAAAAGCAAGCCTGCAATCAGATGTTATATCTGGATTATACCAGGTTTCTACATTTGCAGTATCAACAACTGCTAATAACCCATTAACATCTTTTTCATTGCTTGTAGTCGTGACCGTGCCACCATAGGTCTTAAAGCTGCAGTTAATTATGCTTGCATCTTTACACTTAGGAAATGTCTTACTCGGCACACCCATAGACCTTGTGATAACATGTTTTAACAGATACATAGCGGTGGTGTATGGTTCTTTAATCTTATACATAACTATTGGCCCTCATCTGAATCATTAGACTCACTTGCATCATTTTGATTATTGTTCTCAGGTTTTGCAAACTTAAGCTGAATAATCCTTTCTTTCGTATAAGGGCTTAGTTTAATTTCACCACCACCATAGTTCCATGTATCCGTGACACCTGCTACTATAGCACCATATGACATCTTATCTCCTACCACTTCAGATGGCACACCTGCAGATTTCATATAGTCTTTCATTCCATCTATATAAACTTTAAGTGTGTCATCTTGAACTGTAGAAGTTATCCCTAATGCATTTTTAACTTTTAACAATAATTCGTCCATTAAATCCCTCTAAATAATATTAGCCGTTACCACCGTCATCTGATGTTTCTGTTGACTTCTTGATGATAAAGCAACCGTTGACATCAAGTATTTTTCCATCAACAATCATCAATCCTTTGTGTGTCCATTTGTTTGTGTCATCATTAAAATACTTTTTAAGTGCCAATCTTAAATTTGTATTGATACAATAGTCTTTAGGGTTAAAATATACCGCAAATGCTTCTGAACTTTGTGCATCATCAAAGCTTGGTAAAACATCATCTTCTACTAAGTATACCTTTCTTCCCATAAAAGTGCACTCAAGATTACCATTAACAACATTTGCTGCCTCTTTTGCGAGAGGTCTATTATTGTCATCGCACATAGTCATTATATAATTTTCCCATGTGTTTGCGGTCATCGCAAATACCCCTTTCGCCCTATGACCCAAAGATACTTTTGACATTAATTTTCTACGCCATTGTTTCCAGTCCTTGATATCAGCTTCCGACATACTAATCTTATGGTTATCAAGTATACGATCGTCAACCAATATGCCTGTTGGTTTACCATCTCCATCACCATTTAGTATTATTCTATCAAATTCTGCTAAAAATGCTTCGGTAAGTGAATCTGCAATATTTTTCTCAAATGTATCAAGTGTCACAACGGCATCCAATAATGATTGACCTACTTTTGCTTCACATATATGATAGTTAAATGAAACTTTTCTATTAACTTTTGGTTTATCTTGAGTTTTAGATGTTTCAGTTTCAGTAATCCATTTCACTTCAGGTTTAAAATCTTCAATAGGATACTCCACACCACCTTTTACATTAGTTTTCCTAATTTCATTGAAAAGGCTACCATACTCCTTAATTTCCTTGATAAACTCCTTCATAATAGTGTTTGGTATGATAACTGAAGTATCATCTGTAGTAAGCATTTTGTCTACTTCATCTCTTTTTTCTGGTATAACTCCACTATAAACCCACTTACCAGTTCTTACATAGTTAGCAAACGCCTCTCTATATTCCATAGAGTCAAGCACATCGCCTTTTTGCTCTTTTCCATTGCTTTGATTGAAACTTCCAACAACCTTAGCATCAGATGGTACAGCACCTCTCTCTGTAACATCCTCAATAGGTTCGTCAGGTGTGTCATTAATTTTTGCAAGTTGAGCTCTTGCCTCAGCGATCTCACTGGTTAAGGTCTCAACTTCTGATGTAATGTTTCTAACTTCATTTACATCGTTTGAATTTTCTACTTTAGTCTTGAGTTCAGAAACTCTTTGCTCTTTTGTAGAAATAAGATTTTCTAAAAATTTCTTCATTGACTTTTCCTTTCCCCATTACATAAAACGGGTTTTGAATTTTAATTTTTCTAATTCAAGCTCGTTTTTAGCGCTATCCAGCGTTTGTTTACTTTCACTATCCAGTGATTTCGCCCGTGCATTATCCAATACACTTTTTGACCTTGCATTAATTGATGTATTTTCATAGGCTGGAAATGTCACTGCTGACACTTCGAAAACCTTTGAAATTGATGTTATATGACGTTTAGGATAATCCGAATTTAAATCATCCCACTTCTCTCCATCCACTGTGAACATAAAACTCATTCCAGTTATGTCGCCTCTTTCAATTGCACTATATAGAGCTTTGGCATCATTATTATTTTCTATATCGAGGCTTGCTCTAATATACATGCCATCCTTTTCAACTTTAAGTCTCATTGAAGAGTTGTCATTGTTATTTCTCGATCTTGCAAGAGGGACCATATCAATATTGTGGTTCACCAAAAGTCTGACATCTTTCAAATCAGTCTTGTCAAGTGCCCCCTCATCTATAGTCTCTTCAAACATTCCACAGCAATCATATTTATCACCATAGACTATTGGATGTCCCTCAATATATGCACCATGCTTTTCATCCTTCTTGGCACGAACTTCAAAGTCATAACTTCTACATTCTCTTTCATCTTTTACTATTTGATTTTCCATATCTTTACTCCTCATTTCAACTTTACTTCGATATTGCATAAGTTCTTTAATCTTACTCTCGTCATCGTTTTTGTTATCTGAATCATCGCCATTTTGATACTTATTAGCATCTTTTGCATTGATATAATTAAGGCTCTGCATTCGAACTCCTTCAAGTTCTTTAATTGGCTTAAGGCCCAAAATAGTTCTTTTCTCATTTTCGTATAGTGTTCCTGATTGTCCAAGCCATTTAATAACCTCTATCGCTTGTTGTCTATTTAAGAACACAAGTTCTTCAGGATAAAACACTATCTGATTACCAAAACTCTTTTCTCTCTGTGTAAAAATAGTCTTTGTAAACGCTTGACTAATTTTAATCACTATAGGTTCAATTGCTTTTTGATAAAATGCCTCATACTGTTCTTTAGTATAGTCTCCAGTAAGTATAGGTAATGGTATACCAAAGTTTCTCAGTATTTTTGAATCTATAAAGTCAAGAGTTTTTTGGTCGACAAGTTTTACATCCTTTGTAAGTGGAACATAATCAGTGGAAATATCAAGAGGTAATAAGCCGCCTTTGTTATTCTCAAGTAATTTATTAAAATCAGAAATTGACTTTTGCAAATCAGCATCCTTTAAGAATGTCTTAATTTTTACAATTCCATTTATCTTAGTTGCCGCATTAAGACTAACTGCAATGCTATCAAGTAACTTCTCATTTAAGTCAAGCGTCTTTTCAAGACCAGTATTATTTGGCTGGCCATTTGAATTGCCACCCATAAAGTCATCTACACTAAACTCTCTTCTTAAGTGTATAATGTCCTCATAATGGAATGTAACAGTAATATTGTTTGGGAAGTGCATTTTTACAAAATATCTTTCACTTGCATCTTGCAAAAAATCTACTTCAGATGGCCTAACTGGATATAATGCCTCATAATGCCTTTTTATTTTTCCAGTTTCTTTGTCTTTCCATATATAGAATTTTGGAATGATAAAGCTATTAGAGTTAAAGTAATAGTTCCACATCACCTTTTCTATGAAATCGGCTGTCGTCATGAGTTCATTTGGATAATCCAAAACATTTTGAATGCTGCTGCTCTGAGGTGATATATCTGTATCAATTTTTTTTATGTGAGTTGGCTTTAGTTTTATAAGTTCTGATATTATGCAATTAACTGCTTGCATGACTACATCACTCGCAAAGATATTTTGGCCATACTGACTATATATTGGCATTGTGCCATTGCTTATTGAAATTGCATTTATGGTTCTGCCTTTAAATATGTTTTTTAATTTATCAAAAAAGCTCATTCTTAATCCTCTTTTTGCATACTTTCGATATACTGCATAAACTCGGTTCTATATCTTCTATACACCTCATATAAAATTATCAAAGTGACGGTTCCGTCTATTCTTTTATTCTTTTCTTTTTTGACACATAGTGCCATATCATTATTGTCAATTCTTATTCCAGCATTTTCAAAACACCATTTATCTACTGGATTATTGTTATAAAATACATATTTGTTCTTTAAGTCGGCTTCAGTAAGCTTCATGGCATTTGAAAGAGTCTGTGCATTCTGTAAGATTACTACTAAGTCCTTATTTTCACCAGTTTCAGTAAATCCATAATCATTCATTCTGTGAATCCATTCTTTTGAGAACTTCTGATCATAACCACATTTATATAATCTTATGCCATATAATTCATATAGACTCCAAAACCAGTCAGCAACTTGCGAAAGAACTACATCATTCCCTTCGCACACAGTTATAAATCCCTCTTTTGCCCATTCCTCATATCTTGCACCTGCAGACCAATCATTTTTATCATCTTTAAGTTTTGACTCAGGTATAAAGTATTTAGTGCATATATATTTTCGATTATTGTTCGGTTTCATAAGTAGGACCTTAGCACATGTTAAATCGGTTGTCTGTGATAAGTCCACGGCTCCCATGCAAATAGAGTCTCTAAAATCATTTAAGTCAAATTTGCAATCATAGTCAAAATCTTCAAGGTTAAGCCACGATGCATTTTCTGATGTTTTTATATTAAAGTCTTTGGCAAGTACAAACACTCTATCAATCTTACTTGTTTTCGCTTTATCGACCTGTTCTTCTAAGTAGTCCCATCTCTTAATAGTTCCTATAGTTGGATTTGACTTCATCCAAAGCTTGTTTTGCCTATTCCCATTCCAGATCTCTTGTTCGCTATCCTGAGTATATAACCAAGGCAAAAATCTTTTATCAGCCACTCCATCAGACTCACCAGTTATAATCTTACGAGCCCTTTGAAGAGTCCTATCAAGATGCCCATCAACTACGAATCCCTCAGTAGTTATCTCTATTAGTTTTGGATTCTCTTTAAGTGACTGCGACTGCTCTATAGACTTGATAATGACATCGTCTTTCATCTCATTAGTCTCGTCTACAATCGCAAAATCTATATTTCTGCCTTCCTTATTTTTAGTTCTATCAGATAATTTGAAAACCCTTGAATTAGTCATTTTATTAAGTATACATATCTGATTTTTCTTAGTATCCTGGTCTAATGGATCTATAAGTTGTCTCATCGTGTTTATTGCTTCATAGACAATTGCTGCTTGATCATTGTTATTAGAACTGCATACTATATCTGAGCCAGCATTCCCAATTACGAGCTCCGTGAGTCCAAGACCTGAGCAAGTTTCTGACTTAGTATTCTTCCTTGCTATCAACAGCAAAACTTGCTTAAATCTATCAGTTCCATCAACCGCCATTTTAAAACTATATACCGCTTCTAGAAATGCCTTTTGCCAAAGCATTAATTTCATAGGCTTGTTATAATATGGACTCTTAGTTAGTCTGACACAGTTTTCCATGAAGTCGATTCTCTTAAGAGTGTCGGTTCTATCGAAGTAATACTCTTTATTGTCAAAATCTGATAGCAAATTCTCAAGTTCCAAATATAGTTCTTGACCTACAACTATATTGCCTTTATCAATTTCTTTTTTGTACTCAATTAAGTAATTTTCTTTTTTATATTTTTCTAAATCTTTTCTATTAGCATTCATCTGGAACTTTTGACTCTATTTCAATTTTTGGAATTTTTGGTAATTCTTTTAAAAATCTTCCAAAGCCTTTTGGAAATTTTCAAATTTTTGCCTTTCTGTGGAAGTTACCACCCTCCCGCCAGTTCCTACAGCTTGTGTTCAATTTTCAAGGTGGGGGGTGGTCTATTACAATTTGTTTTGATGTTTTTTAAACCTATTTCAAATTTTGTTTATTTATAAGCACACAAGTGTGCCAAGTCAATATAGACTTGGCCTGTGTGAATCGTTTATATGAACTGCTGCACTTTTTGTGTAATTTTCAACTATTTTTGTTATCAAATAATTTTGCTTTATCAAACCAGTTCTCTATATATGTTATATAGTTCTTTTTTACTTCTTTGTCTTCTATCTCTTTGGCTCTTGACATGCAAGTCTCTTTATCTGTATCAATAAATAAAACTTCAGCATTGAAATCTCTTGCAAGTCTTTCTCTTTCGCTTATAAGTGGAAATCCACCGACAATATAGCAATTCTTATAAAATCCAACTTTATGTCTTAATTGATCATAAAGTAAGTCTCTTATAGCAAATACATTTCTCTTAAGTCCATCAGGCTTACCTTTTAAATGATTAAAGCCTGATATACATTCCCATATCTTGTCTATATCTATTATTAGATCTCCATATTGTAAATGCTCTTTAACATATGTGCTTTTACCAGCCATTGGTGGACCATATACTATATAGCAACTGCTGCACTTCTTGCCAAAGTTATTATGTATCTTATTATGGCATGCATGATGAACTATCATTATGTTATCAGGATTAAGTGATACTTTAACATCTTGATAATTAAGCTCATCAAGTTCTATTTTGTGATGTAGTATTATGTCATACTTTTTATATATTGGCTTATGACAGTATTCACATATTGTCTCGCCATTTACCAGTCTTTCAGTTATTATCTTTTGTCTTGTAGCTAACCATTCATCAGACTGATAGAAACTTGTATTAACACTTACATAATTACCAGCCATTCTTTTGTAACTCCATAGCCTCTACTTTAAGCTTTAGTTCTTCATCCTGTATCTTCCTCTTATGCCAGTCTTCAGCCCAATTATCTCTATCATAATTCTTTAGTAATAAATGAGCTGCTGCAGTATCTGGTGCATAATATTTTTTATGCTTCTGAGTAGTACTTACTACATCACCATTCTTATTAAATCCCTCTGTAGTTATTATTTCTTCTTCAAAGAAACCTAAAGCCTTTTTAACTAAGGCTGACTTTAATTCCACAATAAGACTTTTCCTTCCCTCTTTAAGAACATTAGCAAGTTCTGAGTATTTATTCTTGTATGTCTCAAAAGACGATAGAGATACTCCAAGTTGTTTGGCAATATCTTTCTCAGTACAAGTGCTTGCTAATTTCTTTATCTTATCAAGGTTAGGCTTTATATTAGTTTCATATTTGTTTTTTCTTCCAGCCTTTTTAGCCATAATTACATCTTAAGACTTACAAACTCTTTCATAACAAAGCCTGCTGCAATCTTATAGAAGTTCTTGTCATCTTCTGACTCAATAACTACTTCGTCACCTTTCTTGAGATACTTTAAAATCTCAGCATCAGTACTTGGTCCCTTTCTCACTCTTAATTTATCGCAATTAACAACACCCATCTTAACTGCTGCATCTTCTTTCTTTTCAGTATCATTCTCTACTGCTGCATTTTCATTTTCTACATCTTTCATTGTTTCCAAGTTCTCTACTGGAACAACCTTTTCATCTTTCTTTTCATTCTTATTCTTTGCCATATCGCACCTCTCTCATAATTTTTTTAACAAAAAAGGAAGTGATTTGACTCACTCCCTCTTATCGGGTTTTGTATATTATACACTATATCATACTTTCATCTGGTTTTTTTGGCTTTTTAATTTTTTACAATTTCAGCAAACTGTGCCATCTTTGTTCTTTTTCCCAAAGAAATAAGTTTTTCGTTTTGATTATCATAAATTTCCGAATGATATATATTACCTTTATTTGGTTTATAAGCAAGATATAAACCTATAGTTAAACAATTTCCAACATTTAATTTTATTATGCTTCCTTTAAAGCTCTTCATTGAATTTACAACTTCACCATCTGATCGTCCACCACTCCTATTAACAGATAGTCCTTTACCTTTTGGATCAATGAAAGCAGCAGGTGCAACAGTTCCATCATCATTCCAATACATACTTTTAATTTCAGGTGGATATACTGCCCTAAACAAATTTTCTTCACAAGAAAAATTACAATCCATAAAATCTCTTAATGCAGCTATTAATCTTGGTCATATTATATTCTTCAATATAATCTGACGATTCTTTTCCATTAATGACTTCTAATACTTCTATGGTTTTATTATCATACATAAAATTCATTTCCATGTAATTGCCATTTTTATCTTTGAATGCTAATTGTATTCTTTCGTTTGATAATGGAAAAACATTAGCTTTAACATTCAATTCAATTATAATATTTCGTATTTCATTTACAAAACCTTCTTTAAAAGGTTTAGCACCATAATTGTCCCAATTATCTTTCAACTGTAAAATTTGATTTAATTTTCTTAAATTAAACAATAGGTTGTCAGGAACTGATACTTCTTTAGAGATATTATAACTGTTGGTGTTTTCTCCTGCAGAGATTATTCCTAAATCTTTCGAAATATTAATTTTATTATTTTTCACAAACAAAAAACCGCCGTTACAACTATCAAAAAACCTATTATTCAAGACACTGGTTTCACAACCTAAACCATATTTGTTTTTTTCTTTAATATTTAACATTACCATTTAAAATTATTTCATCTAAATTATTTTTAACTAAACTACCTGCTATATCAAGAATTTCATTTAATACTTCTTTGCTAGAAATATATTTTTCACTTTCGTTCGCAATCGCTCTATCATTAATTTCAAGGACTACATTTATACTATTAGATAAATCGCCATTGACAATATTTCCGTACTTATCAATAATATTTCGCATATTCTCAATTTGCAGATTAAGAAAATAATTGTCTATTCTATATGTCAATCTGCAATTAACATCATACAAGTTGATATTCTCACTTACTTTTGTATTCAGAAAAGACTTTTTAATAATATCCAATCCATTATCTTTCAGTCCATCATATATAAGATTAACAACAAACCCAACATAATTATTATGGTTATCAGTTAATTTATCTATCATTTTATACACTAAATTAACTCTTTCTTTAATATATTTCTCACATAATTCCCAATTATCTTGATACTCGTTATCGTAATTTGTCGAAAATGTAGCAGAATTTAAAGACAGGTTTAAAACAGAATGCCCATTCTTACTCTGAACTATAATCCTTGGCATCTCATCCGGAATAGGTTCAGATAAATTAAGTATTGTGGCTGGCATAAATTTTTCAGACAACAAATCCTCATTATCTATGTACTTTTTACGATAATTCTCTATTTTAGGAAATGATATATTAATATTTGTCCTTACAATCTTCATACACATATACTATTCTATCATACAAATTCGTTTTTTACAATAAAAACTCTTGCTTTTTTATATTTTACACTATAACAAACAAAAAGCGAGTATATCGGCTATACTCGGTTCCTTGTCTTACGATTAATTATTATTTCGTGCCCTATGGGCTAATTATAATTATTTTAATATATATATAAGTCAATACAAAAATGCTTGTTTTTATGCATTTTTGTATTTCTAGGCATTTTTAAACTATGTTATGTAAATATACATTTCACTTTATTAATTATCAAATCCATGATCCTATTTTTAGACATATTATCATAAAATAAAAGCCAAATACACATTTAAACTACTCCTCTATAAATTTTATATATTTTTTCCTAACCCAAGAACTATCCATATGCACCTCTTCCCCTATCTGTTCCCAGGTCTTGCCGTATATTGACCTTAGTTCTACTATGCTCTTAAACTCGGGGTCTTTTATCTTATTGATTATTTGCATAAGTTTGTAGATTATCACAGTTAGTTTCTTCTGACGCTTAATTATCTGCTTTTTCAGTTTATCATTATGAATTATTAAATCATATATGGCATCAGGGTTATAATAATGCGACCTTATCTCACCATAAGTTATTGAACTATATCCATCAGATATAGAATCAGAATATTTAGTTATTTCTCTTTCAATATATAAGTCAATATAATTAGTAATAGTTAGTACGAATTATTTTAACTTGCATATCTTTTCTGAAATGGAGTTAAGTAATTAAGAGAAGCATGCTTTCTCTTGTGATTGTAAGTGACATATGCAAAGTTATTTATGCCA
>JAFSKG010000018.1 GCA_017449075.1 Lachnospiraceae bacterium
CCATAGTTATGCCATATTCTTCAACAGTTTTTCTTAGGTATATGAGTGTTGTCTCTGTACTTGAATGTCCAAGTATATTTGCTAATGCTTCAATGTCCTTGTGAATACTATAGTGTTTTACAGCAAATAAATGCCTAAAACTATGCGGAAACACAGTATTAGTATCTACTTCCATCTCTTTTGCTAAGTTCTTCAGCATTCGCCATATGCCAAATCTTGTATAAGCATTTCCCTTATTATTTAGTATTACTGAACCAGTCTTAATGCCAATTTTTTTACAATATTTTAATAAATCTCTTCTTATGTGCTTATTTAATACAATCTCCCTAACTTTACCTTTATTGCTCACTACTATCTTCCCTGTAACCACCATCTCATAAGTAATTTGACTTACTTCAGATGCTCGAACACCAGTACTTGCTATAATTTTAGCCACTATAACAACTTTCTTATATTTGTTTTTACTGCACTTAATAAGTCTCTTATAATCAACTTCTTTAACATATCTTCCACTTGGCTTGCAATTCCTTTTAACTATCTTTAATCTCTTTATAGTAATGTTGCCTTTGCCAAGAAACTTTAAAAAGATGTGATTCATTCCTATTTTGCCATTTATTGTATCTGGATTTGTATAAATCTTTTTAAGATACTCTTTGTAATCAACTATCAATTCTTTAGTAATTTTAGATATTTCCAATCCTTTTTCATCAGTTAGCCATCTTAAAAACTTATTTGCTTCAGATACATACTTCTTACTAGTTGAATCGCTATTTTCAACCTCATACTTCAAATATTTCTCAAACCTATCTAGCAATTTACTCAAAAATTTCCCGTTCATAATTATGCCTCCTTAAATTTTTATCTACAGATACAAGATAAAAAAAGAAGAAGTGTAGCCACTTCTTCACAATTCATATATCGTTATATATGTAGTCATTTTAAGGAGGTTTAATAAACCTTTATGCCAGATACTGCAATTATAACTTCTGCGAATAGAGGCACATAAAAATTTTTATATTCATTTTTTTTACTGATCCTTTCATTGTTTTTTATTATTATATCATAAAAGTCATATATTTAATAATATAAATGAAATTTCTTATATTTTAAAGCGCAGTATTTTGACAATAAAAATAAGCGGTAAACTCCGCTCATTTTTTTATATGCTTCAAACGCGTCTTTATTATCAATTACATTTTTTGAAAATTTTCAAGAAATTTATGCAGAATCTCAATTACTCTAGTTTGATACGAATTATCAAAAACTAATTTAATAAACATTTGAACTGTCAAAACTACTTCAACCATCAATGAACTAATATATATAGTCAGAATTTTATTATCATATTTTTTTTCGTTAAATACTAGCCAAAACAACAAAAACATAAAAACAACTAATAAAATAGAAAAAACGCACGTTAAGTAAACCTTGTACCTACGTTTTGAATTAGCAGAAACAAATAATTCATAAATGGAACTTTGAATAATAGAACTTGCTAAATCATTATATGTTTTTTCGGACATATACTTATAATCCGAATAATCCTTCTGGCTTTTAGATTTAGACATTTCTTCTTCAATTTTGCCAAATATTTTAATATCTTCTAACGATGACATCTTGTTTTTTCTAGAAATTCTATCCTTGTTCTGTCTCAATTTTTTGCCGCCCTTTTTAGCCATTATTCAACGCTGCGACTTCTTGTTCCCTATATATTATTGCAGGTAATTCAACACGATATTTTTGACGTAATATCAAATACTTTTCAACTTCTGATCTATTTTTAAGTCTCTCAATATCAGCAAAAAAAGCTTTTATAGGCATCAAAATTGAAGCAGCCATATAATCTACTTCATTCTCAAAATTGCTATTTGAACTTGATGATTTTTTGTTTCGTGAATGATCTCTAAATGCTAAAAATTCCTTATTATCGGCTAAAATATAATGTGCCAATTCATGGGCAACCGTAAATCTTTGCCTAAATTTATTTATCATACTATTCACAACTATTCTCTTTATCGGTTTATTATTTCTTGTCTGTTCTCCATTTAAATCCACTATAATTGCACCATCAACATCGTGAGGTAATTCCATTTCTTTAACCTCAAAATCTAATTTATCTCGCAATACATCCGAAATGGAATTTATTATATCATTCTCACTAATATTATATTGTTCAAAAAAGATTTGTTTTTTTGTTTCTAAATCTTTCATTTTTTCTATTGTTAATTTTTGCATAGTTATACTCCAAAATTTCAAACTATAAAATCATTTTTAATTTGTATTATTCGTCTTTCTCAGCCTCTCTCATTGCCTTAGCTTTTTCAACTTCTTTATCGCAAATGTCTTTTGGAGCTTCCTCATATCTTGCAAACTCATATGAAAATACTCCTGTACCACCTGTCATAGAACTAAGAGTTGTTGTATACTCATACATTTCCATCTGTGGTACTTCTGCTTCGATTTGAGTCTTTTTATTTTGAGTAGGGTTCATACCAAGAACTCTTCCCCTTCTCTTGGTTAAGTCACCGATTACATCACCAGTAAACTTATCATCAACTATAACTCTAACTGTAACTATTGGTTCAAGCAAGCATGGACTTGCTTTCATAAATCCATCCTTAAACGCTCCTATAGTTGCAAGTTTGAATGCCATTTCAGATGAGTCAACTTCATGGAATGATCCATCATAAAGCACTGCCTTAACACCTACTACAGGATATCCAGCAAGAGGTCCTTTCTCGCAGCACTCTGCAAGGCCTTTCTCAACTGCAGGGAAATAGTTCTTAGGAACTGCTCCACCTACTACTTCTGTGCCAAAATCAAATGCATTGTCAAAATCATTCGATGGCGAGAATCTCATCTTTACGTGACCGTATTGTCCGTGACCACCTGATTGCTTTTTATGTTTATATTCTACATCTGATGTCTTTCTTATAGTTTCCTTAAATGCAACTCTTGGCTCTTCTAAGATAATCTCAACCTTATACTCATTTAAGAGACGGCTTGCAACCATTTCAAGTTGGAGATTTCCTATACCATAGAGAAGCATCTGATGATTTGCAGTATCGTTTACTGATCTCAAAGTCAAATCTTCTTCGCAGAGTTTAGCAATTGCTTGAGCAAGTTTATCTATTTCACTCTTCTCTTTTGCTCTATATGCTTTATATGTATATGGTTTACTTATCTCTGTCTTTGCAAACATAACTGGTAAATTCTTTGTTGCAAGCGAATCGCCTGTTTTAGTATTTGAAAGTTTAGCAAGTGCACCTATATCTCCTGCATGAAGTTCAAATACTTCTTGCGCCTTATTTCCGGATAAGACATATATCTTTCCAATCTTTACATCTTCTTCCTTAGATACATTGTAAAGTATGTCATCAGTTTTAAGCACTCCGCTACATACTTTTATAAATGAATATCTACCAATATATGGGTCAACCATAGTCTTAAATACATAAGCAGATTTTTGTTTTGAGAAGTCATAGTTTAATCCCACAAGCTCATTTGTATTTTTATTAATACCATTTAATTCTTTTTGGTCTGGAGATGGGAAGTATTTGATTATATCGTCAAGAGTAGTATATATACCTTGTGCAAGCATATTTGATCCCATACCCATAAGCACTATAGAACCATTGCAGACATTATTCTTAAGAGCTGAACGAATCTCAAACTCTGAAAACTCTTCTCCAGCAAAATATCTATTCATCATATCTTCTGATGTCTCTGCAACTGATTCAAGAAGTATAGCTCTATACTTCTCAAGATATTCTTTGTTGTAGTCAGGAATTTCACACTCAACAGCTTGATCACCCTGCCACTTATAAGCCTTCTTAGAAATGATATTTACATATCCAACAAACTTTTCATTTTCACGAATAGGAAGGTTGATTGGTGCAACTTTTTTTCCAAAAAGTTCTGTAGCATCATCAACTACCTGTCTAAATGATGCATTGTTGTCATCCATATTTGTAACGTGTATAAATCTTGGGAGTTTATACTTATCACACATGTCCCATGATTTCTTAGTTCCGGCTTGGATTCCAGATTTTCCATTAACTACTATAACAGCTGCATCTGCTATACCACAGGCCTCTTCAACTTCACCAACAAAATCTGAAAATCCTGGAGTATCAATGACATTTATCTTTCTGCTATCCCACTCAAGCGGAATAATAGATGTCTGACAAGAAATTTTTCTCTTCTGCTCTTCTTTTCCAAAGTCAGAAATTGTATTTCCTTCATCAACTGTTCCCATCTTATCAGTAATCTTTGCCACCTTTGCGATAGCCTCTACCATAGATGTCTTTCCAGAACCACTGTGTCCTAGCAACACCACATTTCTAATTTTGTCGGTAGTATAAATTTTCATATTACCCTCCTAAAATTTATATTATTATTTTTAATTACATCTCAAGTGACCTTGAATATGACTGAAGTACTGCATCAATTAGTGCACCCCTAAATCCATTTTCTTCAAGTACTCTCACACCTTCTATAGTTGTGCCTGCAGGACTTGTCACCATATCTTTTAAAACTCCTGGATGAGTTTTGTTCTCTTTATATTTGATAGCAGCAAGTTTTCCAGAACCATATACAGCACTCATAGCAAACTTATATGCCATATCTCTTGGAAGCCCACACTCTACGCCACCATCTGCAAGTGCTTCTATGAGCATAAATATCCATGCAGGACTTGCACCTGACACTTGAGTGATTGCATTTATATATTTTTCTTCTACTTCAACTACTTCGCCAATAGTTTTTAAGACATTCAAAACTTCTTTATAATTTTTATCTTTAAGTGCTTCCTTACTTGCAGATACTGCAGAAATTCCTGCAGCAACTAAACATGGAGTATTTGGCATAACTCTTACTATGTTTTTTGTCCCTAAAGATTTTTGTAGATAGTCTATAGTCTTTCCTGCCATAATTGACACTACTAATTGTTTTTTGCCTATAAGTTTTTTTAAATCTTTTGATATAGAGTCAAATATCTGTGGCTTAACACATATGAATAAAACATCTTTGGCATTTTTAACCACATATGAATTATCTGTTGACACATTGAAACCAAAATTATTTTTAAGGTCATCCAATTTTTCTTTACTTCTATTTGATACAAAAATATCTTTACAATCCAAAACTTTTGACGAACTAATTCCCGTCAAAACTGCACGAGCCATATTGCCTGCACCGATGAATCCTAATTTCATATCTACCTCAATAAATAATAATTTCTTTAAGATATTAATGATTGTTTGTATTATTTTACCACATTTTTTGATAAGTTTTAAGATAAAAAAGACTTAATTTAAGCCTTTTTACAAAGTTTATATAGTGGGCAAATATCGCACTTTGGACGCCTTGCCGTACATATCTCACGACCAAGGGCTATAATGTGTGTATTCCAGAGCTCCCAATCCTTTTTCGCCACTATTTCCTTGAGTTTTTCTTCTATCTCGCGGACATCTTTAGTGTTTAAGTTAAATAAAATATTTGAAATTCTTGCCACATGGGTGTCCACAGCCATAGCAGGTATGCCATAGAGATGACTTATAACCACGCTTGCTGTCTTTCTTCCAACTCCTGGAAGTTTAACTAAGTCGTCAAAATCTTTTGGAATCTTAGAATTAAAATCGGTAATGAGCATCCTCGCGCAGGCTATAATATTTTTTGCCTTATTATGATAAAATCCAACCGAGTGAATATCCATTTCTAATTCTTTTTGTTTGACATTTGCAAACTTATGAAGTGTATCATATTTCTTATATAAATCATTAGTAACTATGTTTACTCTCGCATCAGTACACTGCGCCGACATCATGACTGCAAATAAAAACTCATAAGGTTTGTTTTTGTGATAATGCAAATAAAGCGGTATTTCTTTTCCATACCTCTTTTTTAAAATTTTAACTATCTCTTTTGCTTTATCTTTATTCAACATAATAACTATCTTCTAAACTTTGACCTTAGTGAATCAAAGAGTGATTGTTTAACTCCTATTTCTTTACTTGTCTTGCTTAATTCATTAAACAGCGTCGAACCAAGTATCAATACTGCACCAAGAAATTGTAATGCAGTCATATTTTCCTTAAGCACAAAATAAGATAAAAATAGTGCAACTACAGGGTCTATATATGTAAGTATCGCAACTGTCTCAGCTTTAAGTCTCGACACTGCATTAAAATAATGCACATAGCAAAAACCTGTATGAAAGAAACTAAGAATTAGCATGCATATTACACCAACTACAATTTCATTTTGTGGCAGACTATTATCAATCAAAAAACTTTTCTTTTCAATAAAACCAACATAAATTGCCATTATAAGCGCAGAAAATGCAAATTGAAAAACTACCTTGTCGTGAGTTTCTATTTGATTTAATTTTCTATTGAATGTAACTATGAGGGCATAAAATATTGCACCTATAATTCCATACATACAACCAAGTACTTCATTGGATTTTATTCCAACATTTATAACATTTGACACAAGCACTACACCAATAGTCGCAATGAAAATACAAAAACCACTTTTTATAGTTATTCTTTCATTAAACATAAATGATGCAATAATTAATAAAAAAATCGGCATCATATTGTAACAGACTGTCCCTATCGCAACTGACGAAACTTTAAATGCTTCAAACTGCAGTACCCAGTTTAGAGCCATAAAAAAACCTGTAAGTACAAGTATTGCAAGATTGTCTCTCATAGATTTGATATTTATATCTTTTCCACTTATCTTCATCATCACAACGATAAATGCGCCACCAAGAAGTGCTCTGTAAAAAACTATGGCAGCAGAACTGAGTGGTATGAAGTGAGTAAATAATCCTACCGTTCCAAAGGTCGCTGATATAAGTATTAGTTTTAATCTTTCTTTCTTTACGTCTATTTGCCTTTCCATATGATAATTATAGTTTTTACAATAAAAAAAAGCAATTATAATAATTGCTTCTTTTTACTATGTTATATAAAGTATAAACTAGATATTCTTTATGGCCTTATGCATATATAGTAGCCTAACGCTATTTATAACAGCTATTACCATAACTCCTACATCTGAAAATACTGCAAGCCACATATTTGATATTCCAATAATAGATAGTATAAGGACTAGAACTTTTATACCTATTGATATGGTTATATTCTCATACACTATTTTCATAGTAATTCTACTAAGTTTATATGCTATAGGGACATTAATTATATCATCATCCATAAGAACTATGTCAGCTAAATCAATTGCTGCAGCTGATCCCATAGCACCCATAGCTACACCTACATCAGCTCTTGTGATACAAGGTGCATCATTTATGCCATCGCCTACAAAGGCAAGTTTTGTATTCTTAATTGTTTCTTCTAATATACTAAGTTTATCTCCAGGTAAAAGTGCTGCACGGTACTCATCAATGCCAATCTTTTCTGATACATCTCTTGCTATCTCTTCTCTATCACCTGTAAGCATCATGGTTTTTGTCACACCTTGTTTTTTAAGACTTGCTATTGCTTTTGGTGAATTTTCTTTGATAACATCATTAATCAGTATATGTCCTACATACTGCTTGTCAACAGCCACATGTACTATAGTTCCTATGTCCCTGCACTCTATGTAATCTATATTATTGTCCTTCATTAATTTGTCATTTCCAGCCAAGATAACTTTTCCACCAATTACTCCGCTAAGTCCTCTACCACCTATTTCTTTAACATCAGTTACGATACTACTGTCAATTTCTTTGCCGTAATATTTGAGAATTGATTTAGCTATAGGGTGATTTGAAAAAAATTCTATGTGAGATACTAATCTAAAAAACTCTTCTTCATTTATACTGCAGTGGTGAACTCCAACTACTTCAAACACACCCTTTGTCATAGTGCCAGTCTTGTCAAACGCAAATGCCTTAACTCTTGAAAGCGCTTCAATATAATTTGAGCCCTTAACTAAGATGCCAAGTTTACTTGCAGCACCAAGAGATGAGAAGAATGCAAGCGGTACGCTTATTAGTATCGCACAAGGACAACTAATTACAAGAACAGTAAGAGCCCTATATGCCCAAGTTCCAAAATCTGGACTTGCCTTAAAAATAAAATACTGAAGAGAAATAGGAATTGCAAAAGTCAAAAGTGCTATGAGACAAACTATAGGTGTATATACTTTTGCAAAACTTGAAATAAAATTTTCAGAACTTGATTTTTTCTCTGTAGCATTTTCTATAAGGTCTATAATCTTACTTGCAGTTGAGTCTTTAAATTCTTTAGTCGTCTTTATCTTTATTAGATTTTCATTGTTGATAAGCCCACTTGATACATTATCTCCCACTGTCACATATCTTGGTATGCTCTCGCCAGTAAGAGCAGAAGTATTTAACATAGTTGCACCATCAATTATCTCTCCATCTAATGGAATCTTCTCAAATGGATTTACAACTATAGTCTCTCCAACTTTAACTTCAGATGGGTCTACCTTTTCAATTTTTTCATTTCTTAAAACATTTGCAAACTCAGGATTGATGTCAACTAACTCTTTTATACTATCACGGCTCTTATCCATTGAGTAATCTTGAAAGAGTTCTCCTATCTGATAAAATACCATTACAGCAACTGCTTCTTGATAGTCTCCAAGAATAAATGCACCAATTGTCGCTATTGACATAAGGACTGTCTCATCCATAGCCTCAAGTTTAATTATTCTCTTAAATGCATTTATTAAAACCTCATAACCAACTATGAGATAAGCGACAAGATAAAAAGCAAGTTTCAAAATTGAATTTGAAAATAATATAAGACCATCTTTTTGATGTTCTAAAATAACTCCAATGATTACTATAATAACAGCTATAGCAATCCGGATAATCGGTTTCTTGATATCTTCTTTATGTTCTTCGCCGCAACTACAACTCATTATTTCTTAACTCCTTTTTACCAAAGCATCTATTATCAAACCTTGACTTTATATTTCTCCAGTTTAGAGTTTAATCCGCTCAATAATACTATTTCATCCACTTACCATTAGCATCCACAAAATAACCATCTGGAGTGACTGCAAATTTTAACTTTGTGCCATCAAGATTAAAGTAATACCAATCTTCTCCTACCTTCTTCCATCCAATTGCCATTTTACCTTCTTCTGAATTTTTCAAAGTCTCAAAATAGTATTCATTACCATCTAAACTTGTAGTTACCCATCCTGTATACATATCTCCATTGTTATCAAAACAATACATATCAGCAGTTATCGTCTCGCCTGTCTTAACTAACACATAGAAACCATTTGCTGCTACAGTACTTTGTCCTTGCATATCTAATATATTAAGTCCCCATTTTCCAGATACTCTATTTTGATTCCAACTACATTGTGATGAATTAACTACCGCCTTAATAGATTTAACAGTTGGAATTGCTACTGCAGGAATATTTAAATTATTATTTATTTGATTTTGAATAGTGCCAATTATTCCACCGCCACCTCCACCGCCGCCTCCACCACTTCCACCACCTGATGGAACATATCCTCCTCCGCCACCACTATATTGCCAAATTGCATAAAGTGTTACTACCTGACCTGCACTAGTAACTATCTTAGTTATAGTATTTGTATAACTTGCAGAACGAGCACTTGCATTCTCAGACCATCCTATGAAAGTATAATTAGATCTTGTAAATGCATTTCCTGGGAGTGGACTTGCTATACTTGAAGTTGCTATGATGTCTGCCATATTGCCACTGCCACCATTTGGACTAAATGTTACAGTGTAAGGATAATTATAACTATACACTGCATAAATTGTCTTTGTCACACCATCACTATCTACAGTTGCTTTATATGTGCCTCCTGCACTATACTGTGCTGCCGTTGCTGCGTTATCATCTGCCCAACCAAGGAATGTATAGTTTTCTTTAGTTGGTCTAACTGCAGAAAGTGTAATGTTATCACCAGAACCTGCATCAGTGATATCAGCTATAGTTCCAGATCCAGTATTCATATCATAATGAAGTGTATATGTATACTTTTGCCATATGGCATATAAATTGTAAATACTACCTGCTGCACTTGGTTCAAGTGTTCTATTTACTGTTCCAAGATTATCGTAATGTTCTCCTATAGTTTGCCAGTTTGCTGGTGTCGCATTTGGATCTGTATTCCATCCTAAGAACTTATAATTAGTTCTTGTAAATGAATTTGCAGGAAGTGTCTTACCTACTCCTGACTGAGCTGGCACATCAACCACTGAACCTACTCCACCATTTAGATTAAGTTTTATAGTATATGGGACATCACCCCAAATTGCATATAGATCTATATATCTTCCATCATCGGCTTCTGCAATAGTTTTTGTCATTGAACCACCAAGAGCATATGTAGGTGTTGTCGCCGAAGCATCTTCATCCCAGCCAAGTAAATACTTATTTGTCTTAACTAGATTTCTAGTATTAGTCTGAAGCGTAAGTGGTACATCAGAATATCCTGTCTGCCCATCTGGTACATCACCACCTGTTTTTCCATTTCCATTATAAGTTACTATATATGATATTTGAGTCCATATTGCATAGACATTTATGTTAGTTCCTTGTTGTGCTTCAGTTAAAACTTTATTCATTGTCATAGTTCCTGTCACAGGATACATAGGATTTAAAGGATCAGTTGGTGTAGCACTTTCATCCCAGCCTCTAAATCTATAACCTGTCCTTGTATATCCATTTGCACTAAGTGTTAAGTTTTCTCCTGATATACCATTACTAATTGGCATATCAGCGCCTTCGCCACCATTTTTATTATATGTGACAGTATAAACTAATTGTTCCCACTTTGCATACAAAGTTTTTACAGGCTCTGGCTGCGTTGGGTCATATTCGCTTGGATTAAAGTCTACTCTATAAACATCACCAGCTTGATAAACTGGATCTAATGTAGAAGATGTAGCCCAACCAATAAATTTATAATTTTCCCTTGTTGGCTTCGTTGATGAGAGTGTATAGTTATCACCTGAAGCAATTCCTGTAACATCTACCAATGCACCTGTACCACCTTGCAAATCATAATGAAGCGTGTATGTCATTTTTTGCCATACGGCATATAAATTGTAAATACTTCCTTGTTCACTCTCTGATAAAGTTCGATTTACTGTTCCTAGGTCAGTATAATGTTCTCCTATAGTTTGCCAGTTATCCTTAGTTGCATTTGGGTCTGTATTCCATCCTAAGAACTTGTAATTAGTTCTTGTAAATGAATTCGCAGGGAGTGTCTTACCTATACCTGACTCTGCTGGTACATCGATTACTGATCCTACTCCATTATTTGGATTAAGTTTTATAGTGTAGTCGATTCTACTCCAGATTGCATACAAATTATAATTTTTTCCATCATCAATTTCTGCAATCACTTTTGTCATAGGACCGCCAAGATTATATGTAGGAGTTGTAGCGCTGCTACTTTCATCCCAACCGAGTAAACGATAATTTGTCTTAACAAGATTTCCTGTGTTGGTGCTAAGTGTAAGTTCTATACCAGTATATCCAGTTTGTACATCTGGCACTGCACCACCTGTGTTGCCATTACCATGATAAGTCACTGTATATTTTATTTGACTCCATATAGCATAAAGTGTGATTACTGTAGTGCTATCATCACTTAAATCTGCGTCAGCTTTTGTCATATAGATTGAAGTTGCGCTGCTATAACTTGCTACAGTTGCATTTTGATCTTCATCCCATCCTAAAAATTTATACCCATCTCTTGTCCAACTATTACTTCTAAGTTGTAATGCTTCTCCTGCATAACCTGTCTGCTCTGTTGGAGCAGTACCACCTGTGTTACCATTTCCATTGTATACTACTCTATAACTTATTTTTTGCCACTTAGCATATAAAGTTGCTACTGGAAGTGGTGAAGTCTCATCATAAGTTGTTGGGTCATAATCTTTAACAAAATTATTACCTGGCTGATAAGCTGGATCTAGACTTGGATCTGTTGCCCAACCCAAGAACTTATAGTGTGCCTTTGTTGGTGCGGCTGCTGGTAATCCATATGAAACACTTGCTGATAAAGTCACATCATCAAAAGTAGAATCAGGGTTGCCACCTTGCAAATCATAATGAAGTGTATATTTCATCTCATGCCATAAAGCATAGACATTATATGTTTCATTTTGATTCTGTGCCACATGTGAGAATGAAGTATCGCCATCTGTCCAAACCGGAGGTTTCACATCTGACATTGTCGCCCAGCCCAAGAACTTATGTCCTGCCCATGCGAATGCGTTTGAATTTAAAGTGTAAACTACTCCTGACTGCAAGTTAGTCATATCAGCCATTGAACCAGTATGCGAACCACTAGCATCCGGATTAAAGTGTAATGTATAATTCCAAGGATCCCACTTTGCATAAAGAGTCTTAGATTCTGTTATTATTGTTGTAAAGTCAAATGCAGCATCTACACCATCTTCATGCCAGAAAACAAAATCATATCCAACTCTAGTAGGGTCTACAGGTGGAGTGACAGTTCCACTCTCTCCAACTTCTACTTCAAGACTATCTGTAACTCCATCTTGATAGTTAAATGTAACTTTCTTATCAATTTTTTCTGTAAAGTAACCAGGGTTAACTGTACCGCCATCTATATGAGCATAGCTTTTATCTTGAGCACCATGGGTGGAATAAGCTGTTCCTTGTCCACCTACTAGCCTAGAATTACTATTAAACATATCAGTACTACTTGTTACATTTGTAACTACAAAACTTGGTAATACGTAAATTGTTTTTAAGTAATAAATGCCACCAAACATTTCTCTCATATCAGTGACATTTGCTGTATTAAAACTACTCAAATCTAAAACTTTATCATTTGTATTTGAAGTTCCAAAATCATAAAACAATCTGAACATATTTGTTGTATATGTAGTATCTAGTAAGTCTAATCCGTCAAACTTCGTTGCATTACTAAAGTTTGCAAATACTGAATCGTAATATCCTCCTGCCGACCCTGTACAATTTCCAAGTAATATTTTTTCGTTTGCATTTGCTAGATAAATAGTGGCTTCCTTATTATTTCCTTCTCCAGTCACATAATAATTAAGACCTCTATCATCAACCAAATGTTTTGTACCACTTGGCTCTTCGCCGCCTTTTTTTATAGTTATATTTTTATATTGATTTCTTATATTGGCACCACTTCCATCTTCTGGTGACAACCAATAGTGTGGCAAGATATGATCAGTTGAATTTACATCAGTAAAATATCCTTTACTTGTCAAACTATCTATTCTTGCATAATCTTTACCTGTATAACTACCATTGAAAAGTGTTCCTATACCACCATGTAAACTTCTGTTATTATAAAACATACTACCATAACTTGTCACATTTGTTGTATTAAAACTATTTGATACATATATTACTCTAAGCTCATAACAGTTCATAAACATTTGTGACATATCAGTAACTTGAGATGTGTTATAGCCTGATAAATCAATATATCTTAGTTTTTCGCAATTTACAAACATGCTACTTAAATTCCTAATTGCACTGTTGACAGTTGTTGGTAATTTCACGCTTGTAAGTGCACGACAACTAGAGAACATATACCTTGAATAAATAGCACTATCAAATCCTGAAGCACTTAAATCAATACTCTCAATTTTACTACAGCCATAAAACAGATACGATAAATCAACCGTCCTACTTGTATTTAAATACTCAAGTCCCTCTATGCTTGTGACATTACTAAATTCGCGGAATACACCAGGAGATGGGTTTTTACATTCTCCAAGATATATAGTATCTAAATTATCTTCTACAAATATAGTTATCTTATCATCATTTTCATAGTATGCAAAACCACGACCGTCAAGTAAAGTTTTATTTCCACTTGGTTCTACTCCGCCCTTTTGTATAATTATCTTTGTGAAATCTGCTTTTGTTCCACTGAACCAACCATTTTTCAATATATGTTCTTTGAGATCAATATCTGTAAGATAACCAGGACTATCACTATCTGGTCCACCATCAACTCGAGCATATGCTTTATCAAGGTGTGTAACATCAAATTCTGTTCCCTTTCCACCCACTAAGCTACCACAACCGCTAAACATAGCATAACTATCTGTTACTTGTGATGTAACAAACATTGATTCCTTGACACTTATCTCTGCTAAAGAGTCACATGCAGCAAACATATAACGCATTTTTGTTACTGCACTTGTGTCAAAACTACTTAGATCTAAAAATTTAACTTTACGACAATCAGAAAATAATAGTGAAAGAGTTGTCAGTCCATCAGTATCAATATTTGTTAAGCCTTCTATGCTTTCAACATTTTCAAATCCCATGAAAACACTAAGTGCCCCATCTCCATCCCCCAACTTTATAGTTTCAGTTGGATCATTGAGATAAATAGTTATTTCTGTTCCATCTACATAGTAAGACAAACCATTAGGATCAATTTGATATTCAGTCCCACTAGTTGGCGGTGTCACATCCTTTATAATTTTTATCTTTGTATATGTGCTTCTATCACTATGAGCAATCCAGTTGATAGGTATGATATGAATACTACTACTACCATCTGTAAAATAACCAGGATTTGCAGTGCCACCATCTATATGAGCATAAGTTTTGTCTGTTGGATTACTATGGCTATATGCTGTATTCTTTTCACCCTTTAAATTCGTGTTATTATAGAACATATTAGTGCTTTCTGTGACATTATCTGTTCTAAAAGTCCCTGTTACATAGATAGTTTTTAATGAATAACAATTATAAAACATCATTTTCATTTCCGTGACACTATTTGTATCAAAGGATGTCAAATCAAGAACTTCTAAATTATCACAATGATAAAACATATAGGACATATCTGTAAGTCCTGTAGTTGTTAAATTAGATAGTCCATTTATTTCTGTAACAAGTTGTAGCCCACTAAATATTCCACTACTAACATTATGATTACCAAGATAAATATACTGATTAGGGTCTGCAAGATATATAACTACATTTGTACCATCTACAAAATAACTAAAGCCCATACTATCTAACAAAATCTCTTCGCCACTTGGGACATCGCCGCCTTTTTGGATTGTGACACTTCTAGCACTTGTCTTATACGAAGAATCAATCCAACCAGCCTCGAGTGTATGCTTCACGTTGTCAGCACTTGTAAAATATCCTGGATCAGTAGTACCTCTATCTATACGAGCATAGCTTTTATCTTTATGAGAACTTGAATAAGCAGTACCTGATCCTCCTACAAGATTGTCACATCCTAAGAACATATAATCAGCCCCATATGTCTCTGCCGAAGTCACAAAAGCATCTGATACATAGATAGTTTTAAGTGACATTGACGGTGCAGAATAATCCCATATATCTTTACAAAACATATATTCCATATTAGTAACACGCGAAGTATTAAAGTTAGTCAAATCCAAATCTTTAATTTCAGAATCTGCATAAAACAATGAATACATGTTCTGTGTTTTTGAAGTATTGAGTATATTGAGATTTTTTATAAATTTTAAATTATTAAAATAAGCAAAAGTACCACCACCACTATGATATATACTTGGATTGCAATCGCCAAGATTAATTGTATCACTTGCCCCCAAAGTATGAATTATAAGAATATTTCCTTTTTTATAAACACTTAAACCTTTCGTATCTAAATCATAGAGTTTTGTATATGATGATGTATCTGTACCTCTTTCTATATTTATTTGAATATAATCATTTTTGGTGGCTAAATCTTCATCAAACCAACTCCAAGGAAGGATATGATTAGAAGTATCATTTTTATCAGTTAACAAACCTCTTGCATAACCTGTATCTTGAGTACTTATTTTGTAATAATAATCATCGCTGCCCACATTACTTTGATTTCCTCCAGTACCACCTACAAGCTTTGTGCAATCGTAAAACATATTACTAGATCCGGAATGATCGCCATAAATACCTGATGGAACAAAATCAGTCGCAGATACCTCTATTATTCTTAACTTGCTATCACCATAAAACATCCCTTTAAAGTTTGTGACATTTGCAGTTTTAAAATTGCTTAAATCAATAGCTTTAAGAGAGGTGCAATTTCTAAACATGTCTTCCATAGTAGTCACACTTGATGTGTCAAAATCACCAGTCAAATTGACTGACTCTAAGCTTGTACAACCATAAAACATGCTGCTCATATTAACTACATTAGTTGTGTTTGAATTACTTAGGTCAACAGAAGTAAGAGATTCGCAGCCATAGAACATCCTACTCATAGTAACTACATTTGATGCTTCTAAATTGTCAAATCTTATGCTTCTAAGTTTTTTGCAGTTTTCAAATAATCCTTCGAGATTAACAGTCCCCCCTGTTCCTACAACTTCAAATCCTTCTATCTCCTCAAGGTTTATAAGATCTTTGAACAATCCGGCCGTGCCAATATGCATATGGGTAAAACTTACTCCATCTGCATAAAGCAATACCTCAAAATCTTCATCTGTCCCCTTATCATAATAATCTACATAACCTATAGAACCAAAAGAATCAAAACCTTCAGGTATGTCGCCACCAATTTGAATTATTATTTTTTTAAGATTTGCTGCAGGCTTACCAGAAGCAGTTGTGCCATGCCCATCTAAATCAAAAAATAATCTTCTTTGCATATATGCATCACCATCAGCGCCAAGTAATTTATCATCAAATCCAACCACCTCTGATAAAGATGCTCGCTTATTTACCTTTTCAAATTCAATTTCAGAAATTGTAGCAATTAAATCTGCGTCGGATGGAGTTGCGATACTTTCATCTTCGCTCGCAGAACCCTCTCCTGTAGACTCACTCTCGTCTACACTTATCTCTATCTCACCCTCATCTTCATCTGCTTCAGATGGACTTGCGATACCATCTTCTGATTCGCTCTCGCTCTCTTCAACGCTCGTAGAACCAGCATCTACGTTTGTCTCTGACTCACTCTCATCCTCTTCAGGTTCAGTTGGAACTTCGTTTGATTCAGTTTCATCTTCCTCCGGTTCTTCTACGATTGATTCATCTTCAGAAGGCTCGTCATTTTCTTCTATATTACCATCTCCACTATCTTTATTATCCAAAGCAACTGTAACACTAGTCTCACTAGTCTCACTAGTTTCGATAGTCAAAGACTCTTCAACATATTGAGTTGACTTCTCTTCCTTACTTATCTCCTCCAAATTGCTAAATGTCTCGCTTGACTCAGCAAATGTCCACATAGCATTTGTATTAAAAACTAATGCTAGGATCAAAATCGCTGCAATCTTTCTTTTTAAATCTTTCATTATTGCCCTCTACTCACAAAACTAATTTATAAATCTTCATCTATTAAGTATCAATCTAAAGTAATTGCACAAATTAACACAGCACTACTTAGCATAAATAGTACCAATCAATTCAGTCTACAATATATACTATTTGCTTGTATATTATACCACAAAATCTTGTAAAAATCACGCTTTTGTGCCACAAAATCTAGTGTATATGCTAAATTAGCCCTAAAATTGCTCATATTTTTACTAAAAAATATAATTAGAAAATCGCCAAATCGCCTATATTTCGTCAAAAAACGTTGTTTTTTGGAATTCGGTATCGTCAAAAAAAAGAGCCTTTCGGCTCTTTTGCATAGTTGCGTTAATATACTAATAATCAAGCAGCCTTCCATAGTCATTCCATTCACCATACATCTTGCCAAGTAGTGTTTGATCAATTAGGCGGATGAGTGACTTTTTATAGGTGACTGAATTTAACTTTTTGTAAAATGAAATGTTGTATGCTTTGATTCTTTTATATAAATCAGGAAACTTATTGAATTTTCCCCAAGCTTTGGCTTTTTTTAATGCATTAACTATATCTTTATTTAATTCAGTCCATCGACTATTTTTTCTTCTCGGGCTAAATCTTTGGTAGCGAATGCCATCAATTACTTTTTAAGAACTATCTATCCAACCGAAACAAAGAGCAACTTCTACTGCATCAAGATAATAAAATGTCTTATTATCAATTGGCCTTCCCTTTTTAACATTTAGATAACACTCGGATTGTTTGTCGTGATTTTTTGAAAGCCAGGTCCTGAATGCTGCGGCGGATTTTATATTTAATATATTCTTATTTTCCATCAACTATACCAAATTTTCTTATTTATTTAGTTAAATCAAACGGGAAGCGTCCTTCACTAACAGTTTTCTCGATAAATAATAAAATTACTGACGACATTGTTAGCCCTGCATCTTCACAAATTTTCTCAAACTTCTCTTTAGTTTCAATGTCAATCTCAACGGTAATATAAACATTCTTTAAATTGTCAAGGATAGGTTTATCAGCTTCTAAAAAATCTTTATCGTTAATCTCGGATGGATCCACCCATTTTGATGCCAAATGTTCTGTAAGTTCAAGATTTCCACTTATGAGGCTACATATAAAGAACTTTACATTTATTATTTTATCACCACGCGTCTCATTTATTTCATCAAATAATCTCTCGACTTTTACTTCAGATTTTAATTCTTCTCTAATCTCACGAACAACTGCTTCTTCTGGAGTCTCGCCAACTTCAATCTTGCCACCAGGGAATTCCCATTTTCCTTTGAATTCTCCATGGCCTCGTTGTGCTATAAACACCTTGTTATTCTTTTTTATTATCGCTGCGACAACGTTTACTGTTTTCATAATGCTAAACCTATGTTGTAGTTGCCACTAATTCTACCGATTTTAATTCTTTTTCCAACTTTTTATCAAAAGTATATATTTTATCGTTCAATAATTTATGCCTTACGACTAAAATGCAATCAACATAATCTAATTTAGTCCTTCCATATATTCTTGCAGCATTTTCATAAATTGGCTTATCTATCATTTCTACATCTTGCAATAAATCTATAATTGCAAAATAAATGTCACGCCTTTCGGCATTATATACTTTTGAAAGAACATAAACCATTTCCACAAGAGATTCTGGTAACAAATAAGCACCATCATCTATCATTTCTTTAGCAGTTACTGCCTGATCAAAGTTATCTTGAATGATATATCTTATTGCATAATTAGTGTCTATTATTTTCAACATATTCTTTAGCTATAGCCTCCCCCAATAATTCTCTTTCTCTTCCTATTTTTGACGGATCAGCATATTTCTTTAAAGCACCAAATGCTTTATGCTTTTTAATTTTGTTCACAGAAAACGGTATGGCCTGTTCATCCACACTCTTTTTAGCAAATATTCTCACAGCTTCGGCAAAACTTGTGCCGAGTTCCTCATAAAGTTTTTCAGCTGCTTCTTTAAGTTCTGTATCCATCCTTACTTGTAATACTGATTGCATTGCCATAATATACCTCCATATTGTAGTATAATTGTAATACATAATTTGTATTATGTCAAATGCTTTCTGCTGAATAAAAAAATAGCCAAGCATAAATAACTAATTTATACTTGACTAAAATAATGGCTAAATTATCGTCTTTTTCAGGATTATAGAAAAGATGGTCAAAAAACGTTGATTTTTGTCAGTTGGGATGGTCAAAAAACGTTGATTTTTTACGGTTAGGATGGTCGAAAAACGTTGATTTTTTGCTTGACAAATGGTCAAAAAACGTTGATAATTTATATATGCTAAAAAGAAAGATATACAATAAGCTTGTTGAGCGGAAAAATAGCCCTAATAAAAAGTCTTTATTGGTCAGAGGCCCTCGACAAGTCGGAAAAACATTCATTATTCGCGAATTTGGCAAGTCCGAATACGAATCTTTTATTGAGCTTAATTTTATTGCCAACAGCAACTTAAAGCAGATTTTTGATGGAACTTTAGAGCCAAAAGAAATATATCGCGGAATTATTTCTCGAATTTCAAACGCAAATCTTGTTGAAGGGAAAACTCTAATATTTTTTGATGAAATACAAACCTGCCCTCTTGCAAGAACTGCCTTAAAATTTTTGGTTGAAGATAAGAAATATGATTTTATATCTTCAGGTTCACTACTTGGAATCAATTACAATGAAACAGACAAGGTTTCAATGCCTGTAGGCTATGAAAAAGATATTGAAATGCATTCACTAGACTTTGAAGAATTTTTATGGGCAAATGGTATTCAACCTGAAAGCATAGATTACTTAAAAGAATTCTTTGATAACAAAAAAATTGTTCCAGATGATATAAATAGTAGATATTTAAAATTTATTGATGACTATTTGGTAGTTGGCGGAATGCCATCCGCAGTAAACAAATATATTGAAAACACCAATTTCATTGATGCTCATAACGAACAAATAGAAATTATTAATAACTACAAAGATGATATTTTGCACTACGCTTCAACTGTTTTAAAACCAAAAATCACTAAATGCTTTGATTCAATTCCAATGCAATTATCTAAAGAAAATAGAAAATTCCAATATTCTAAAATTGAGAATGGTGGAAATAAATCAAAATACGAATCTAGTTTAAATTGGTTAATAGATGCTGGATTTGTAAAAAAATGCAACAATTTAACTTTACCAGAATTTCCAACTATATCACACTGCGAAGTAAATAATTTTAAAATTTATTTACACGACTTAGGGCTATTGACTGCAATGTATGGTTTAGAACTACAAAAGTCAATAATTCGCAAAGACTTAAAAGGACATACAAAAGGCGGAATATACGAGAACTTAATATTTGATATGTTAACCAAAAAAAACATTGTCCCATACTATTTCAAAAATAAGACAAGCACTCAAGAAATTGAATTTCTTTATGATAAAGATAGTGATGTTGTGCCAATAGAAGTTAAATCAAAAAACGGCTCTACAGTTTCACTAAATGAATATATAAAAAAATATAGTCCTCACATTGCTTATAAGTTTGTAGATGGAAATGTTGGGTTTGATGGCGTTAAGTATACTTTGCCGTTTTATATGGGGATGTATATAGAATAATCAATAACAATATCTAACATTAAAAATGAAATTCATGACAAAAACCCATTTCAAATTTTTAAACTAATTATGGATAGAACATATAGTCCTATCCATAATCTATAAAAGTGTATTAATAACTAATTAACATTGATTATTTCCAGCAATTCGAATCCATCACTAGAATTAAGCCTGTCATCAATTTCAATGCCAATGTCACATTCATCATTGTTAATAAATTCTATTTCATTATGATTAATTTCAATTCTAATAATCTCAGAAATATATGTATCATCTTTTATTTTATAAACTATATAATCATTCTTTGATATTCTTATTCCACTAATGTGTAAACATAATATTTTTTTATCAAAAATTTTAAGCAATTTTATACTAGAATATGTATTTTGTTCGGAATATAAAGCAGATTTTTTCAATAACACTTTTAGAATTGTTTTACCAAAACAATTTATAAATGGTACATTGTAACAAGTGATATCATCAACCTTGATTCTATTATAATTATCCGAACCATGAGCTATATAATTTCTTTGATCAACTATTTCATCCACATATTTAAATAAACCATCTGATTTCTTATCTTTCTTAGTGGCAAAATCATTATCGTCTAAACCAACAATATCTGTATAAAAATTTTTAAATACACTATCATTAAGTATTTGCAATTTAGGCTCATTTATGTCAAACTCTGCCATAAGTTGTATTATCTTTTCAGCCTTTAAATTCCCTGGATGTTTTAAAAATAATTCCTTACTCTCTATATTTTGATACTTTAATTCTAATATATTTAAGTAGTCACGAATTAAATCTTTTTCATGTATATCAAGTCCATACCTTTGTGGATTGATTAAATTATCAGCAAAATACTTTTTATACTTAGATAACAATTTTCCCGGCAAGCTTTTATTTGAATATTTAAAATAAATTTTTAGAAGTTCATAAAAAATAGAATCAATATAATTCTCTAAATTGCCGTAGATACTAATGATAATGCCATTGTAAATTACAGCTTCGTTTTTAATTTTGTTGTTATAATTGTTTTTAATAAAACTTACAACATCATCATTATTTCTTATAAACTTTTTATAAGTTGAAATCATTCTTATTATTTTATAATACCAATAATAAATTTGCTAATTTCATCAATTCTATCTTTTATATCATCTTTAGATTGATGCTTACCATCAAATAATTTAAGATTATTATTATAAAAATCAGCTAGTTTTTTTATATTATTTTCGGCATTAGTTGTTATATTATCTAAGCTATATTGTGATAAAACTTGCATCATTGGATCATATATCATTTTAATTGCATTTCCCCATCTATTCCCTTTATAAAAACAAAATGCCTTATCCAAAAACAATTTATAGGCATTATCTATAGATTTGCAAAATACATTTTTCAATAGTTTTAACTCAAGGTTAGAATAACTATTTAAATTTATTAAAGTGTTATC
Organism: Lachnospiraceae bacterium; assembly: GCA_017449075.1. GTDB lineage: Bacteria > Bacillota > Clostridia > Lachnospirales > Lachnospiraceae > UBA3633. The sequence continues at coordinate 22,385 of JAFSKG010000018.1, forward strand.
AAGAAATTCATCTAATGGTGTATTAAAATCATTAAAAAAACGCATTGAAAAAAAACGCAAAACAAGTTCAACATCTCCCATTCTTTTATAAAGATTATTTTTCAGCAAAGTATCGTCATCTTCATATTCCTGATCATCTAAAAACGAATCCTCATTTACTTCAGCAATTCCCCATAGTTTTCTGAATAACTTGTGTTTCGATAGTTCATTACACATTTTATTTCCATTACCAGCAAACAATGCATTTCGTATTTCTTGTCCATTTAATTTAATTCCTCCAGTATTTAACCTTTCAAATACTAATCTTTTTATACGATCAGCGCTATCTAAATTATTGGCAGATTCTTTTAACAAAGTTATTGTCTGAATTTGCCTTCTTCCTATACCTTCTTTAATCTTTTCTGGCAGATCAGAATAATACATGCCATTTAATTCACCCCATTCAACTAATCCTGTTAATTTATACTTATTGCCATAATAATCAATTATTGCGCTCAAACGTTGTAACCCATCCATTACTTCATATTTATCAAAATCATATTCATACAAAAAAATAGGTGGTATTGGAATATTAATAATTAAAGACTCTATTAACTTTGACCTTTTTTGTTCACTCCACCTTATTCTTCTTTGATACTCTGGATGTAAATTATAATTATTGTTATTAAATGTGTCTTTAATAAATGCAACTTTACACGAACCATTCTCAGTCACAACACGAGAATAACCATTTTCATATTTATCATCAATATTAATCTCATAATTATTCATTTTACTATCAATTAATAATTTAGGACTTATTTCAAAATCAAATACTTTAATATCCATATTCTTCTCTCCTTATTTACCTATTGTAATCATAATTTGTTTTGCCACCGCTTCTGCAAGCTTAACTGGAACAGCATTTCCTATCATTTTATATCCCAAGTCAACATTATCGTATATAAATTTGAAATTATCTGGGAACCCTTGCAATCTTGCCACTTCTCTCACTGTCATTCTTCGATACAATTTTTCTTTACCTTTGACGAATTCATATTTATTTAATTTAACAAAATGCATTTTAGGCGCCTGTGGATGTAACTGACATTGTCTACCACTTGCTTGTACAGTAAACCCTTGTTCATTCCATCCTCTAACTCTATTTCTAGACATAAATATTGATGAGTATGCCCCCAGAAAATACTCATTATTATTTATTGATTTTGGATTATGCAAATTCCCTGGCAATGCAGGTACTGCAGATTTTTGTAAATCCCCAATCGCTTCTTTCAAGGTTAACTTATCATTTATGTTTGGAGTTGTAGGCTGTGGAAAACAAAATTCAGCATTTAGGTCTTTTCTAAAACCTACATAAAATACTCTCTTCCTATCTTGTGGAACTCCATAATTAGAAGCATTCATCATGAATAAATATAATTTATAGCCTGCTTGCTTAAATTTCTTTATAAAATCTTCAACCGCTGTTTTATGCTTTGGAGCCAACATTCCCGGAACATTCTCAGCTACAAAAAACTTCGGTCTGACATATTTAAGTATTCTTATATAATCATAAAACAGTTTTCCTCGGTCATCATCAATTCCTTTCTGGGCACCTGCTTCTGACCAAGATTGGCACGGAGGTCCTCCTATAATTCCATCAACATTTGATGGAAAATCTTTTTCATTAATATTCCTAATGTCACCTTCAATTAATTCAGTATTTATATGATTTTTTCTATATGTTTTGCAAATATCTTTATCATATTCATTTGCCAAAACAATATCATAACCAACATTTTGAAATCCCAAGTCTAAGCCACCAGCTCCAGAGAACAAACTAATTATTTTCATATAATTACCTCCAATATGAGATAAGTTTTGCAGATACTAATTTTGCTGGATTATCTGGATTCTTAATTTTGACATCATCAATACTAAAACTATTAATCTTTTTATTCAAATCCAGCAAATCATTATAATTCTCTAATTTAGTTAATTTTTCATCATTAATTATACACATAAAATTAAAATCACAATCATCCTTTCTTGAATAAATATATTTAAACACTTTCCAAGGATTTTCTATTCCCCACATACCTCTAACTCTCATATATGTTATTCCGAGCGGGTCAACTTTATTTATATGTCCCAACTCTTTAGTTTCCGCAAACTCAATCCCCTGTATTTTCTCAACACCAGTTTTAATTGTCGATTTAATTCTTTCATAACATTCTTCACTAGCACAATAATCTAATCCGTATACAAAACAGAGCGAAGTTAATCTATTATTTCTAATCACACCAACAGCATAAATAATATCTTTCTCCGACCACTTTTCAACATTTCTACATTCATTTGAAATCATACTAGATGTTGCTTTCAATGTATGCTTAGGATAACTACTATTTAAAGCCAATGCTGAGTTATCACTTTCTATTTTTTTTATTTCAATAGCATCACCATTTTTTAACATGGCATCAGGTGGATTACTGTTATTACCTAAGTAAGAAAATACATTTGCCATTCGTTCTAATCTTATATTTTCAGAAACTTCAACTGTATCCGCAAATAGATCTTTGACAAAAAGTTCTAATGCATCACCAGCATTGTTTGCTCTATTGTTACCTCCTGAAATACTAGCAATTGTAAAGCTACTAAGTTTACATAATGTACATATTGCATTAATTATATTCATATATTTATTCCTTTCACTGTTATTTTAATCACATTGTAACAACTGGCATGTACCAAATATATGCCACCAACATAATATCTAATTCTAACATGTTTATTGAAACTTTGATTAATTATGTTTGTAACTCTAAGTTATATTGCTAGTACTTCCAATCTACAAAATTATAGCATTTTTTATTCAAAATATTGTTTTTATTAATAACTATTTCAAGCATAACTTTAGAAGTCTCACAAACACCATAACCAACAAAATCATATGCATCTTGTGACTCAACATTTTCAGTAACAATACCTACTACTCCACCATAGGAATTAATTACTGGGCTTCCACTATTCCCTGGAGCAACTTTTGCAGTTATTAGCATTTTTTCAGATCCACTAATATATTGTTTTCCAAACGCTGCTATTTCTCCAATCAATACTGATTCTCTAGATTTTATAGACGAGATATTAGCTTTTTCTACTGTTAAGAATTCATGAAAAGTCGGAACTTTAGGATATCCCATAACAATCACTTCTTGCAATACTTTCCCATCATCAAAATAGCTAAATTTAGGCGCGTTATTTTTTAAATCTATAAATGCTACATCTATTTTCAAGTTTTGATGAATATATATAGGAGCATTATTCAAATCATTTCCAGAATGCCCTAATATCATTAAATTATTCATATTCTCAATGCAGTGTCTTGCAGTAAAAATTCCTCCAAACATTTCAAATGCCGTACCCATTCTTATTTCACCATTGCTTTCAAAAATTAATGGTTTAGTGAATCCTCTATAATAATTATAAATATACTCAAACCCAAAAATCTGCGAATTTATACATAATTGTACTTGTGGATAAACTAAGCTTTTAGAATTCACATTTGCTATATAATAATGACTTGCACCTAAATCAGGTCCAGTTGATATTATTTCTTTATGTGTTTCTAACAAGTAACCTAAATCTGCTAATTTTTGACATATTTTATATATTATTGAAACATCATATACAAATTTAGTACTCGTTCCGTTCTTTACTCCTGTGTGAGAACAAAAATCCAAAACACTTCTTTTATCTTGAAGAGTTGTTTTAGTTATCCCTTTCCCATCAAAAGAAAAGAATAACAAAATATCTCTTATCAAATTTGGGTATTTCAATCCATAATTATCAAACATACATTTCCTAAATTAATAAATAACCAGTAGTATATCCTACTGGTTATTTATACCTGCACTTACATGTATATAAAACGAAAGTAACCTAAGTGTAAGTCGAGTGTAAATCCAGTAAAAGCTATTAAATTGTATTGAATAATCAACCTTTTTTACTCAATAGTCTTAAGTGTCGGGAAGAGCAACACATCCCTTATAGCCTGTGAATTTGTCATCAGCATCACCAACCTATCAATTCCATACCCAATTCCACCTGTTGGAGGCATACCTATCTTAAGTGCTGTCAAGAAATCTTCGTCTATGCTATTTGCCTCTTCGTCGCCGAGTGCTTTTAATTTTTCCTGAGCCTCAAATCTCTCTCTCTGGTCTATTGGGTCATTTAACTCTGAGTAAGCATTTGCCATCTCATAGCCATTTATATAGAGTTCAAATCTCTCAGTAAGTTCTGGATTACTTGGTTTCTTCTTAGTAAGTGGTGACACCTCTATAGGATGGTCTATGACAAACGTTGGCTGTATAAGTTCTTTCTCTACAAACTCATCAAAGAAAAGATTTAAAATATCGCCCTTTTTATGGTGCTCTAAAAATTCTACATTTTTCTCTTTTGCAATCTTCTTTGCTTCTTCATCATCTTTTATGGTTGTAAAATCTACACCACTGTATTTTTTAACTGCATCAATCATAGAGATTTTTGCAAAAGGCTTCTCTAAATCTATCACATTGTCGCCATATTGAAGTTTTAAACTTCCTACAACTTTTTCAGCAACATGCTTAAACATAGATTCAGTCAATTCCATCATTCCCTCATAATCAGTATATGCCTGATATAGTTCCATGAGAGTAAACTCTGGGTTATGTTTTGTGTCAGTTCCTTCATTTCTAAAAACTCTTCCTATCTCATATACTCTCTCAAGTCCACCAACTATAAGTCTCTTAAGATATAGCTCAAGTGAGATACGAAGTTTTCTATCCTCATCGAGTGCATTAAAATGAGTTTCAAATGGTCTTGCATTTGCTCCGCCTGCATTTTCTACAAGCATAGGAGTCTCTACTTCTATAAAATCTCTACCATCTAAAAAGTTTCTAATTTCTTTTATAATCTTTGACCTCATTATAAAAGTTTTTTTAACTTCAGGATTCATTATAAGGTCTATATATCTCTGACGATATCTCAAATCTCTGTCTTGAAAGCCGTGGAATTTTTCAGGAAGCACACCGATAGACTTAGATAGTAATACTACTTCTTTTGCATGTACAGAAATTTCTCCGGTCTGAGTTTTGAAAACAAAACCTTTAACTCCTATAATGTCTCCGATATCAAACTTCTTAAAATCTTTATATGCATCTTCACCAATGTCATCACGAGCTACATATAATTGAATGTTGCCATCTCTATCTTGTATATTTGCAAATGAAGCCTTCCCCATAACTCTTTTAAGCATAAGGCGACCTGCAAGTGATACAGTTTTTTCATTAAACGAATCAAAATTATCCTTTATTTCCATGCTATGATTTGTAACATCATATTTGGTTATCTCAAAAGGATTCTTGCCTGCAGCAAGCATTTCATTTAGTTTATCAAGTTTTGCTTTTTCGAGTTTGTTGATGTCCTCTTGGGTTTGCTCTTTTACTTCATTTACATTTTCTGACATATTTATCCTTTCGGGCTCGTATAACTCGCCCATACAGAGGGCTCGCAGCGTTCGCCCCTACGATTATGATACTTTTAAAACTTGGACTTTGAGGCTGCCACGAGTGAGCTTAACTTCAATCTCGTCGCCTTTTTTCTTTCCAAGGAGTGCAGAACCAAGTGGTGACTCATTCGAAATCTTGCCATTTAAACTATCTGCCTCGGTAGCTCCTACGATATCGTATTCTATTTCTTCATTCACTTTAACATCAAGAAGCTTCACATGGCTGCCTACACCAATAGTTCCCTTTTTCAAATCTGTTTTGTCTACTACTTCTGCATTCTTTAAAATGTTTTCTATTTTTTCGATTCTTGCTTCTATATCTCTTTGTTCATCTTTTGCAGCATCGTATTCAGCATTCTCAGAAAGGTCACCTTGCTCTCTTGCGTCTTTAATCTTTTGTGCAATCTCTTCTCTCTTTTGACCTTTTAAGAATAATAGTTCCTCTTCGTATTTTTTAAGTCCTTCTGCTGATAACTGAATTTTTTTCTCTACTACATTCTCTTCCATTTTTAGTCCTCCTTTTGGTCGGGCTCCGCAAGCGTTCGCCCCTACAAAGGGCTCGCAGTGTTCGCCCCTACAAGTGACGATAGATTATATAAAATTATTGCGATTTTGTCTACTTTTTATTCTCGCTTTCTCGGTCTTATAATACTGTCATTATGGGCTTTTACCCTATTAAATTCTTCCATTTCCTTATACATATTGTATTCTCTGTCAGACACGATTTTGAAGGCATATTGAATGATTTTATCTTCAATCTTGCCATCTTCTTCTACTATCTTATATTCAAATTGGAATATAAAAAGGCAACCATTAAGCCTATTTGTAACCTTAAGCACATTAAATGCTGCATCTGGAACTATGCTCATATCATTCCCACCTGCATAAAATGTATCAAGGCATCTAATCTTAATATGCTTATTTTTGATGGTGCGATAATAAAATATTTTAAGTAGTGCCTGTCTTGGGCTCATCTTAGAATTTACCAAGTTAAAACTAATTGGTACATTTTCCTTCACAATATAAGTGTAGATATTGTTTTTGGTAAATGGATCAATAACTGCATTGGTCAAAACATAATCATCACTTTTTAAATTGATAGTTATGTCTAAACCTTCATTCCCTTGTATTACCCTAGTACCACTTGGATTAGATGTCGCAAATACTAGGTTTAAGCAAAAAAACTTGCTACTATACTTGAAAGAACTACTCTTATAAAATTTTTCTTTCCTCTCTTTATAACCACACCTTTATCTTTTAGTTGTTCTTTTTCAATTGTCATCTTAATATCTGTCACTTTTGTATCATCAACTAGCACTCCACCCTGTTCTATATTTCTTCTTGCATCGCCATTTGAAGTGCAGAGTTTTGAAAGCACGAGTGCTTTTACTACATCTATTTTTCCATCTACTAAATCAGCTTCTTTAACTTCAAGCTTTGGTATGTCAGCTGCATCCATATTCCCACTAAATGCAGATTTAGCTGCAGCATCACATTTATTTGCCTCTTCTTCTCCATGTACAAGTTTTGTAAGTTCATATGCAAGAATTGTTTTAGCTTTATTTAATTCTGCACCTTTCCAATGTTCCATTTCTCTTATTTGTTCCATTGGCAAGAATGTAAGCATTTTTATACATTTAATAACGTCTGCATCATCTACATCTCTCCAATACTGATAGAAATCATATGGTTTTGTTTTATTTGGATCAAGCCATACAGCACCACCTGCAGTCTTTCCCATTTTCTTTCCATCAGACTTTGTGAGAAGTGTTATAGTCATAGCATGTGCATCTTTTCCAAGTTTTCTTCTTATAAGTTCTGTACCTGCAAGCATATTTGACCACTGATCATCTCCGCCAAATTGCATATTGCATCCATACTTTTGATACAAGCTGTAAAAATCAAATGCCTGCATTATCATATAGTTGAATTCTAAAAAAGTGAGACCTTGTTCCATCCTCATCTTATAGCACTCAGCTGTAAGCATTCTATTTACACTAAAGTGAGGTCCTACATCTCTTAAGAACTCTATGTAATTTAAATTTCTAAGCCAGTCGGCGTTATTGACCATCATGGCTTTGCCTTCGCCAAACTCTATGAATCTCGACATCTGCTTTTTGAAACATTCGCAGTTATGGTCAATGTCTTCTACTGTAAGAACTTTACGAAGGTCAGTTCTTCCTGATGGGTCACCAATCATACCGGTTCCACCGCCTACAAGTGCTATGGGACGGTTGCCTGCAGCCTGAAGTCTCTTCATAAGGCAGAGTGCCATGAAGTGACCTACGTGAAGCGAATCGGCAGTTGGATCGAAACCGATGTAAAAGACTGCCTTACCTTCATTTATCATTTTTTTAATTTCTTCTTCGTTAGTTACTTGGGCTATCAAGCCTCTTTCAACTAATTCCTCATATAACTGCATATATACTCCTTCGGGCTCCGCAAGCGTTCGCCCCTACGATTAGAAACGGAAATAAATAAATGGGTTGAATCCTGATGTGAGCATTTCTATAACTGCGTATAAAAATAAAGTAATTATAATTATATCTACTATAATAAAACCAAACCTTGTTTTGTATAGAGCATTTTTAATTTTTGAAAAGAAAGGTGTCAAGTATAATAATGCTGTCAAAAAGCAAACCATAAAGTATGGGTTATAAACTTCATTTACAAGTTCTCTTGTAGAATAATTATATAGTGGAGAACTTAGTGCACCTTCTAAGTAAAGCTTTATCTGCTCAAAACTTTCAAGTCTAAATAATATCATTCCGACATTCCACACTATGAAAACATAGATGATACCAAGAGTCTGTGGAACTTTTATATTGACTTTCGTTCTAACTATCCTTTCTATGACTAGAAAGAATGCATTATACAATCCCCAAAACAAAAAGTTAAAACTTGCACCGTGCCAAAATCCAGAAAGAGCAAAAACTATCGTTAGATTTATACATGTGATAAATAATCCTTTTCTACTACCACCGAGCGGGATGTACACATAGTCTCTAAAAAATGATGATAGAGTTATGTGCCATCTAGTCCAGAATTCCGATATACTCGTTGATAAAAATGGCATGTTGAAGTTTTCTGGAAATGTGAATCCAAATATTTTACCTATGCCAATAGCCATGTCAGAATACGCCCAGAAATCCAAGTATATCTGCATACTGTAGCATATTATTACAAAGCCTGAAAGTAATGGCCCCATATTATAGTAACCAAGCTCATTAAATGCAAGATCCGCAATTTTACCAAGCGCATTAGCAAGAACTATTTTCTTTGTAAAGCCTACCATGAATCTCATGATGCCATCTGAGAAAGAAGCAAAAATAGTTTTTCTTCTTTTTAATTCAAGCTCTATCGTACTATATCTAACTATTGGTCCTGCGATGAGCTGAGGAAACAGCATAGTAAAAAGTGCAAAATCAATTATACTATTACTTGATTTGACGTCTCTTCTATGCACATCAGCAAGATATGATAAAACTTGAAATGTATAAAATGAAATTCCTATAGGAAGTTTTATATTTGTCGCATTCTCTGCACCAAACAAAAATCCAGTAAACAAATTAAAATACTTATAAACCACAAGTAAGCCAACATTCATAAGTATAGAAATTGCAAATACAAAAGTTCTTAGATATTCATTTTCAACGGTATCTACTATCTTAGAAAATATAAAATTAAGCACTATGGATACCAATAAGATTGGTAAAAAATCTAAACTGCCATATGCGTAAAAAATAATTGAAAATATAAGTAAGCAAACATTTTCTGCTTTAATATTGCCAAATAAATTTGTAAGTAGATAACAAAGTAGGCATATAGGCAAAAACAAAAATAAGAATATCGGAGAAGAAAATACCATCTATATTTCCTCCTCATGCGCAAGTAAGTAGTCTAAGAATCCAAAAGTAGCATTATATACATTAAGTTCATTTATCTCAAGAATAAACACATCAGTATTATGCAAGTGTTTTATCAAGCCAAACTTTTCATTTAACTCATCATAGGTTTCAAATTCATAATGATCTTTGTAGTTATTATAAAGCAAATTTTTGTTTTCTATGTGATAAACTTCTCCCAATACACTAATTGTGCTTTGCGGAAGAAGTAGACCCCCTAAAAAACTACCGCCTTGTATGGTAAAGTTTAAGTTATCATTGTCAAAATCTTTATAATCGATAACGGACTCATAAAACTGTTCATTTGGTTTGTCATAAATATTTAGTACATTGAAAAGGTCGGCGTCAGGATATACTGCTACATCTGAAGGTGATGCAGTAATCGTCATCCTTGGCAGCTTTATGTCCATAGTCTTTCTAATATGTTCATGCAGAGCTAGCCCTATGAGGTTTGCCTTATAAATTGACCAGTGGTGACTACTATTATAAAACAGCGGGACTTTACCTTCTACTATACTATCTTTGTGATTATCAATGTAATTAATTGAGTCAAAATAATTTAAATTTGACTTCTTAAGTGCAATTGAGAACTTATCATAAGGTAGCATGTTGTCATAATCAATTGCTGACTTTTTTTTCTCATAGAGCATGATTACGTCATCAGCAAAAGGCAAGGTGCCATCATAGTATCTTGGCTTAGTAGGTGTCAAAACAATTAGTAGTTTCTTATCTTTTTCTTTACAAATATCATTTAACTTGTTTAGTTTTTCAATAAGTAAATCAACCTCTACATTATTTACACTGTGTAGTCTATGATAAAAATAGTTTAATGTTTCTGTCGCAAACAATGTGTCCCCAACTTTGGTAATGCTTGTATTTGGAGAAACATCAAATAGAGAATAAAGAAGTTGGTTTTTAGTTCGAACCAAAAATTCTCTACCAGGAAAGTTTTGAATGATATAGTCATCAATATTTTCAAAACTAAACTCTACTTTTTCTTCCGCACCCGACAAATTGTTTTCTACACCTAAAAATGTAGCAACCCATGGATATGCTATTACTACCAAAAAGAAAAAAGTCAATAATACATTTTCAATTATCTTTTTTAATTTCATTAACTATATTGCTACTGGTATATTTTTAATCTGCTCGTTCTTTTGATAGTCTTCTATAATCAAATCTTCTTTTGTAAATTCATAAAAATGCTTTTTATCAGGATTCAGCGACACTTTTGGTGCTGGAAACTGCGGTCTCTTGAGCATTTCCTCAACAATTGGTATATGCCTATCATAGATATGGCAATCTGAAATCATATGCACGAGTTCCCCTGGTATCATATCGCACTCCCTTGCAAACATCATTATAAGAAGTGCATACTGACATACATTCCAGTTATTTGCCACAAGCACATCACTTGATCTTTGATTAAGTAAACCATTTAAAATTAACTTGTCACTATTTTTATCTTTTGTAACATTGAATGTCATAGAATAAGCACATGGGTATAAATTCATCTCATTCAAATCTTGATGAACATAGATATTTGTCATAATTCTTCTTGAGTAAGGATTATTTTTAAGATCAAATATAACTCTATCAACTTGGTCAAACTCGCCTTCTTTATATTTATGCTTAACTTTTAATTGATAGCCATATGCCTTTCCTATAGTGTGATCTTCTCCGGCCCATTCATCCCAGATATGTGAACCTAAATCTCTTATGTCATTTGACTTCTTTTGCCAAATCCATAATATCTCATCAAAGCAACTCTTAAGTCCAGTAGGTCTAAGAGTTATAGCAGGGAATTCATCTCTCAAATCATAACGGTTACAAACACCAAATTTCTTAATCGTATAGGCAGGAGTACCGTCATCCCAATGAGGTCTCACCTTCTCTCCCTTAGTGTCTGTACCATTATCAAGTATATCTCTACACATTTTTACGAATATCACATCTGCTTTACTCATATTTGCCCCCTCTATATGCTTATACCCATAACAAAACTAATGGGTTTTAGCCCATAATTTAATATATTTTATCACAATATAGGCAATAAAACAACTCAAAATAAAGCCTTATAATTTGATATTATGGCATATATTTGCTATAATTTCGCTACGGAGGTGTATTATGAACGAAACATTAAACACATTATTTAAAAGAAGAAGCGTTAGAAAGTATCTAGATAAGCCTGTAGAAAAGGAAGTCTATGAGGAGGTATTAAAGGCTGGCACATATGCCCCAACTGCATCAGGCAAACAAAGCCCTACTCTAGTATGTATCACAAATAAAGAAGATTTAAATGCTGCAGAAGTTATAAATGCAAATGTTATGGGTAAGGATGGCTCACATCCATTCTATGGTGCCCCTATGGCAATCTTAGTTCTCGGAGATGCAAGCAACGGCAACACTGTTTATGACGGTTCTCTCGTAATGGGAAATCTCATGAATGCCGCAGCAAGTCTCGGACTTGGTTCTTGCTGGATACATAGAGCAAAAGAAACATTTGAAAGAGAAGATGGAAAAGCCCTTCTTAAGAAATGGGGACTCAGCGGCAACTATGTAGGAATCGGTTACTGTATACTTGGCTACACTGATGAACCTTTCATGGCAGATGGTCCTGCAAGAAAAGATAACTATGTAGTGTATGTCAAATAGTGGATGCATAAAATGTGACCAGTGTCTTCCATGCGCTGCAGATATTCACATATCAAAAGTTATAACATTTATAGATGAACTAAAGAAAATTGATATAAATGATAAAAGTCAAATAGATAAAATTTTATCAGATAGTGAATTATCTAAAGAAATGAAAAATGCAGAGAATTGTCGAAGATGCTACAAGTGCAATAGGCTATGTCCAAATAAAATTGATGTGCCACTTGAGATTACATTTAATCTAAGTGCATATAAAAAGTTTATAAAAGAAAATCGCCCATAAGGGCGATTTTTTTATAAATGACCATACTTTCTACTCATCTTGAGTTTAAGTAATGCAACACACTTTTTTGCTTCAGCAAGTGTCATACAATTTTCCGCGACAATATTTGTCTCCGTACCACTTTCACTATGATTTGTATCTACCATCGTGTCCATATATTCATTTTGATCAACTATACCTTGCGTGCCTTGGAACACCATTCCAACTTGTGGTATGTCACGTCTTCCAATAGCTTCCATGGCAGCCGCGAGATCAACATTGCTATTTCCCCATGAGTCTTCTGACACTATAGCACCATCGCAACGCATAGCTTCAAGCCATGCTCCTATTCTTTCTCCTGTAAACTTTTTATCGACATTTCTATCTGGTATTCCACCAATTACAACTCCAAGAAAATCTATGCTTGGGTCTTCTGCGATTAAATTGATAAGTGGGTCTCTAAAATGATGTAAGGTGGTCTCTTTTGTACTTGGTCCTACTCCCATTTCTATCCTTTCGGGCTCCGCAAGCGTTCGCCCCTACGATTGGCGGATGATTTTCGCTCCTACGATTTAACCGTATAGACAGCGGAGCGCACCATCTCTATACTCATTTGCTGATAAGATGATTGGCGAGCCAACTGAATCTATGATTGATCTGCCATCAGTAAATCCTGATGGGTCTTTTGGCATATAATGTGTGTCATACATCGCACCCTGCCCTGAAACTAGTTTTACAACTACAACTTTTTTCTTGCCAGGATGTATCACATCTTTATATACATGTCTTTCGCTTTCATCACCATCACGGAATTTTTTTAAAAATACTCTTATTGGGTCACACATTATTTCACATGCAGCATGACATGCATCTGGTCCTATTCTCTTAGTCGCATAACCATCTTTTATTAAAACATCAACCAAGATAATAAAGTCATCATCTGAAGGTGTGCCCGGTTGATTAAATGTAACTTTTTCGTCCATCCAACCATCTGAATTTCCAAATGCACATATTTGACGACCAGCAGTATCTACTCCTGTGAGCATGACATATGCACCTGTTATAGTGTGTGTGATTCCCTCGCCAAGTTTTCCAAGTGCTTTAACTGATACAGGAAATACATCCATTACAGAATTTATTTTTATATGGTGCTCACCAGGTTTAAGTATCTTGACCGTAATGTTTTCAAAAAGATCAGAACTTTTTTTCATTTCATCTTCTATGCCTTTTTTTAAAGTCATAGAATAATTGCTTCCATCTTTTTTGAATGCGTTCTCATTACCCCATTCAACTTTGTCACAGTGGAATGAGCGAATTGTTAATTGACGCATTACAATTTCATCAGCCATACTTTCTCCTATCCAACTACGAAGCCATATCTCTGAGCATCTTCTTGATCAATTATGTAATCAGAAACACCAGTCAAGTAGCAACTTCCTGTAATTTCAGGAATAACTGCATCAAATTCTCCTACCTTAGTAGTTGAATTGAATACTCCCTTAAATATAGAACCTATAATACTTTCATATCTAAATACTTCGCCCTGCTTAATTTTTCCCTCATGATAAAGAGTGGCAAGTTTAGCAGATGTTCCAGTTCCACAAGGTGATCTATCAACTGAATGGTCACCAAATACAACTGTATTTCTCTTATCTGCTTTGTCTGGATTTGGAGTATCTCCATAGAATTCCATAAGGTCTATTGTTGTGATATCAAGCAGTGGATGTTTAACTTTTTGCTCTGCATTTACTTTTGGAAGTAATGCCATACCAAAGTTAGCATACCAACCTGCATTATGTGCTTCAATCTTAGGAATAGCTGGAGTAACTTTTGTAGTGTCTACTATTGCAAAGAATGAACCACCAAATGATATAGTATAAGGAACTTTATAAGTTGTTCCTTCAAAATCTATAGTAGTTTCTAATTTGTCTTTGTAAACAAATGCTGGAACATTTGTAAGTGTAACTGATTCTACTTTTCCATTTTTAACTATTGCTTTAGTTCTGATTATACCTGCTGGCGCTTCAAGAACTACTTCATTCAAACCTTCCTTCATAGGAAGAAGTCCACCTTCAAGTATACAAGTTACAGTTCCGATTGTGCAGTGCCCACACATATTTAAGTATCCACCTGTATCCATAAATATTACACCAAATTGAGCTTCTTTATTTATTGGCTCTACTAAAAATGCACCAAACATTTCCCTATGTCCTCTTGGCTCAAGCATAAGTGCAGTTCTAAGGTGGTCCGCATTTTTCTTCATCCAATTCTTTTTCTCAATCATTGTATTGCCTTCTGGCTCCTTAAATCCACCAGTTACAATACGGCAAAACTCTCCAACTGTATGAGAGTCAATAACTTGTAACACCTGTTCATACTTACTATAGTCTACTTTTCTTGTTAAATTCATAAAACATTTCCTCCTTAAAACTTTATATTTATTAACATCCAAGTCTAACTTTAAACATATTAAAGAGCGGCACTCGACCGCTCTCAAAACTAATCATTAAATATTTGTCATAACCTCATCAAATGTATCTTGAACCTCTTTCTCTGGAGGTGCTGTAACCTTTGAAACAATAATTGCCACAAGAAGGTTTACTAAGAAAGCAGGAAGAAGTTCGTAAATGTTCCATGCTCCACCAAGTGGGCGAACCATAAACTTCCAAACGAATATTACTACTGCACCTGCTATCATACCTGCTCCAATACCTTGCTTATTCATTCTCTTATCAAATAATGCAAGGAGCATTCCAGGACCAAAGCATGCACCAAATCCAGCCCATGCAAATGCAACTACTTGGAATATACTCTTTCCAATAGGTGAGTCTGGATTGCTTGCTATAATGATTGCTAATAATACAATTACAATTATTGTACATCTTGCTGCAACAAGTGATTGCTTCTCATCAAGTTTCTTCTTAAATGTGCCCTTCATAATATTTTCTGAGAATGATGAAGCTGCACATAGAAGCTGTGAATCTGCAGTAGACATAGTTGCTGCTAAAATTCCTGCCAAGATGATACCTGCAACAATTGCAAAGAACACACCATTTTCAGCAAGAAGATTTGCTATATGTATAATAACTCTCTCTGAATCTGAACCGCTGAGCTGTGCAATTACACCCTCATTTGACATTGCCTTACCAATGATACCAATGATAATTGCAACTCCCATTGAAATAAATACCCAAGTAGTAGCAATACGACGAGAAGTTTTCAATTCATCTTCATGTCTAATTGACATAAAACGAACTAAGATATGTGGCATTCCGAAATATCCAAGTCCCCATGCCATAGTCGAAATAATTGTTATAATTCCATAAGGTGCTGCTGAATTTGTTGAAGGGTCATAAGTTGCATTTAATTTCATATATCCTGGTAGCCCACTTAAATATTGCATAGCATTAGACCATCCACCTGCTTTATTAATAGCAAATAAAACTATAACTATAAGCGCAAATGTCATGATTATAGATTGTATCAAGTCCATCACTGCAACAGATCCAAAACCACCTGCAACAGCGTAAGAAAGTATAACTACTGCACCAATAACCACTCCAACCATGTAATCCGTTGAAAAAAGTGTATTAAATAGTTTTCCAATTGCTTGAAGTCCTGATGCTACATATGGTATAAAGAAAATTATAATTATTAATGCTGCTACTGTCTCAATAGTTCTAGACTTATCGCCAAATCTCTTTGAGAAGAAACCTGGTATAGTTATAGCATTTATCTTCGCACTATATTTACGAAGTCTTTTAGATACTAAGAGGAAATTGAGATAAGTTCCGATGCCAAGTCCTATTGCAGTCCATGTCGCATCTGCAAGCCCAGTAAGATATGCCACACCAGGTATACCCATTAAAAGATATGAACTCATATCTGATGCTTCTGCCGACATAGCAGTTACAAGTGGTCCCATTCCGCGGCCACCGAGGAAAAAACCTTCACTACTTTGTTTAGTTCTGCGACCAATCATAACCCCAGTAAACATTACTAGTAACAAATAAATAACTATTACTACTAAAATTGCAAAATTCGTACTCATAATACTTCTCCTTAACAAAATGCTGCACAGAGCTTGTAGCACAAGCTGTATGCTAATTCTTAATTTTTTCTTAATAATATTATATTAAAATTATGACAAGATGTCAACCAATAATCTATACACCGTATAACCAAAAAAGAGCCATTATAGGCTCTTATTTGCAATCTTTTAAATACTCTATAAGGAAACTATATAATTTCCCAACCGTGTCAATCTGCAGTTTCTCATCTATACTATGCACTCCTTCCATAGTAGGTCCAATTGATACGACCTCAAGCCCCTTAATTTTTTCTATAAATAGTCCACTTTCAAGTCCTCCATGTGTCGCCACAACTTCCATATCTCGTCCATAGGAGTTCTTATAAACTTTCAATATGTCTTCTTTCAATTTTGAATTCTTGTTGTATTCCCATGCAGGATAGTGACCTTTGTCAAAGAATTTTCCTCCAGCATTTTTTATTATAGTTTCAAACCTTCTCACAAGTTTAATTCTTTTAAAGTCATTATTTGATCTAATGAGGCCAGACAATACTATCTTATCACTTTCAGTTTTTATCACTCCAAGATTTAGTGAAGTCCATGGGATATTGATAAACTCTTGGCTTATCTCAATTAAGCCTTGGGGGATGGTAATTAAAATGTCAATGATTTTGTGAGTGGAGTTTTTATTTAGTGGGCTCGTAAAACTCGCCCCTACACGGGACGACAGGATGTCGTCCCCTACGGAAGGTGACAGGATGTCGTCCCCTACAGAATTGTTCTCACAAATGTGGTGTAAGGGCGGACATTTTGTCCGCCCAAGTGTTATGTTTTTGTCAGTTAGCTGGTATTCATACTTTAAGTTTGAATCAAGTTTTGAAATTAAATTTTTGAATTTATTTTCGTCATTTGAATTCACTATCACATAGCATCCTGCCTCAGGACAAATGACATTGTCAAATTTGCCCGCATCAATTGACACTAGATAAAAATCTATGTTTTCTTCTTCCATAGATTTTAGTACATTTGCTACTTCAATAATTGCATTGGCTCTGCCTTTATGAATTTCCATGCCAGAGTGACCACCGAGTAAGCCAGAAATTTTTAAAGTATATTTTTTATAATCGGGCTCGCAATGCTCGCCCCTACAACATATAGATTCTTCTCTTGTAATAGGAATTTCGCTTAGGTATTGTGTCCCACCTGCGCAAGACACAGTTAGTTCGCCCTCTGTTTCTGAGTCAAGGTTGATTAATTTTTTCCCTTTGAATAAGTTTCCATCAATAGCAAGTGCACCATTCATGCCATTTTCTTCATCGGATGTAAAAAGCGCCTCTATAGGTGGGAATTTGTCATCTGCATCGTCAAGTATAGAAAGAATGATTGCCACACCTATTCCATCATCTGCACCAAGGCTTGTTCCTTTGGCTTTTAAATAATTTCCATCTACATATATGTCGAGTGGGTCTTTAGATAAATCTTTAGTGGAGTTTGAATCTTTGACGCAGACCATGTCGGTGTGGGCCTGTAATATAACGGGCTCAAAAGCTTCGCCCCTACGGTTTTCAACGGGCTCAAAATGTCGTCCACTACTATAAATGATAACATTTTTAGCATCGTCAGTTACATATTCTAAATTTCTTTCTTTTGCAAAGTTGACAAGATAATCAACTATGCCATCAAGGTTGCCACTACCATGTGGAATCTTGCAAATATCAGCAAAATATTTAAATACTTTCTTTGGTTCTAATTTTTCAATTTTACTCTCCAAATCCAAGCTCCCCCATATCATCAATTACCACTTCTTCTTCACTTTCAGAAGTTATCGTAGCAAGTGGCACGAATTCACTTATATATTCATCATAATTTGCATTATTGAGAAGTCCCACAAGATTAATTACAACTCCATCATACTCTCTTGGAAGTGGCACATCATATTTTATATTTTCTTTTGCAACACCTTTCTCCTTTGTTACCACTAATTCAATGTGAGCCTTAGGTCCTATCCAGATAGCCATACCCCTATCACCATCTTTAAGGTCGGCAACTTCTTTACCTTTTACATTCACTTGGATACGGTATGGTGGATTCATTGTTACGCCATCTACTTCCATACTTTTGCTATCAAAATATAAGGTATGTCCTCTACCAATATATATCATTAAAAAACAAATCACAACAAGAACTAAGACAAGTATAATTTTATAAATTAAACTTTTATTTTTCATCGTCACTTCCCTCCGCCATTTTCTTCTTTTTATGTTTCTTTGCCTCATACATTACAAGTGCAAGAGTTATAACTCCATATGATATAAATACTCTAAAATACTCTCCTATCATAGAGTCACCTGTGATAACAGTTCCTGCCTTTGGCGCAACTATAAACATAAGATGGAAAAGTATAACTCCAAGGAACACATTTCCAATACTTGCTTTATCAACTGATGCACCACCTACAAGAAGTGCTGCTATACAAAACATACCTATCTGACTATGTGAACTATAAGTCGCGATATTTCCCATATTTTGAAGATAAAGTATCATACCAAATCCCGCAAGTACTGTTGACATAACTATAGATAAGACTCTCGTTCTCTCTACATTTATACCAGCTGCTCTTGCAACTTCCATATTTTGTCCAACCGCCCTCATATCTTGACCAAGTTTAGTTTTTGTAAACCAAACTATAAAGAGACATAGTAATATAATAATCACAAAACTCAAAACAGGAATCTTTACTCCAAAAACATTTATAGAGATAAGATTGTCGATACTCTGTCTTAAATTGAGAAGACTAACCGTATTTCTAATGCCATAACCTCTTGGGAGTTTTATTGCTTCATGGATTATCGGTATAATAGGTCCCATCATATATAAAACAACTAATTGATATATACCATTTATAAAGAAACTTATTATATAGCTTGTAATCATTTCTCTACCTTTTGATTTATTGAGCAAAGTTCCACAAAGTGTTCCAAGAAGTATTGATATTGGTATAGATAAAATCATAGCGAGTACAACTCCAGGTATCCCCCAGATTTGCCAGTCAGATGTAAATATAAGTGCTATCTCTCCTGCCATAGCACCTAAAGTCATACCAAAGTTAAGTCCCATACCTGCCATTATTGGTATCAAAAGGCTCAAAATTAAAAATGTATTTCTAACAATTCTAGTAACTATCTCATTTAAAAGATATCCAGTAGAAAAGCCACTTAGCGGTATGCAGACAGAGCAAATAATTATAAACATTATAGGGACGGAACGATCTGCAAGAAATTTTTTCAAATCAAATTTCATTATGCTCTCCTCCCTTCATTTGTTTTTCTGGTAAGTGCATAAAGTATCATACCATTTGAAACTATTATTCTTATGACTTCACTCATGTCCATATGTATCATAGAGTTCATAACTGTTGGAGTCATAGTAACTATACCTTGAAAAAGCAAAGTTCCTATTATAACATTTGCTATGCTCGCTTTATTAACTGATGCACCACCAATTAGGATTGCAGATACAGCAGGAAGCGCCATATTAAATGGTGCCATGTAAAGTTGTATAAATCCAAATCCCTGTTCATATATAAGTATACCTATAGCAGCGAGCCATGTTGACATAATTACCGATAGTGTTCTTATCTTATCTATATTTACTCCTGATGCTTTTGCAAACACTGGATTTGAACCAACAGCAGTCATAGCTGTGCCAGTTTTAGTTCTAAGAAAGCACCACATAAGAAAACTTAGAAGTGCAAAGAAAAGTATTGCGCCTGTTGGGAATGAGAAGTTGCCAATTCTTATCTCTAGAAATTTTGATAAAACTTTATCATAAAATCCTTCAAGCGAAATAGTTGTTCTCAAACCTTTACCCTCATATCCCCAAACCATAGTAGGACTATGGTATGGAAGTAAAAGCCACATCATACACATAAATGACACTGCAGAAAATCCCACATAGGTAGCAACCATCATCTCCCCACCCTTTATGTGATTGAGTAATATTCCATAAAAGTATCCAAAAATAATTGCAAATGGTGTAGCAAAAAGTATTGCCATCACAAAACTTATAGGACCTGCAAATCCTAGTTCTATCGCAATAGTACCGCCAAGAAGTCCAGCTATGATTCCAAAAGGTAGTCCAAAATTTAGACCGCAGCCACTATGAATCATAGGGACCATCGCAAGTACTAATACTGCATTCCAACTAAATCTATTAAAAAGATTTGTAAACTGAGTAGGTAAGTCAGCCCCTACAAATGGAGCAAGTATAAATAAAAGCATCAGAAAACCAAGTATGATAAGTCTTGGAACTCCGAAATCATTTATTAGATTTTTTATATCAAATTTTTTATCCTTCATCTTCACACCACCCTTTAAGCCGCATTTGCACCAATCATAAGTGCACCAAACTTTTCTACTGATTCAGAAGCATCATAGATTCCTGCAATTTTACCATCTGAAACTATCGCTATCCTGTCGCAAATCTGCCTAAGTTCTTCTATCTCAGATGAAATCATAACTACCGTAGTGCCATGCTTCTCATTATAATCTTTAAGCGCATCAAGTACCAATGCCTTTGCACCTACATCTATGCCTCGAGTTGGTTCAGATACAAAAAGGAATTTCGGATTCATGGCAAATGCCTTAGCTAGACACACCTTCTGCTGATTTCCACCTGATAACTCTTTTGCTTTTTGCTTTGAGCTTGTACATTTTATATTCAGTGCATCTATATAATTGTCTGTTACATTTTTTATTTCACTGTTGTCTCTAAATGAAATAAGTTTGCCGAAGAGATTTTTTAAAAACTTATTTTTAACTTGCATCGTCAAAAAAGAAATATTCCATTCGAGCGACTCATCTAATAAAAGTCCTACTCCTCTTCTGTCCTCAGATACGAATGCTATATCTCTACTAAGTGAACTCATAGGGTCATTTATATTAATTTTTTCATTTTTATATATGACTTCTCCTTCAGCATCATAGAGCCCCATTATGCCATTTGGTATGCCAAGTTTTCCTTGTCCTGCAAGTCCACCTATACCAAGTATCTCACCATCTCTTACATCTAGTGAAAGATTTTTTACATTTTCACCAGGCATATCTACGTAAAGATTTTTTATAGACATTATTATGTCATTACTCTGATTACTTCTAGTTTTTCTTGCCTTAGTATCTACTTCTCTGCCTATCATCTGTTTGGTTATCTCTTCTACAGTAATCTTATCTATGTCACTATCTTTTACCACATAACCATCTCTTATGACTACAACTCGATTGCAAATATCTAAAATTTCATTTAATCTATGTGATATGAATACAATTGCAATTCCTTTGCTTGCAAGACTCTTTATTGATTCAAGCATAGTAGACGCTTCTTTCTCAGTAAGAACTGCAGTTGGCTCATCTAAAATCAAAACTTTAAGATTATCTTTACTAATTTCTCTTGCTATCTCAGTAAACTGCTTATGCCCTACAGGCATAACTGATACAAGCATGTCATCATCAATCTTAACTCCAACCTTATCAATGGCTGATTTAGCCACCTCTCTCATTTTCTTTCTATCTAAAGTGTCAAGTCTGTCTCCAAAAACATTTGATACAAAATTTGTCTTGATAGGTTCTCTATTGAATAATATATTTTCAGTCGCAGTAAATCCTGGTATCAATGAAAACTCTTGATGAACCATACCAATGCCAAGTCTAAGTGCATCACTTGAGCTTCCTATATGCACTGTCTTGCCAAACATTTTAATCTCGCCTTCGTAGCCGCCAGTACTTGATATCACTTCATCGCCAAATAAAATATTCATGAGTGTGCTTTTGCCAGCACCATTTTCTCCAACTAGACCTACTATCTCTCCTTCTTTAAGACTTAAATTTATGTCATGAAGAACAGTGGTTCCATAATATGACTTCTGAATATTTTTCATTTCCAAAACATTTTCGCTCATAAAAAAATCACCTATTTTAAAAAATGGGGCGGATGCTATCCGCCCCTACAAATTACTTTATTGAGAAATACTTCTCAGGAACTTTGATTTCAGTAGCACCCATGTATTTACCAGGATTACCCATTATATAAGTATCTTGATATACAAGGAATACATTTCCAAGCTTAACTCCTGTGTCAACATTTGTATAGTTTGAACCATTCCATGCTGCCTTTGGAGTAAATACTCTATATGCTTTTGCAATATCATCAATATCTTTTAATTCACTCTCACCTTTTACAACATTTAATGCGTGTTGTGCAAGTCCTGCTGATTGAGTATAGCCATAGCTATATGCCCAAGTACCAAATCTTCCAGCTCCACCTTTTTCATTAACTGCTGCTTCAACTTTATTTAAAATCTTCTCAAAGTCACCAGCTTCTGCTGTAAGATCTATACCAAGTGCTCCTGGATAACCCATAAGTGGTGATGGAAGGTCTGCCTCTATAAAGTATCCACCATATGCAAGAAGTTGTTTGAGAAGTGGCTCTGTGTGAGCGTCATTTGTACAGAAGTAAGCAGCGTTCTTGCCATACTTCTCTACCCACTCAGGAACTTTCTCAAGTAAGTAAGCCTGTGCACCTGATACACCTACATCAGATGTTGGATCTGGAGCTGTCTCAAGAACAAATTTCATACCATACTCATTGCAAGTCTCTCTCATGATAGCGACACGACGGCTCATAGTCTCATAGGCCATGTGTCTTGGGAATGATACGTGAACAAATGTATCACATCCAAGTTCATGAGCAGTCTTGATGATAAGATATCCTCTTGCTACGAAGTCGTTATTACATACGAGATCTGCAGCTGAACCAATCTCTGGTAAATCCTCATGTGATTCTCCTGCGATGCAAAGTATGTCAGGACGTCTCTCTTTGATTCTTCTAAATGCCTCTGTAGTTCCAGGCACTGCTTGGTTTACAACTATTGCCTTCATATCTGGATCATCAGAAAGATTTACAATAGTTTGAATTGTTGTCTCAAGTTCATCAGTAAAGTTGTCAGGATATATAGCAAGCTTTACATTATCAGCTCCATACATCTCTTGAAATTTCTCTGCGCCACGACGATCATCTTCTGATTGTGATACAGAACCAGTTACTATACCGATATGAATGTTACCAGATTTTGCAACTGGTGCTTGGGTTTCTACATTTTCTTTGTTTTCAGCAACCGTAGTTGTAGTTGCTGCACTTTTACTTCCACAAGCAACAAGGGTAAATATCATTGTGCTTGCAAGTAAAATACTTAAAATCTTTTTCATAATAATAACCCCCTAAAAACGTCATATGGTTCTATTTTAATACAAAATCATAATATTTTCAATATTTAACTACTATAATAAAAAAGCAAGAGCCTTGACTCTTGCTTTTTTTGTTTATAAACTAAACAAGTATTAAACTTTTGCTACATATTCATAAGGAAGTGGAACTATCTTTCCTGGAGCATCTATTTTAACTAATTGCTCAAGAGTATCCTTACAAATGTTATATTGCATTTCTACATCATGTGGCTTACCAGCATTTGCACCCATTGGTACAAGTGGTGCTGTAGCACGTGGAGTACCAGTTTGCTTAACAACCGGAGGAAGGGCTGCTATGATAATAGTTGGTATTCCTGCTTCTTCAATAGCTCTCTGCACGAGCACGGCAGACCTATGGCAGGTTCCTCATCCAGCAGTCATGAGCACAGCATCTACTCCTTCTGATTTTAAGAATTTAGCAATTTCTGGTCCAGTCTCATTTTTAAACTTCTCTTGGTTTCCGCCACCACCCATAAATGTTGCGTGGGTCTTAGCTACTCCACCAATTACTCCATTCTTTGCTAATTCATGAAGTCTCTCATATGGGAACATACAATTTATATCTTTATTAACATCACTGTTGTCATATCCACCGTGGGAAACCATCAAGTCTTCTGGTTTAGTATTATCTGGAACTTTTCTCCAAGTAAAGTCTCCAGATAAGTTAAATCTCTCATCAGATTTGCAGTGAACACCAGCTGCAGTTGCTATAGCTACTATCATTTTGTTAAGTGGCTTAGTTACTGGAGCCCATACTGGTGGAGGTGTAACAGGTGCAAATATTTCTGATTGCATTCCTTTAACTACTGTATAACTCATAATATTCTCCTTTTCAATTTTCGTTAATTACTAATTTGTTCAATGAAGCTCATATTAAATGCTACTTCTTGCCCAACTTTTAATTCATAGTCAGAAATTATCATTCGCTTCGGTATCCTTATAGAACCAAGGCGACCTTTTATATCAAGCGCGACAGAACCGTCGTGCACTTCAGTGATAATTCCTTCGTAGTAATTCACCTTGTCGATATATTTCGCTTTATGCGTTTGCATATTTCTTCTTATACTTATCACTCATTGGAAGTGATTTCTCATTCTTAACGAGTTCAACTGGTTTACCAGTTACTGAAGAAATGAGTTCAATATTTTGTGACTTAACATTTGGATTCCATTCCTTTTCTGGTTTCTTAATTGGCTCTCCAGTCATCTCTGCTTTAAGCATCATGATAGCGCGAACTGCATCTTCTGGGCAAAGAGTGTTGTTTCCAAGGATTTCATTTTCAATACCAGCTTCTGACTTGTTGTTGTCAACCATTGCTGTAACATACTTGTTACCTACAACGAGAGCACCCTGCTTAGCACAGAATGACATACCAACAACTTTGATTCCTCTCATACCGATTTGCTCAATGTGAGATACAAAGTCAACGTGGTTGTTTCCAAATCCTTCAGTAGTAACTATTGCACCTTCTACATCCATAGCTTCACAAGTCATACCAACTCTCTTAGATACATAGAACTTCTCTGAGTTGATTTGTGGTGAACCTACGAATATAACTCCTGCAAAATCTATCTCTTCATCAAATAACATTTCAAGTACCATTGGCTCTCTCCAATAGTGTCTTGATTGCTCTTTTGATGCTGGTCCTATACAAGTAAGTGCGTGAATACATCCATCAAGAACCTCAAGTGGTGAACATACAACTGGTACGTTACAAAGGTCTACATTTGGATGTGCTCCTAAAATACCTACAGGCTCTACAGGAAGAATTAAATTATCATGCATTGCACCTTGTCCCATGATTTCTTTTACAAGTGCAACTTTCTTCTTTCCTGGACGACGAACTTGCTTGAACTCTTCTTTGCTTACGCAATACTTCTCATCAAGCTCTTTAAGTGCAAGTCTGATTTCTTGAGTGATAACATCAAAAGCTTTATGAGCAGCAAGAGGACCCGGTCTCTCCATGTTCTTTAAGTTCTCTATCTTAACTGTTCCTCTTATGATTATATCACCGTGGTCAGGACATGATGGTCGATTCCACATTACATTTTCATCAAGGTAACCTTCTGATGAACCGAACTCACCGATTTGAACTCCCTCATCAGTAGTTCCTGTGAGCATCATAACTACATTGTCGAGAACTCTAGTAACACCAGTACCAAGTTCTGAGTCTCCTTCTTTAGTAGCTATTGGTTGTGTGTCCATTATAGTCTCTGAATAAATGTGATAGTTATCTTTTGTAATAATATCAACTTTCAAATCATGAACTAACTCTTGAGACTCTACTGCTTCTTTCTCAATTCCTTCTCTTATATAAAGAGTAGTTCCGTCAATCTTAGTTTCTTTTCCTCTCTTAACTTCTGTGATGTTGAAATGCTTTCTTGTAAGAGTTCTAACAACTTTTTCTGCTCCTACTGCTGCACTTCCTTCTGCACTTGCTCCTCCTGCTACAGCTCCTGCTGCACCAGAACTTGCTACTCCTCCGCCAAGACCCATAGGGATCTCTAAATCAATTCCTTTTCCTTCTCCAATGTGGATTTTCAATTTTCCACCACTAAAAGATTGTGTTACTGAACTTGCTGCTGCAGGTGCTGTTGGAGTAGCTGCTGGAGCTACTGCAGACGCTGCTGCCTCTTGAACTTTGTCTACGCAATCTTTAAGTATTGGATTGAGTGAGTCCAATGTCTTTGTAAGAGTTGAACCCATTACTTGTCCAATAGTTAACGCGCCATCAAGTTTTAATAATCCTGATGATACCAAATCATCAAATATTGCCGGATCTTCAAGGTCGTGATGAGAAAGCTGTGTACCAGCCTCTCTTCTACAACATAGAACCGCTGGATCATTAAGGTGTTCTTGAGCGTATTCTGCTGAAATAGACATAAATTTTCCTCCTTAGTTTATTCTAAATATATATTTAAATTAATATATCCTTTTTAATCTTCATACTTTACTGATATATCTGAGCCGCTTTGTATACTTATCACAAGCTCACCATCTGGTGTATCCTCTTTAAATACATATGGCTTGCTATAATCTTCACTTACACCACCATCTTTATGTTCTGATGATGCAACTTCATTTGTCTTAAATATCTTATAGTTTGGACCTGTTGAAGCAGTGCATCCCTCTGGTATTGGCCCTTCATAATATTTAGAGTGTTTGAGTTTTCTCACATTCTCCATACCAAATGTATCAAATACATTATCGCTTTGGTGATGAACAGTAAGTCCTAATCCTGGAGCTGAGCCCATAACTGTATTTGTACAATCTTCACAATTAGCTACAAGTATGTCAGTTGCTCCAGCCTTCTTTATATTCATACATTTGATGGCCTGACCTGGGCAATTTCCTGGGTTCTCACATTTACGAACTCCATTACCTTTTGGGTCAAGAGCTTGCTTGCAGAATTGCACTTCAACAACTTTCATATTTTGTTTTGCAGCAACATCTCTAAGTCTCTCCTCATTTCCGCCACATGCACATACAAGTATTCCTGTCTTTGCACCTTTAAAATCTTTAAATGGCTCTGTAACTATAAGTCCACCTGTGGTTTTTGTGATAGGGTCATCTAATTTACAAGGTTTACCCATGAATGGTCCACCCATTATTATCTCGCCGTACTTTCCATCTATACCACCTGCAAGTTCAAGTACATCTCTTACTTTCATACCTACAGGTAAATCCATAAATACCATAGGTTGTCTTCCGTTCTTAAGTTTTCCTGCTACAGTCAATGTCTTAGAAACACATGGTCTTCCATACTCTATTGCTTCATATACACGAAGCACTGTCTCGACATTTATAACATGAGCTCCAGCTTCTGATGGAAGTGAAGTAACTGGAAGAAGTACACCAAGACATTCTCTTACTACTGCTCTTTCTTCTCCACTAGGTCCATATGGAAGTATATGTATATGAATATCTTTTATATCTTTAAGTTCATTGAGTAAAGCATTGAGTTGTGGTACATGTCTAGGTTTTAATGCAATGATTGCTTTACTTGCATTTGAAATTTTCATACAATAATGTATGCCTTTAATTATCTCTTTTGGATATTTCAAAATCTGAGACATATTGTGAACAAACACAGGTTCACACTCTGCCGCATTTACAAGTATATATCCACCTTTCAAATCAGTAGAGAGTTTAACACCTGTAGGGAACCCAGCGCCACCCATACCAACTACACCTGCCTCAGTAACTCTACCGAGTAAGTCTTCTTTCTTTGCTTTTACTGTCATTGGTACTTTTGCACCGATAGTAGTAAGTTCTTTACTTGGTTTGATAAAGATAGCCTCATCTGTAATCTTTGAAACTACTCCATCTACTGATGAATGAATATTTGCACCAAGTCCTTGTGGTCTAGCAACTAATGTTCCAACTGTAACCTTGTCACCTTTCTTAACACATGGAACGCAAGGTTTACCAACGTGTTGTTTTAATAACAATTCAATATCGCCAGTGCTCTTAATTGCAATCACAGGTTCCTTCGCTTGCTTAGTAACTTTCTTTATACCCTTAGTTACTTTAGTAGCTGTCTTAGAAGCTGCCTTTGTCACTTTTTTTGCAACCTTAGTAGCACTTTTTTTTGCTTTAGATACTACACTTTTCTTTGCCATGAGCACACCTCTTAAAAATAATTTATACCATAAAGCACTTTAAACTAAATGCAAACCTGCACTTAATTTTGCTTATTAGTCAACGTGTAAATTATACCACCTATAACCATATTAATCAATATACATTTAAGGTATTTTTAAGAAAAATTCAATAATTTGTAATAAAAAAACTACCGCCTTTATGCGGTAGTTTATATAATATCATATGTATACTATTAAGATTTTGATCCAGTAGCTGCATCTCTTATGTAAAGGATACTAGTAATGAAACATACTACAACAACGAGTAATGTAAGTGTTTGCAAATTCATTGACTTAACTACATAATATGCGAGGAATACACCGATAGCTCCAAAAATAGCTTGGTTCCAACATGCTACTACATCGTATCTTCCTTCCATAATGAACTTAGGTCCATTACCAAATGCCATAAGGAATGCACAAGAACCCATCATAATAGGGAATGCCATACCAGTATGGAGACCAATTAAGAAGCACAATGCCATACAAGGAGCATAAAGACCAACCCCTAAGCACATTGCTGCACCAAGTAAAAAGTTAATTACACATGCAACAACAAGTTTAGTTCCTACTAATCCAACTGCTGCAATGTCTTCTCCTACTCTCTCTATTTTAAGTCCATTAACAACAGTTCCGATTTGACTCTCAGCATACTCTAAATTGCTAAGGGCAAATGGTCCCCACTTCATAAGCTTAGATAACATTATGATAGCAAGGATGAAAAGTCCAATACCAAATCCCCAACGAACTTTTGTTCTATCCCATTTAGAAACGATAGAAGCACCAAGGAATGCACCAACAGTTGCTGTGATACACATAAGTGCACAAGTAAGTGGATCGATGTTAAATGCTTCAAAGAATAAAATTGCCTCAAGACAAACTGGAACAGTATCACCAACATTAAGTGTTCCTGGAACTAAGAGGTCATCAACTGATTTTGTGAACTTGAAAGCAGATGATGATGGAGCAAATGATCCGATACCAAGTGTATCGAAGAAGTTTGCAATAAGACCTACAAGAGCAGTGGAAATGAAATTCTTTGGTTTTAAACCATGAGCAACTTGCTCTTTTCCTTCAGCAGTCTTTACAAGTTGACCTTGTTTCCAGAACATCATTACTACACAAAGAACTAAGCCTACGATGCAAAGTCCTTTCATAATTGTAATAGCATTCATAAAATTTTTTCCTCCAAAATTTTTTGATGGGCAGAATTCTCCTGACCACCTATATGGCTAGATTATAGCACCTATAACCAATATTTTCAAGAAAATTTTAATACTACCTAAATATCTTGCCCTTGACAAAGTCAATGACAAAGATAAGAACTATAGCAATTATTATTCTTGCGACTTGTGGTACTCCGGCATTTTTCATAAACACTAGCGCTCCTAAGAAGATAAAGAAAGTCGCAAATATACTTATAAGCTTTACATATGGATTATTCTTATTCATATTTAAACTTTGATACAGATAAACTTATTGCCGTTTTTTTCTATAATAGTCTTTAGGTCTTTAAAACTCATGAAGCAGGTAGCAGTATTTTCGCAAGGGTGGACGCCTATTTTGTCCTTTCCCATAAGTCCCTGGTCAAATGCAACTATAACCTCATGCTTTTCGTCATTTAATACTGAAAGTGGTGATACAGAGCCTTGAGTTACACCCAAGTACTTTTCAAGTCTCTCAGCAGAACCAAATGAAAGACGAGTTGAACCAAGAAGCATAGCGAGTTTCTTAGTATCAGGTTGCTTGCTCTCCTGCACAACTACAAGGTAGTGCTTGTCGCCTTTTGCATTTCTCAAAAATAAATTCTTTGCAACTTCACCAATCTTAGTAATACCAGCCGCATCAAGTTCTTCCATAGTGTACAGTGCTTCATGCTCTACTTTTTCGTACTTGTAGCCATTATCATCTAAAAATTTAAGCGTCGCTGCTTTATCATACTTTGCCATATCTTTCTCCTTTTATTCTATAATCACTTACAAGTTTTGTAATTCTCTTTTGATCTAAATAATCTATAATAAGTATAGCATACTTTCTTGATGTTTCAAGTTCTGTTCTAAGCTCTGGCATGGTTATCTTGTCGCTCTTTTCAAATAATTTATATACTATCTCAAGTGCTTTATCAAAGTGTGTCTTGTGAATGTAATATTCATTTGAAAGTTTTACAAGTTTCCCTTCTTTTGCAAGGTCCACTATCATTTGTCTAATCTCAAGTTTGTTATTTTTGCCATTTTTAATAGTGGCAAACTCTTCTACAACTTCCCCAGTAGCCGGCATAGTGTATGCTGCATCAAGATATTTTTTCTCTATTGCAGAAATCTCTTTAGACTGCTTGTCATCCATCACTACGTTAAAGTCTGCTGTTGCTATTAAATCATTGACCTGCTTGATAACTTTTTTATCTATCATATAGTTTAAAAGATTTTCAAATGCCGTGTCGCCAACTTTAGTATATCTCTTAAACAATATACTTTTAACTTCTTCTTTCTTTTGTCCCTTCGCAATTGGGTTATCTTTATGGAACTTATTTAAAATGTCGAGAATATACTTTTTCGCTCCTTCATAAAACTTATTAGAAAGTATAATTGAGTTACTATTTATCTTGTCATATGTGTTATCATTTTTATTTTTAATTGAATTAATAACAACTATCTGCTCTTCATTTAAAAGTTCTTCAAGTTTGGTTTTGACATCATTTATACTCTGATTCATCTTTTTAGATAAAAATGATATGTCTGGAAAATCAGAACTTGAATCATTGATTATCTCAAGCAGAACTTTCTTATCATCATTGCTATCTATAGCCTTAAAATGATTTAATGCTATGTCATTTTCTAACTTATATCTCTTTGACGAAATGTTTAAAACTATACCACCACCACATGTTTCTGCCGGACTTATGAATCTTATAATATATTTGTCGCCTCTCTTAATTGGTATAGGCTTATCAAATTTGAATTGTATGAATTCATCATTTATCACTTTGACACTTGCTTCAGTCTGCTTTGAGCCATAATTAAAATGCAGTTTCTCGCCATTTTTGATTTTTCTTCTAGCCGACTTAAACATATTTACTCTACAGTCAATCATCTCGCTAAGTATTATAGAAGATTTTTCTGCAAGAACGTCACCTCTTTCAAGTTCGTCTTTTTTTACATTTAAAAGATTTATTGCCGTTCTCTGTCCTGCAAATGCCGATGGCTCAACTCTTCCATGAGATTGAATTTGGCGAACCTTCACAACTTTTTGCGATGGGTAAACCATAAGTTCATCGCCTGTATCAATCTTTCCTTCCATCAAAGTGCCAGTTATTACAGTTCCAAAACCTTCCATAGTGAAAACTCTATCTATAGGAAGTCGCGTTAATTCCTTATTATTATTTCTTTCGCCTATCTCTTTTACTAAGTTAAATATTTCTTCCTTAAGTACATCTATGTTTTGACCTGTGAGACTCGACACACAGATCATTTTTGCATTTTCAAGATTAGAACCAGCAACTAAATCCTTTACCTGGTCTTTTAAAACATTAAAGTCAACTTTATTTTCAGAGTCGAGTTTTGTGAAAACAATAATTCCTTTTTTTATGCCAAGCGATTTTATAATTTCAAAATGTTCTATAGTTTGTGGCTTGATGCCCTCTTCAAGTGATATAACAAGAAGGACTAGGTCAATGCCACCGATTCCGGCAAGCATATTTTTTACAAACTTCTCATGTCCAGGCACATCAATAATTCCCAAATGAAGTCCTAAATCATTTGGGAGATTTGCAAAGCCATTTTCAATGGTGATGCCTCTTTTCTTTTCTTCTTTCAAGCGGTCAGTGTCAAAACCAGTAAGAGCTTTAATTAAAAAGGTCTTACCATGATCCACATGACCTGCTGTTCCTATAATAATATTTTGCATATCTACTTCAAAACTTCTATCAACTCATCAATTAATATCTCTGTATCATCTTCCAAAATAGTTCTCACATCCACCAGTATCTTATCATGCGCCACTCTCACCACAACTGGTACATCAAGAGCCCTCAGCTCTCTCTCTATCTTTTCAGCAGCCTTATCCTTCTTAATAATTGAAACTGCATACCCATCAAGATACACATCTGGCGCAGTTCCACCACCAACTTGGTCCTTTATCTCTTCTACATTTATATCAGCTTTACATTTTGATTTTAATTCATATGCAATTTTTTCTGCCTTATCTTTTAACTCATCCTTACTTGCAGTAATCATATTTAAAATTGGTATATTCTTTTTTGCTCTCTTCACATCATAATATTCAAATAAAGTAGAAGTGAGTGCCGCAATAGTAAACTTATCAACCCTAAATGCTCTCGCAAGCGGATGCTTCTTCATCTTATTTATATATTTTGCCTTACCGATTATGATTCCAGCCTGAGGACCACCAAGAAGTTTATCCCCACTAAATAATATCACATCTGCTCCATCTTTCACAAGGTTTGGAACAGTAGGCTCGTCAATGCCATAATCATTTAAATCTACGAAGAGTCCATTTCCCATATCATAAATAACTGGTATATTAAGTTCTTCCCCAAGTGGCATAAGGTCTTTTAACTCTGCACTCTCAGTAAAGCCCACAACTCGATAATTACTTGTGTGAACTTTCATAATCGCAGCAGTTTTTTCTTCATCAAATGCATCTCTATAATCAGAAAGTTTTGTC
Organism: Lachnospiraceae bacterium; assembly: GCA_017449075.1. Lineage (GTDB taxonomy): Bacteria > Bacillota > Clostridia > Lachnospirales > Lachnospiraceae > UBA3633. The sequence continues at coordinate 55,391 of JAFSKG010000018.1, forward strand.
TTATTCGTCGTGCCAATCTCTTTAAGTATTGCTCCACTTTCAGACATTACTTCTGGAATTCTAAATGACCCACCAATTTCTATCAGCTCTCCGCGGGAAATTATAACTTCTTTATCGTGAGCAAGCGCAGCGAGTACAATAATAGTTGCTGCAGCATTATTGTTTACAACCATCGCAGCTTCGCAGCCAGTGAGTTCTGTGATAAGCTTTTCAATATGAGACTGCCTGTCGCCTCTCTCACCTCTTTTTAAATCATACTCAAGATTTGAATAATTATATGCAACGCTTATCATCGCATCAGTCGCATCTTTTGATATGACAGCACGACCAAGATTTGTGTGAAGTACTGTGCCTGTCGCATTGATAAGTTTCCTTAGACTATGCTTTGATTTCTTTTCTACTTTAGAAATTACTTTTTCTATAAGTTTCCTCTTATCAATGTCTTTTTCAATTCCATTCAAAATATTTGCACGAGTGTCAATTATGACCTCTCTTATGCAGTTAGTCAAAAAGTCGTGTGGAGTTTTTTCTACAATAGAAACCAACTCCTTGTCCTTAAGGATTTCATCTACTTGTGGAATTTTTCTCAAAACTTCATTCTTATCCATAATATATACCTGAAATAAAAAAGTTCTTTGGAAACCAAAGAACATTAAAAAAATTACATCATTTTCCTTGGTTTCAACTAATTAATAAACGGAGACGCTAGGAATCGAACCTAGCCGAAAGTTGACCTTTCACAACGGTGTTGAAGACCGCGGGGCGCACCAGCTACCCTCCTATCTCCCAATCAATTGAATGTGAAAATATTTATTCAATTGTAATGATATTAGCACAAAATATAAGTATAGTCAATAAACTTAAGCATTAAAGACCATAATCTTTATCAATTCTTCAAGCTTATATTTAGAAGAATATAACTAACTAATGACAAAAGAACAACTAACACCATACTTGTAAGCGCATCAAACTTAATGAAAAATACTGGCACGGCTCCTAAGAACAATCCTATGGTGGTCACACCAAATGCCACCCCAGGATTATTTTTAATAATGCTGAGCGCCATCGCATAAGTCACACTCATAGTCATTGAAAAAAGTAGCATCCCAAATAGTGAAGCGAACATAAAATCTTTTCCAATAATTATAAATGGCACACATAGTAAAGTTGAAATAGTTACTACAAACTTATATCCAAATTTATCACAGAGCAGACCGCCAATCGCCTTACCAATACCAAGGAAAGTAAATAATAAAATGCTGTGATAAAATTCACTCTTCCAATTTATAGGAATTACAAATCCCATATAACTTCTCACCATTACCACTATAATAGCTATTAGCAAAATTACTGCAAACGAATACTTTTTATTTACAATGTCAACATTAATAGACTCAACTTTACTCTTGCACCATCTTTTTGCTGTAAAAATTGAAATAAAAACAATAATTAATATCGGAATAAACAAATAATAAGTGTTTATTTTTATATTTGCAAGATACCTTCCAATGATAATCCCAAATGTTCCGCCAGCAACGAATAATGAACTTGGAAAAATTTTATTTTGAGATACTGATGCAGTGGCAACAGCACCACACACATGCAAAAAAGCATTTCCAATTGCGAGCAACAAAACTGAAAGTAAATATATATTAAAGTTGTCAAATTTTGCTAATAAAATAGCAGCCACAAAAAATGCTGCTCCTATTAGGCCAATATTTGTTTTTTTATTTCTATTATAAAAATCTCCTACTAAAAGTTGAGGGCAAAAAGCAAAAAAGTCATATAATATGACAAAAAATGTCACCATATGGCTTTTAAATTTCAAATAAAAGAGTGCATAACTTACAACTTCAATGCAAAGATGAAAAATTAAAAATAAAAATCCGTATGATAATTCTATGCTGCTATACTCTTTTCGCATTAGAAAGTTCTCTCTTAATAACCAATTTGCATAAAACTGCTATTACAATAGCAACCACAACCACAGCCACAACAACTATTGGCATAACCGCTGGTTTGCCTTCATTAATAATTGGTTCAATTATTTCCTCTGTTTCTACAATAATGTCTAAAAACATAGTTCCCTCCTACATCAGACCAATAATGTATTTTCCTAAAAAATAAGATAGGACATTCGCGATAATAGTAAGTATAGATATTTTAAATAAATTCTTTTTCCCTAAATATAAATAGTAAAAAATAATTTCCGAAATTACAACAAATATCTCAACAACAAAAATAACTTTTAACCTATCTACCGCCATTCCCCCTATAAATCCAAACTTATAAATTCTGCAAATGTCAATAATAAATACCACCGTATTTGCTATGATATTTGTAAGTATATTCACGGCAGCGAAGTATGTAGGGCTTATCTTTAGAAATATAACTATCGGGATGAACTCGATGATTAGAGTGAGGGTGAGGGCGATAATCAAATTTATAAAATAATTCATTAACATACTGTCAAACAAAGGTCAAATATATTATATTTTTTTAAACTCATCAACCAATATGACTTTTATTTTATCATACTTTTTCAACTCTTTGTCATTTGTAACGAAGTAATCGCATCTATTATTGATGTATATAAGTCAATATAATTAGTAATAGTTAGTACGAATTATTTTAACTTGCATATCTTTTCTGAAATGGAGTTAAGTAATTAAGAGAAGCATGCTTTCTCTTGTGATTGTAAGTGACATATGCAAAGTTATTTATGCCA